>ONMH01000125.1 GCA_900318875.1 uncultured Lachnospiraceae bacterium | reverse complement strand
CAGTCTGACTAATATCAAAACGTATATTCAGAATCAGTGACGGCATTCACCCACGCCCATTTTGACAAATGGACGTGGTACTCTGCCGCTTTTGATAGAGATACCCTGCTGCCCCTGTTTTCGTGTCCGGTCCGCCAAAGATCTGATATCCCATCTTCCTGTAGGTTCTAAGCCGTCGGTTGTACATGACCTCCGGGATCCGAAGGTGGGCGTCCACGTAGTCGTAGATCCAGACACTGGTCTTGTCCCGGTAGGTCCTGTCGAGTCGCCCCGCCACCTGCTCGACATTTCCCGCAAAGGAGATCGGCATGACAAGGAGCAGGGTGTCAAGCCTTGGAAAGTTGAATCCCTCTCCGATGTACTGCCCAGTGGCGATCAGAATCAGGGACTCCGTGTCCGGGACGGAGAGCATCTCTTCCCGCATGGCATCCCGATCCGCCCGCTTTGCCGCACCAGTCAGGACAAAGACATGGTCTGCGGCGCCCTTAAGGAGCGCTGCAAGATGGAAGGCATGGTCGCGGCGCCGGGTCACCACCAGCGGCGTCCTGCCGCCTGCAGCGCAGTTCTTTGCATCCTGCACGATCATGGCGTTGCGGGCATCGCTTTCTGTCATGCGCTTTTCCGCCTCCTGGAGCGTCGTGTTCTCCGGGTCTGCCGTGACAAGGGATGTAAACCTCGGGAGGACAAAGTGATCGAACTTTAGCTCCGAGACATGCTCCTTTGCCATGTACCGCCACCGCACGTCCCCGAACTGCATGATGGCTCGCTTCTCCTGCCCGTCATCGCGCTTTGGCGTTGCCGTCATGCCGTAGACATACTTCGCATTGATCTCCCGGAGCACCGCATCCATCGTGGGCGCCGCCCCGTGGTGGCACTCGTCCATGATGACCATGCCGTACTGACAGACAACAGGGCTGATGTTCCCCGGCTTTCCCAGGGAGGAGACCATGGCGACATCCACGATGCCGGTCAGCGTATTCCTGGTCCCCTGCTTCTCCCCGACAAGACTCGCCCTCGTCCTGGTTCTCCCGCTCTTTGTCTGGTAGGTGGGAAGCGGCTCATCGATCACAAGAAACTGATTCAGATCCCGGAGCCAGTGCTCCAGAATCTCGGTGTTGTGCACCAGGATCAGCGTGTTGACCTTCTTTGCCGCGATGAGATAAGCGCCGACCACGGTCTTTCCAAAGCCCGTTGCCGCGGCGAGGATTCCATTATCCCAGGCAAGAAGAGCATCCACCGCATCCTGCTGATTGGCATAGAGGGTTCCCTTAAAAGATGCTCGGATCGGCCTTCCGCCGTTTCTCTCATCCTTCTCCGTGTAGGGGATGCCTGCCTCATCCAGCAGGGTCTCCACTTCTTCCAGACAGCCTCTGGGCAGGGCGATATCCTCCCCGATCTCCTCCCCGCAGTAGACGATCATTGGAGTTTTGTAGTTGCTGAATCCCCGCGCCTGGTTTTCAAAGTACTGCGGGTTCCAATAGGTCGCAAGGCCCCGCAGGGCATTCCGGAGCGCCGGCTGCAGGTTCTTCTTTCCGATGTACAGCCTGTCCGCCCGCACAATGGACACCGGGCCGTCGGCGTCTTCGGGGTCGATGGCAGCACTGCGGAGGAGAGATGCTCTCCCATGCCGCTTTCTGCCATGTCCGTTCTCCTCCTGCTCCTCCACATCCAAGGGAACGATGGTTTCGTCTGTCTTCCACTCCGCTGTCTTCTCGCGCAGTGTCTCCCTGTCCACTCTCCCCGTGCTCCCGAGGACCGCCCATTGATCCGGACAGGCATCCCAGTTCTCATCGACAAACGCGCTGTTTCCGCGCTTCAATGCCCTCCCCTGCAGCGGCAGGGCGACGAGATTTCCAAGCCCCTTTCCGGTCAGCCGATCCTGATTCGGGATCATCCTGTCGTAGTAGCGGAACGAGGGCAGATCCAGAGACTTTGCGCCCTGCGCAAGGAGCGCAAATCCAAAGGCCCGCGCCTCCTTTACCGGGACTGCCTCTGCGAAGAACAGCCACAGATGTGCGCCGTTTCCGGAGCGGGAGCGCTCCACAAGGCACGGGATCCCGTTCTGCGCGCAGATTCCGCGGAGCGTGTTCACCTCCGCCATCCACCCGGTCCCCGCCTCCGCGAAGGCGTCCTTATCAAGGTCGTGGTCGTCAAAGTCAAATACCATGAACCAGCAGGTATTATCCTTCCGGATCGGGTACACGCCGATCACATCGGAGCAGTCCTCCTTCTCCCCGCGAAGGTGCGCCAGGATGTCGCTGCCCTTCAGCTCCCGGTACTGCCGCTTTGCGCACTTGGAACAGGTAACGGACTTATCATCATACCTTGGACAGACACTCCAATTCCCGTGATATCTGCACGGAGGATAGTACCCGTAGTGTCCCGTCTTTGCAGATGGCCTGCCGGTGCGGAGCGCAAAGACATCCGTTCTGCCGTGGAAATAGTAGAAGTAACCCCTTGCCATCTGCTCCGTGATCTCCCTGGGCTGACGGATCCGCGCTGCCTGCGCCCTCTCAAACGCCTCGCGGGTGCGCTTTGTTTCCGATGGTCCCTGGGGTGCCGCCTTCTTCTCTTGCCTTCCTGCCTCCTCCCTGGCAAAGGGGATCCCGTGGGCATAAAGGATGCACCGAAGTCTTGACACCTCCTGCTCCAGCTCGAGGATTCTCTCCTTCAGCTCCTCCGGACGCTGTTCCTCTTTCTCCAGCTGATTCTCTTCCATGTCCCCACGCCTTCCCCGTGTCTGACAGTTGCTGCTTTTGTCTTATCCCTTTTAATATTAGCATGATAAGACATGGCAGGAAAGGACCGCAGGGCAAAGACAAGGCAGCCGGGGCGCTCCGCCCCGGCTGCCTTGCCCATGCACATCCTCAGTGTTTTCCTCCGTCTCCGCTCTCCAGCTTCTGGTTCATTCTGGCAACGCTTCGCCTTGCAGAGAACACCAGCGCGCACCAGATGCAAACGTAAATCGCAAAAAAGATGCCAAAGTAGGAGAGCACCCCTGCCGCGGAGTGATTCATCCAGTGCATCAGCCATGCGATCGGGAAGGTCGCCGCGGAGCAGACCGCAAGGTGCACCAGCGTCTGCCGGAGCAGGCTCCAGTTCAGGGACCAGATCTCACCCGCCCCGCCAAAGGCTGCACCGTATAGCAGAGAAAACAGCGTCTGCCGGAGCACGGCATTCAGCTCCCCGCCGCACTCCGCTGCCAGCGCCGGAGGAACCGGATAGTAGTTTCCATCCCCCCAGATGGCGGAGCTGGTCACTGTGATCAGGGTGCTGATGGCGACTCCGATGAGGGCGCCAACAAAGCACCGCGCAAAGAGTATCCTTCCGATTGCTGTCTCTTTCTGCTTTTTCATAGCTGTTCTCCTCTCCTAGACGCCCAGCATCTGCCGGATTTTCGACACATACCGCCGGGATACAAAGGTTTTGGTTCCGTCCATCAGGATGACACAGATGGTGCCGGTCAGGCTCAGGTCGAAGTGCCGCACCCGCTTCAGGCTGATGATCTCCGAGTTGGAGATCCGCACAAAGGAATACCGTTTCAGTTTCTCCTCGAGCTCATAGAGGCGGAAGTGAAGGAGGTATTCCCCCGCGTCTGTGCCCGCATAGACCCTGCCCTGCTGGGCATAAACCCGCAGGATCTCCTCCGGGGAGAGGATCCGCACCGTGTCCTTCTGAAAGCCCGCAAGCATCTGCGGGGCCTCTGCGGAGAGTTTCTGGAGGATTTCCTCCACCTCCTCTGTCATCCGGTCGGTCAGAATGACCACCTCCGGTTCCCTGATGTTCTGCTCAATGCGGACACTGACCTTCATGCGCTGCCTCCTCTGTCCTCCTGACACTCTCATCCTATGCGAAGGGAGGCCTCATTTCCACCTTTTTGCGACAGGTGGTCGTCTGGCGCACACAGGCGGTATCCGCCGGTCAGAGGCTGACATGTCTGTCCATCATCCAGCCGGAGACAAGGTACAGGAGAACGACGGCGCCGCAGTTGATCAGCGCAGAGAGGATGCCCGTTCCGCCGGAAGAGAGGCTGTCTGCCCGCAGGATCAGAAGAACCAGAAACAGATCGATCAGAAGGGAGATCCAGAAGGCGCCTCGCTTTCCCCGGAAAAACGACGCCTGCAGCACGATGCTGAAGAGGCAGATCATCAGGATTGTGAGCCACGAGAGTGCCACCATCCCCAGGGTGGGGAGAAAGACTCCCCAGGTGCTGCTGCCGGCGGGGTCAAACTGGATCACCTCTGAGAGTGCCTCCGGCCCGATGCCCCGCACAGCAAGAAGAGAGACATCCAGCAGGGCAAGGAGTCCATAGGCCATGACCGAGCCAGCAAGTATCAGAACGTTCTGCAGGACCTTGGCGCCAAGGACGGCAAAGGAATTCTCCGGAATGAGAAACAGCATCAGACCCTGGTCCGAGTTCAGCTCCCTCCGCAGCGCCCAGACGGGCATAAGGCTGCAGAGCATCACGCCAAAGGTCCCGCACAGGGAGAGGAGCCCGGATCCCACAAGCAGAAGAAACATCGGCAAGCCGCCAAGATCCGGCTCGCCTCTGAGGAGAAAGATTCCCTGCGGCAGAAGGGCGGTTCCCAAAAGGAGCATGCCCTCCCCCACCGCGGTGCAGACAAGAAGCGCAAGAAGGGCGCTCCTCGATTTTCGGAATTCATAGTGCAGCAGCTTTGCCATGTCAGGCCTCCTTTTCCATCATCAGTTCCCGGTACTTGTCCGCAAGGGACACGCCCTCCCGGGCGCGCAGCTCCTCGATGTCCAGATCCGCTGCCACCCGTCCCTCCCGGAAGAAGATCGCCCGGTTCACGGCGGGCTCAATCTCTTCGACGAGATGGCTGGATATGACAATGGCATTGTCCGGGGACAAGGTCTCCAGGATTGCGCCGAGGATCTGGTCCCTCGCCATGAGGTCGATGCCGTTGAAGGGCTCATCCAGGAGAAAGACGCTGGCAGACCGCGACAGCGCCGCCGCCGCCCTGCACTTTGCCCGCATGCCGGTTGACAGCGTGCAGACCTTCTGCTCCATGGGCAGTTCCATCTGCCCGCAGAGCGCCTGATAGCGCTCCGTTGAGAAGTCGGCAAAGAAGTCCGCAAAGTACTTCCCCACATCTCCAACCCGCATCCAGCTGTAAAAGAAGTCCTCTGTCGGAAGATAGACGATCTGTGCCCTTGTCTTTGCGCAGACGGGC
>ONMH01000095.1 GCA_900318875.1 uncultured Lachnospiraceae bacterium | reverse complement strand
CCGCAATCCGAAGGTTTCGGACAGGCTCTGGCTACTCACTCAGGGCTGTGATGGTGCTGCAGTCCTCACGTTACGCCGATGGGGCTGTGTTGCCACAACCCCCACGGCTTGCCGTGGGGTTAGTGAGCAGTCGGACTGCCATGCGCTTTCACACTCTCTTTCTGGTCTTCTCATCGAGCTGCATCAGAAGGCAGAGCCCGTAGGAGAGCTGCTCCTTCTGGGTGATCTTCCAGCCACTGTCCCTGTAAAACGCCTTTGCCTTCTCATTGACGTCCATGCACTTGAGGTGAAGCGGATATCCGTAGCGCTCTCCCGCCTCCTCGATGAGGGCGGACCCGATGCCGCGCCGTCTGCAGTCCCGGTCCACGTACAGGCAGTGGATGAACTTCGACGGGGTCCAGATGGACAGGAACCCTGCCGGGTACCCGTCGTCATCGGCGACGAGGATCGCCTCTCCCTTGGTGTCCCTTGCAAACTCATCCAGAGTTGCCTCCCCCTTCTTTACCCAGGAAAACTCCTGCCTTCTGATGCTCTGATACAGAATGGACAGCGGCAGCCTGTCGCCATCCTCATAATCGCGAATGATCAACATATCCCTTCCTCCAAGGGGGCAGCGCCCCGCCGATAAGGATACCACGAAACCCGGAGAGAAGCCGAACTTTCGAAGCGGGCATGACACTTGCCGTCCTCCCGATGCCGCCTTTTGCGGTACTCTCCCTCCCGCTCTTCGCCTTCCCGGGTCTTTCTCGGAAGACAAAAACATCCGGGGAATCCGCAGCGGGATTCCTCCGGATGTCAGGATTTTCTTCTTCAGTCCACTTTTCCAAAGTGCTTCTTTGCCGCCTTGTCGACCTCCTCGACGTACTGGCTGCCGAGGTCTGTCAGGGAGAGGAGCTGGAACTTTCCGGCGCTCGTCATGAACACCATGCCGACCTCCTCCAGGGTCCTGAGTTCCGTAAGCAGGTCCTCCAGGGGAAGGCCCAGCTGCTTTGCCAGCTCCGTGTCGGTCATGCAGCCCTGGCGGTAGAGCTTTTCCGCGATGGCCAGCGTGTCAGCGGGCAGGTCCTTCTCCTCGCCAAAGAGGTTTAAGTCCGCCTCGCTCTTGTCCGCGCTCTGCAGGAGCCTTCGGATCGTGTCGCAGATGCCGATCAGCTTTCCGATCTCCATGTAGGCGATCTCGCTGGTCGAGGCACCCCTCGTCACGTCGTCGATGTCAAACTGGAGCCTGCCCAGGAGCGTCTGGAGCTTTTCCCGGTCTCCCTCGTCCGCCTCCTGATAGAGCTCTGTCTTCTTCTCATTTACATACTTCCGGATCTGCTCGTAGTCTTTTCTTGCGACCAGATTTTCCAGTTCCTCGTCTCGAAACATTGCTACCTCCATGCCGCGCTTTCTGCGGCGTGCTGCTCACTCGAGTCCCGTGTTCTCGGGAAGCCCCAGCATCAGGTTCATGTTTTGGACCGCGGCGCCGGAGGCACCCTTGCCCAGGTTGTCAAAGAGGGCGGTGACGGTGGTCTGTTCCTCATTGCCGCACACCACGATCTTCAGGTAGTTGGTCCCTGCCAGCTCGTTTGCGTACAGGGTCTTGTCGTGGTCCCCGAAATCTGCAACGGTCACAAAGTGCTCCCCGGCGTAGTACTCCTGGAGCCTTTCGCAGATCTCCTCTGCGGTGGGCGTACCATTCAGGAGCCGGTTCTGCAGCAGGATGGTTCCCGCCATTCCCTTGTAGTAGTCATCCACTACAGGGAGGAAGACCGGTGCATGGGTAAGGCCCGTCATCTTCTGCATCTCGGGCAGGTGCTTGTGCTGCAGGGTGAGGCCGTAGATGCCGGGGGCGGAGAGCTTTTCTTCGCGATTCTCTGCCTCATACGCCGCAATCATCTTCTTGCCGCCGCCGCTGTATCCTGTCAGAGAGAAGAAGGTCAGGGGATAGTCCTTCGGGAGGATCTCCATCCGGACAAGGGGCGCTGCCGTGGAGATGAGGCCCGTCGCATGACAGCCGGGATTTGCAATCCGCTTTCCGGTCCGGATCTTCTCCCGCTGCTCCTTCGAGAGCTCCGGGAAGCCGTAGACCCAGCCATCTGCCGTGCGGTGCGCTGTGGAGGCATCGATGACCCGCACATGTTCGCTGTCGATCATGGAGACCGCTTCCCTTGCCCCGTCATCCGGAAGGCACAGGAACACGATGTCCGCCGCATTCAGAAACTTTCGTCTCTCCGCCGGGTCATGGCGCTTGTCCTCGTCGATCCGAAGGAGTTCCAGGTCATCCCTTGCTCCGATTCTGTCGTAGATCTGCAGGCCTGTCGTCCCGCTCTGTCCATCAATATATACTCTCGTCTTCATTGTCTTATCCGCCTTTTTCTGGTTCGAAGACATTGTAACACAGGGAGGACCGGAGCGGAGCCCGCATTCGGGTTTTCTCCGGGTTTCTCTGACGTTTGCTGTCCCTGCCTGCATTCCTCCTGAAGACAACGAAAAACCCTTTCTCATCTCTGAGAAAGGGTTCGTAGCTCGTACCGGAATCGAACCGATGATTTTGCCGTGAGAGGGCAACGTCTTAGCCTCTTGACCAACGAGCCATATTTGTTTCATCCTTGGGCTTTGTTTTTGTTTCCGTCCCTCGGACAAGGAGTATAATACTATGCCCCCAGAAAGATTGCAAGCCCTTTTTGCAAAAAAATTTGAAGATTATCGTCTGTCTTTTTGAAATATAACGTTGTTTTCAAGATTATTTTCAAACGTTGTACCTGCTATAGCGGGATGCTGCACAGATATGCTCCGCAATTCTGTCACTTCTCTTCTTTTTCAGTGGTCATGGAAAAGGACAGCACCAGATGGCACCTGTCCTCCTCCGGAGTTTCCTTTCGGTCTGTGCTCTCCGGATTCTCTGCGGATCAGCCCACCGCCAGGCCCTCTGTGGTCTCACCGGGTGTCAATGCCAAGCGTGTTCTTTCTGAATTCCGCGATATCTACGACAGCCGGTACCGGTACGGAAAACAGCCTGTAGATGTCCCTCACCTGTCTGTTCGGCTGCTCGATGATGACCTTCCCGCTGCGGTTCTGACAGCACATCAGCGACTGGAGCTTTCCGATGATCTGAGAGCCCTTCATCCCATCCGGCAGAATCTCCCTCCGAAGCTGCAGATCAAGGATGACCTCGATCCCATCCAGCAGGATCTTTCCCCGCACGGTCTGATCGGTCCACGCACGAAGCGGAAGTGCTTCCGTATAGCCATCCCCGCTCTTGATGCTTCTCTCCGTCTCCTGCCGCATAAGGTACTGCGCAAGGATCTCCCCTGGTGCAGCATCCCGGTCTGCAAACAGGATCAGAAAATCAGGCTCTTCCTTTCCCCCGTCCTGCGCCTGCTCTTCCAGGAAATCCCGCTGGTATCGGAGGGCAGTCTCCTGCTCTGCGTACAGAGAGCAGAACTTCCCAAAGCCGTATATCTTCTTTGGAATCTTCCTGCCGTACCAGACATGGCCGTTCAGGCGGAACTGGCAGGACTCCTGAATGACCGCTTCCCAGACCTCTCGGTTTCGAAACCCGCAGGAACGCGCCATCCTGTCCGGCAGCCGGGCGATCATGCTCTTTTCCGTGCCCTGATGAATCCACTCTGCCAGATCTTCAGAGACATAGGCGGAATCATGAGCCAGGGAATCGGTCTCCAGATCCAGCGCTTCCGAGACATCCGTCATCACCTGCCAGGCTGCCTGAAGATCCCCCACATCCAACGGAATGACATCGAACCAGACCGGGTATCCGGTCGTTTTCTCCAGCACAATGGCAAGCCGCACCGGTCTGCGCACCCTACCTGCGCCGTGGGCAGACAGTTCCTGGAAGGGATTGTCTGTCAGCCTGCCGGGGAGAGGGATGGTGTCAACATAGCAGCCATACCTGCAGGCCTCCCCTTTCTCCCGCAGGCTGGCGACAAACGCCCGGAAGAACGCCGTTCGGGTTCTGTCCTCCCCGAGAAGGGCATAGAACTTCGCATCAGCGCCAGGGGTTTCCGTCGCAGCATCGCCAAGAACAAGGGACGCAAAGACTGTTCCATGAAGTCATAACAATGGATTCCGCCGCCATTGCGGAGAATGTCGCAGAGGAGGTGGGCAGGAACGAGTTCATAATCCCCATCCTGCGGAAAGACCTCTCTCAGGATTCCGATCATTCCGGTATTCTTCAGGCAGAGGAGAAGCAGGTAGGCATCGCCGAATACCTTGTGGACGATCGGTGCGCTGTTCCAGCCTTTCCGGCCAATCCTCAGGTCGTCCCGGTTCGCTTCCGTGAATTCGATCTTTGTCACGTCGTAGGTCACAAGGCCCCGGGTCGGGGACAGGAAGCTGCCGCTCTTTTGTCTTTGCTCAGGTACAGGACGCGGCCATGCTTCTCCCGGACAACCTGCTTCGAGTGGCCCGCGCCGGTCCGGTGCTCCCTGTCCTGGTACACGCTTCCACGATGGAGGCGGACCCTCTCTTGATGGTGCCGTCGTCGTTGTAAACAAGTTTTTGAACTTTGAGAAAGGCCATGGACATCTCATATCTTTTGATGCATCGCTGTCCCCAAAATGACAATCGCTCCTATCCACTCTGCACTTGATTCCTCTGTGCCGCTGCTGCCTATTCGGCAATCATAGGATAGGCAGGCACCCCCGTCGAATACGGTGCAGCCTGATACCGGATGCCGCCCGCCCCCCGCCTGCTGCGGATCCCAATTTCTCACTGTATTTTCCTCTCCCAACGGATCTTGGAAACTGCGCGCAATTCACTCATGTATATTGTTTTTGTAAGGATTTTCATATTTCTGACGCGCCATTCGGCATTTTGTGGAATTTCATGGACAGTATGATGGATTCCGTCCTTTGTAATATTCTGTATATTCCGTCTTTCCCCTACTATTTGCATTTCCTATTGCTAGCCATCAGCAAATCGTACTGTACATTTATGATTCAACGTGGTAAAGTATCAAATCAAACAGAGGGACACAGATTCCCGGAAAGGAGTGGAACATGAAGGCAATGAATCGAATCAGAAAGTTTATCAGCTACATCTTTGGAGCAGATCTCATGCAGATGCTGGTGGAGGAGAACCTTCGTGGAAACACCGCTCCTCTCTCAGTGTATCTGCAGTGCACAAACACCGTCACCAACTGCCATTGATGCAAGACCCTCTTACGACCTCCTGAAAATGTATTGTCAGTAAAGCTCCTGCCCGTCTCTGCCAGCGGGCAGGAGTTTTTATTGTCTTTCCATGCGTTTTCCTGTGGTATGATGACAACGGACAGTCTTTCATCCAGTATCCAAAGGAGGTCATCTATGGACACAGCAAAGAGCGGGCTCCGCGGTCCCTGGCCGGGGCCCAAGGGCATGATCCCGGAGCCGGGTCAGGACCCGGCAAACGCAGCCATCATCACAAGGAGATACCTGGACAGCATTCTGATCCGGGAGCGGCTGATCGGGAGCAGAGAGGCGGATCTTTCCTTCTCCCTGTTCGGCAGGGACTTCTCCTCTCCCATCATGATGCCTGCCTTCTCGCACCTTAACATCGCACTGAAGGACAGGGCGCCGGAGCGAAAGCCCATGAAGGAGTATGCCCAGGCGGCGAAGGACTTAGCCCTTGTCAACTGGGTGGGCATGGAGCCGGATGACACCTTCCGCGAGATTGCAGCCGTCGGAGCACAGACCATCCGCATCATCAAGCCCTTCGCGGACCATGACCGGATTCTCGAGGAGATCCGGGTCGCAAAGGAATGCGGTGCCCTGGCAGTCGGCATCGACATTGACCACATCTTCGGCACCGACGGTGCCTATGATGTCGTGGATGGGAGCCCGATGGGCCCCCTCACGAAGGAGGATCTGGCGCGCTTTGCAGGAGAGGCCGCACCGCTCCCGTTTATCGCCAAGGGCGTCCTTGGCAGGGAGGATGCCGTCCTCTGCAGACAGGCTGGGTGCGCTGCCATCGTTGTGAGCCATCATCACGCGAGAATGCCCTTTGCGGCACCGCCGCTTCTCGTCCTGCCGGAGATTCTCGAGGCCCTCGGGGACAGCCGCAGGATGAAGGTCTTTGTGGACTGCGGCATCGACGACGGCAGAGATGCCTTCAAGGCCCTGGCCCTTGGCGCAGATGCGGTCAGCGTGGGAAGAGGCATTCTTCCTCCGCTCCTGAAGGACGGCACGGAGGGTGTGAAGGCAAAGGTCACTGCCATGAACCAGGAGCTCCGCCAGCTCATGGGCTACACCGGCATTCCGGATCTTGCGCACATGACGCCGGACATGCTCCTTATCCCATAAGGACTGCATCGGCAGCATTTCCGATGAACCAGATGCAAAAAGGCATCGCAGGAATTCCCTTTCGGGTTCTGCGATGCCTTTTTCACATCCATTTTCTGCGGACTTGCTGATACTCTTCCCGGAGGGCTTTTGCCTTCTCCGAATCCTTCTTTGTACCGATGCCCTCTTCATAGCACTGCGCCATGCGAAGCAGCGCCTCACTGTCCGGACTGTCTCCCTGTGTGGCTTTTTCGTACAGAATGAGCGCCTCTTCCGGATCTGCCTTTCCGCCATTGCCGTCGCGCCTGCAGTCTCCAAGGAGCGTACACGCTCTTCCATACCCGGCCTCTGCGGACTTCCTGAGCCACTTTACTGCGGTATAGGGATTTTTACGTACGCCGGAGCCTTCCAGGTAGCAGCGGCCCAGAGCATACATTCCCGCCATATCCTTCGCTTCCGCAGCAGACTTCAGATACCGCAATGCGATGATTTCATCTTTGTGCATGCCGCTTCCAAGAAGAAATGCCATGCCATAGCAGTACAGCACATGCGGCTCACTCTCACTCGTAACGTTCTTGTAGAGATTTCCTGCTTCGAAGTAGTTTTGCTGTACACCCGCACCGCGCTCGTAAAGGCCTGCAAGGAAGATCATTGCCATCGGCATACCGTCTTTCACAGCCTGCTCGATATAGCGAACCCCTGTCTTCTCATCCCGAAATTCGTCTTCAAGGATCAGGTTCATGCCATAGGTAAGAGCAGCCGGTCCGTACCCGCCATCCGCAGACTGGCGGTACCAGTACAGTGCGCGGGAGAGATTCTGCTCAATCTCCTTGCCCTTTTCATAGGCTATGGCGAGCTCGAACTGCGCTCTGGGATCTCCCTGTTTTGCCGCTGCGAAGATCTCTTTGATCTGACTGGCATATTTCGGATTCTGCAGAGGAATTGTTCTGGGTTTATAAATTTCTTCTTCCATAGTTCCGTTTCCATTTCTGTGACACAAAAAATCCCATCACATCATGTGATGGGATAACATTCGTACCTTCAAAACCGAACACAGAAAAAATCATTACCTTCGTAAATGATTCAGACCTGCTCCGCTTTCGCTTCGCAGTTCCGACCAAACAAACAGCAACA
>ONMH01000030.1 GCA_900318875.1 uncultured Lachnospiraceae bacterium | reverse complement strand
AACTATCGGACGCTGATTTCCAGAAAACTTCTTTTTGATGTACTCTTCAACATCGCTCCGGCACTTGCTCTCAAGAAGCATTTGATCAGTTTCTCTTCCATAATCCGGAAAGCTTTTGTACTTTTCCCTCAGCTGGTTGTTAAGGCTTACCGGGATATCTTCCTTGCCAAAGTAGTTCACGGTAATTTTGGCTATTATTTTTTGTAACCAATTTGTAACCAATCGCGCACAAATACACACCATTTTTCGGATTTATAACATTTAACTTCTATCGGGTAAAAGCACCAAAAACCCAGTAAAATCAACGACAAAGGACCCGCCACTTCTGTGACAGGTCCTTTGCCGGTGAATAAAGTAAAGAATAGAGAATATAGCCGTCCACCCTGCTGGGCAGGAATAGGCGGGAT
The DNA here is from genome assembly GCA_900318875.1 of uncultured Lachnospiraceae bacterium. Lineage (GTDB taxonomy): Bacteria > Bacillota > Clostridia > Lachnospirales > Lachnospiraceae > CAG-791. Next base: position 26,192 of record ONMH01000030.1, on the reverse strand, counting down.
CAGGAAACACCCAAAAGGGGACGGCTGTTTCCTCAGCCCACATATTCCTGGGATGGTCTTATGGCTGATGGGTTCTTTCCTTTCTTCACGTAATCTCTCAGGAGGAAAACTGCGGACGGGCGGCAAAACCCGCCCGCAGCAGACCGTATTCGAAAAACTCAGACGCCGGAAGCACCATAGTTGGAGAGCACACGGGCAGAGGGGTCGTTGACATCGCATCCCTCCCAGTTCCTGTTCGGCATCCAGTAGGCGGGGATCAGCTGATCCTGGCCCGGATAGTACTTCTGGAAAATCTCCATGTACAGCAGGGACTCCTTCGTGAACGGGGTCACATGCGTGTACTTCTTTCTCTTCTTCTCGAACGCCGCATCGGTGTACAGGCTGTTTGCGTAGTCAATGATGTCATTCCGGAGAGAGTGTCCGACGGCGTCGGAGAAGGCTGCCTTCTCGCGCATCAGGATGTTCTCGGGAATCAGCCTGTCCTTCTCAAAGGCATGGCGCAGCAGGTACTTGCCGATGCCGTAGGTGTTCATCTTCTTCGCGGGATCCACGTGCATCACGTAGTCCACGAAGTCGAGATCGCCAAACGGGACGCGGGCTTCCAGGGAGTTGACGGAGATGCAGCGGTCTGCGCGGAGCACGTCGTAGACGTTGATCTCGCGGATGCGCTTCTCTGCTTCCTTCTGGAACTCCTCCGGGCTCGGTGCGAAGTCGGTGTACTTGTAGCCGAACAGCTCATCCGAGATCTCGCCGGTCAGGAGCACGCGGATGTTGGTGTTCTCATGAATCCACTTGCAGACAAGGTACATGCCGACAGAGGCACGGACAGTCGTGATGTCGTAGGTGCCGAGGGCGGCGATGACAGGATCCAGCGCGTTGATGACATCGTCCCTTGTGATGATGACCTCGTGGTGGTTGGAGCCGATGTACTCTGCAACCTCTCTTGCGTACTTGAGGTCGATGGCGTCGATGTCCATGCCGATGGAGAAGGTCTCCAGGGGCTTGTTCATGAGCTTTGCCGCAGCGCCGCAGACCAGGGAGGAGTCAAGACCGCCGGAGAGCAGGTATCCGACAGGGGCATCTGCGTCGAGGCGCTTTTCGATGCCGCGCATCAGCTTGTCGTGGATGTTCTGGCAGATCGTCTCCACATCATCGTGATAGAAGTACTTCACGTCGGTCAGGTCACGATAGGTATGGAACTCGCCGCCCTGATAGTAGCATCCCGGCGGGAAGGGCATGATCCTGTCGCAGACACCGACAAGGCTCTTGGGCTCGGAGGCAAAGAGAATGACGCCCTTTTTGTCATAGCCGTAGTACAGCGGGCGGATGCCGATCGGGTCTCTTGCTGCGATGTACTCGTCAGTTCTTGCGTCGTAGATGATGAGGGCATATTCGGCATCGAGCATCCGGAACATGGAGGTTCCGAGCTCCTCATACAGGGGAAGCAGGATCTCGCAGTCGGAATCCGACTGGAAGGTGTAGCCTCTGGACTCCAGGATCTTCTTAATCGGCCGGAATCCGTAGAGCTCTCCGTTGCAGACACAGTAGCTGCCCTTCAGTTCGAAGGGCTGCATGCCCTCGGGAGTCAGGCCCATGATGGAGAGCCGGTTGAAACCAAGGAGCCCGTCTCCCGTGTCGACGACCCGGGTCGCGTCCGGCCCCCTGGAAATGGTCTTTTTCAGCATCTCGTTGAACAGATCAGCGGATGCACCTTTGCCGCAGTAACCAAGAATGGAACACATTTTTGCAAATCTCCTCTACTCTCTATTCTCTCGTGATTCCGTCCAATATTCACGGAACAGCGCAACAAAAAACGGCAGGACGGCAATACAGGTACCCTGTATTGCGACGTCTCTGCCGCGTTCGTTGTCTTATTCATGTGATGCATTATGATCTCAGCCGCACAGTTTGTCAAGCCTCAAATAGAAAAAGGCAGAATGGCCATGCAAATGAGATGCATGACGCAGAATACCTAAGAAAATTAGGAAGACAGCAGCGGAACTGGAACGTTCACAGACACAGAGAACAATTACGGAAATTTTGGGACTGTCTTCGCAGAGGTCGGCTCGTTTCGCTCGATGTTCTAATCTAAGAGACAGCATCACATCCCGAAGCAGCGCTGCCTGCATATCGATTCTTCTGAGGCGCAAGCCGAAACACAGCTTTCCGCGTGCAAGTGCACATCCTGGGAAAATCCCCTGCAATCGGGGTGAAAAAGTGGCAGAAAACAGGAGAGTAAGAACGGGATAAATATTGACCACGACGCCCTGCAAAAGCGATCAGACAGCTTGGGAAAAAGGAGCATAGCCCCGTACATATGCGTCCAGCTGTTTAAATTAAAACACTGATAGGAACTACCTGAATCTTGATGCAGCATGACTGCAGCTGGATTTGCTGTTGGAGGATTCCTCTGTGTAACGCCTTCGCAACGTTGTAGGGGTTGCTTTCCGAAAGCGCGGACACAGATTGTCAGAGCTATTTGAAGCGGCAGTTCTTTGCCGACTCTCAGATGCTCGGCCATTTATGACCGAGCAGTTCACACATTTCTGAATCTTTTCGAACAGGACGCAGGACACAAAAGCGTCACAGATTCGTGACATAAGAAACACAAATTTTTCTTATGATGCTCGCAGAAAACATGTAAGGATGTTCCCACGTCAAATGTTTTCATGTCATTTTAATCATATGCGCACAGGAGGAATCAGAACAATGGACAGGCACTTTGGTTATTCGCTTCGGAGGACAGGCGCGGCCGTACTGGCAGCAGGCCTTCTTGCTGTCACGCCGATCACCGCGTTTGCGGCGACCAGTGATTCGACAGCGACGGAATCCGTGATTGCAAGCGGGCTCACGATGAGCACTGACTACAACGGACTCTCCGTACAGGCAGGAGATACGGTCTCCTTCAACCTGAGTTTCACCAACAGCGGCGCAGGCGAAGAGGTCTCCCTCTCCGCATCAGGTCTGCCGGATGGCTTTGACGGCTATTTTCAGGGCGGCAGCCACACAGTAACCAAAGCCTATGTTGCAAACGGTGCAACCTCGGATGTCGTCACCTACACGCTGACGATCCCGGAGGACACCTCGGATGGAACCTACAACTTCACCCTGACCGCAGAGGGCGACAACGGAACCGCATCGCTTCCGATCACCCTGAACGTCTCGGAGATCGCCGTCAGTGCTTCCACGTTTACGGCGGACTCCGATGAGCAGGAGGGTACTTCTGATACATCCTTCACGTTCTCATCCACACTGACCAACAACTCCCTGGAGTCCGGCTCCTATGCCCTCTCCGCACAGGCGCCGACTGGCTGGCAGGTGACCTTCACCTCCAGTGATTCCAAGCAGATCTCCTCTGTGGATGTGGATGCCCAGGGCTCCGAGACCCTGACGATCGGCGTCACACCGGCAACCGGCGTGGAGGCTGGCGAGTACAACATCCCCGTCTATGCAAAGAACGGCTCTGACTCCGTGGAGCTCGACCTCAAGGTGACCATCACCGGTACCTATACCCTGGATCTTGCCACCGAGGATCAGACGCTCTCCTTTGATGCGAAGACCAACCACAAGACGGCAGTCACGCTGGTTCTCACAAACTCCGGCAACATCGATCTGAACAACATCAACCTCTCCGCTTCCACACCGACCGACTGGACTGTGGAGTTCTCTCAGGACACGGTTGACACGCTGGCAGCAGGCGCAACCCAGAACGTCACGATGTACGTGACACCGTCTGATGCGGCCATCAGCGGCGACTACGTGCTGTCCGTGACGGCAAAGAGCGATGAGACCTCGCAGACCTCCCAGTTCCGTGTGACCGTGGAGACCCAGACCATCTGGGGCATTGTCGGTATCGTCATCATCGCCGGTATCGTCGTGTGCCTGTTCTTTGTCTTCAGAAAGTTCGGGAGGCGCTGATCTATGGCAGTCGAGACAAAAGACCCCATCATCCAGACCGTGAACCTGTGCAAGGATTACGGCGAGGTGCATGCGGTCGATCATCTGAACCTCCAGGTTCATCCCGGTGAGGTCTTCGGCCTGCTCGGCCCCAACGGCGCGGGCAAGACGACTACCACCCTGATGCTCCTGGGGCTCACAGAGCCGACATCGGGCCATGCCTTTATCAACGGGCTCAATTGCACGAGGCATTCGCTCGAGGTCAAGAACATCGTCGGCTACCTTCCCGACAACGTGGGCTTCTACCCCGGCATGACGGGGCGGGACAACCTGATCTTTTCCGGCATGATGAACGGTCTGTCGGAGGGGGATGCGGCAAAGCGCGCCGAAAAAGAGCTCGAGCGCGTGGGCATGACCTTTGCAGCAGACCGGAACGCCGGCACCTACTCCCGGGGCATGCGGCAGAGACTTGGCATTGCGGACGTCCTGATGAAGGACCCGAAGGTCATCATTATGGATGAGCCCACGGCCGGCATCGACCCCGAGGGTGTCAGAGCCATGACGGTTCTCATCCGGAACCTCGCTCTGGAAGAGCACATCACACTCCTCATCTCGTCCCACGACCTGTATCAGATCCAGCACATCTCCGACCGTGTCGGCATCTTCGTCCACGGCAAGATGATCGCCTGCGGCAAGGTGCAGGAGCTGGGAAGACAGCTGCAGAACGAGGGCCTGTACATGTTTGACTTCACCGCCGAGAAGAACGGCGAGAAGGAGTGGTCACCCGAGTTCCAGCAGAAGATCCGCGAGATCAGGGATGTCACGATCGTCGGCAGAAAGGTCGACGGCTCGATCCACGTCGAGGCAAAGCGCGACATCCTCCTGGAGCTGCAGAAGCTCATGGTAGAGCAGGACATTGCCGTGCGTGAGATGCATCAGACCGGCGGCGACCTGGATGAGATTTACAGAAAGTACTTTGAAAAAGCAGAGGAAGAAGAGGAAGGAGGGAAATCCAATGGCAGAGACAGGCAAAGCACAGACGACGGCAAAGAAGGAAAATCCGTCGGGCTTAAGGCAAAGCTGGCAGCAGTTCGTGGCAGAAGAAAAGAGTGATGCCGCGAGGATCAACCGCCACGGCATGCACGTCCTGTACCGGAAGGAACTCTCCGATCACATGAACTCGACGAGATGCCAGATCCTGTTCTTCATGCTGGCCCTCGTTTGCTTCATCGCCCTCTACGGTGCGGAGCAGACGCTGGCCCAGAGTGCGGCACAGACCTCTGACGGCCAGACGACCGTCTCGGATTTCATGTTTCTGCTCCTGTTCACGACGTCGGGCAGCAACATCTACTCGATCTCCACGTTCCTGGGCTTTTTGGGACCGATCTTCGGCATCATGCTCGGCTTTGATGCGATCAACGAGGAGATCGCACAGGGAACGCTGAACCGCCTTGCGGCACAGCCGATCTGGCGTGACACGATCATCATCTCGAAGTTCCTCGCAGGGGCAACATTCGTCTTCATCTCGACCTTTGCGATCGGCGGCCTTGTCACCGGCATTGGCATGATCGGCACCGGCCTCGTTCCCTCCGGGGAGGAGGTCGCAAGAATCCTGGTCTACCTGCTGATGACATCGATTTACATCTGCACCTGGATGGCTCTTGCGGAGCTCTTCTCCGTGACCTGCAAGCACGCGGCAACCTCCGCGCTCTCCTGCATTGCGATCTGGCTGTTCCTGACGATGTTCATGAGCCTTGTGGCAAGCGGCATCGCCGGTGCGGTCTATCCCACCGGTCAGTCCATGCAGGGACAGATGAATGCCCTGGCCAATTATAACCTGCAGGTCGGTCTCAACCGGATCTCGCCCTACTACCTCTTCTCGGAGGTGACGACGATCCTGATGAACCCGAACGTGCGCTCCACGAACCTGGTCTCGATCCTGCAGTCCTCTGACAGCGCCATCGCATCCTACCTGTCGCTGGGACAGAGCCTTCTGCAGATCGTCCCCCACATCGTGGTGATGTTCGCAGAGATGATCTTTTTCTTTGCAGCGGCCTACATCAGCTTCATGAGAAAGGAAATCCGCGCCTGATTGAAACGCGGCAGCACACAGAAGCCGCAAGCAGCAGCCTGTATCCCCCGGGAACAGGCTTTTTTTTCTGTTTTGAATAAATGATATATGAAACATTCGTGAAAAGCATTACACACACAAAATGGAAATAAACAGATACTTTCTGCAGGGGAACTGAGAGACGGCTGACGATATTGTTGTGGGCGGCGAAATATTATGAAAAAAAGTCAGAAAAATTTCCTACCCGGTGAGGACTTTACAACGCTTTTTAAGCGTGATAGCATCATAATGAAAGTAAAAAAATATAAAAGGAAGGAGGGCGCGGCACGATGGAGAAGAATACGCTGCAGGACATTCAGAGAGATTCGATCGAAGGACATGTCCCGCTGAAAAACATCGGATTGGATTTGGTAGTACTGTTTTATGAGGAAATGACCAAACGGGGAAAGCATTCAGAAAAACCCGCTGGGCCTCTGATTCAGGAGGCGAAGGCGGAGGCAGCTGAGTGGTTCCCGGAGATGTCGGAGATTGTGAAATACGCAGCGGATGCCCTGACGCAGAGTGCGGACCGAATGGATCCAAAGACGCAGAGCGACGACTTCGCACAGTCCATCTCCAAGCTCTCCATCTCTCTGCAGGCAGCGAGCACGCTGTTCGTCTCGAACAGCCTCGGCAGCAATTCCATGATCCTGGAGGACATCGGTGCGAGATACCTGGAGTGCAGGGGAACGCTCCCGGATGAGGGCTCTCAGCAGCGAAAGAAGGACGACAGAGAGCTCTCGGGTCATCAGGCGAGAAACGGCACAGAGGACAAGTGGGACCGGAATGCCAGCATGGTGGACCGGCTGACAAGGGGGTTCTTCCGGTATCAGATCGATGATGAGAGCCGGGGCAAGGCAATTCAGGCACTGATGGACTTTGACCACGACAATACGGAGGACAAGGAGCTCTGGAACACGGTTCTTGGCTACCTCGACGGGATGGGCCTGTCCGACAGGGATGACAGCCCGGTTCTTCAGGAGGAGCGAAGGGATCTGATCCAGACGCTTCGGCATGTCCAGCCGGAGGTTGTGCGGTACTTCCTGTACCGCTGCAACCAGTTGGCGGAGACGGAGTTTGTGGGCGTGAAGGACCGGTTCCTTCGCCAGAAGCAGTACTCCGACGACGAGGAGACCAAGAAGTTCTACGACGCGCTGCAGGTTCTGGAGAGTGCCTACATCGAGGAGACGTTCCGGAGCGATACCGGGGCGGAGACGAGACGGCGCGAGGTGACAGAGAGCATGGATGCACATCTTCTGTTCTTCCGGCTCCTTGGCAAGACGGAGAATGCCACCGCGTAAGGACGGGGCTGCACCGCTTCGGCAGAATGCCGGTTTCCAATCGGCCTCAGATCGTATCCTTGTATGCAATTTCGATTGACAAACGGATCTGGGCAGGTATAATACAGTGCTATAAAGCAAAGGCGCTTTGAGAGACGGGATACGTCTCTCAAGGCGCTTTTTTGTTTCAGAGAACAGGAGGATATAGATCAATGGATACGGTAAAGATACCAGAGATTTACGGAAGCCTTGTATTCAATGACAAGGTCATGAAGGAACGGCTCCCCAAGGACGTCTACAAGGCCGTCCACAAGGCCATTGCCAGCGGCTCTTCCCTGGAGCTGGATGTCGCAAACACCGTTGCGGCTTCCATGAAGGAATGGGCCATTGAGAAGGGCGCTACCCACTACACCCACTGGTTCCAGCCGATGACCGGACTCACTGCCGAGAAGCACGATTCCTTCATCAGCCCCCAGGCAAACGGAACCGTCATCATGGAGTTCTCCGGCAAGGAGCTTGTCAAGGGTGAGCCCGATGCCTCCTCGTTCCCGTCCGGAGGCCTGCGCGCGACCTTCGAGGCAAGAGGCTACACCGCATGGGATCCCTCATCCCCGGCATTCATCAAGGACGGCACCCTCTACATTCCGACTGCATTCTGCAGCTACGGCGGTGAGGCCCTCGACAAGAAGACCCCGCTCCTTCGCTCCATGGCAGCCCTCTCTGAGGAGGCCGTCAAGGTTCTGCACCTTCTCGGCAACACGGCTGTCACCCATGTCGACACGACAGTCGGCTCCGAGCAGGAGTACTTCCTGATTGACAAGGACATGTACCTCAAGAGAAAGGACCTCCTGATGTGCGGCAGAACGCTCATCGGCGCGCCCGCTCCGAAGGGACAGGAGATGGAGGATCACTACTTCGGCGTCCTCAAGCCGAAGGTATCCGAATACATGCATGATCTCGACCAGGAGCTGTGGAAGCTCGGTGTCCCGGCCAAGACCAAGCACAACGAGGTGGCACCTTCCCAGCACGAGCTGGCTCCGGTCTTTGAGACCGCAAACGTCGCCGTCGACCACAACCAGCTGACCATGGAGGTCATGAAGAAGGTCGCCGACAAGCACGGCTATGCATGCCTCCTGCATGAGAAGCCGTTTGACGGTGTCAACGGCTCCGGCAAGCACAACAACTGGTCCATCGTGACCGACACCGGTGTGAACCTCCTCGATCCCGGAAAGACCCCGGCAGAGAACACCCAGTTCCTGGTCTTCCTGATGGCGGTGATCGCTGCTGTGGATGATTATCAGGATCTGATGAGAGTCTCTGTTGCTACCGCCGGAAACGATCACCGTCTCGGCGCAAACGAGGCACCGCCGGCCATCATCTCCATCTTCGTCGGCGATGAGCTCGCAGGCGTCTTAAAGGCCATCGATGAGGGCAAGGACTTTGTCGGCACCGGAAAGATCAAGATGGATCTGGGCGCTCCGGTCCTTCCGAACATCACGAAGGACACGACAGACCGCAACAGAACCTCCCCGTTTGCCTTCACCGGCAACAAGTTTGAGTTCCGCATGCCCGGTTCGTCCCTGAGCGTTGCAGACCCCAACATCGTCCTGAACACGGCGGTTGCAGAGTCCCTCTCGAAGATCTATGACAAGCTCAAGGATGTGAAGCCCGAGGATATGAGCACTGCCGTCACCGCCCTTGTCAAGCAGATGCTCGATGCCCACAAGAGAATCCTCTTCAACGGCAACGGCTATACCGATGCGTGGGTTGCGGAGGCAGAGAAGAGAGGCCTCTACAACCTCAAGTCCCTTCCGGAAGCAATGCCCAGACTCATCGCGGACAAGAACGTGGAGCTGTTCACCAAGCACGGCATCTTCACGAAGGAGGAGCTGGATTCCCGCTACGAGATCTTCCTCGAGAACTATGTGAAGACGATCCACATCGAGTCCCTGACGATGCAGGAGATGGTGAGAAAGGACTTCACCTGCGGCATTGTCTCCTACATGAAGGACATCACGAACGAGACCCTCAAGAAGAAGCAGCTCATGCCGAGCCTGGACTGCTCCTACGAGGAGAAGATCATCGGAACCCTCGACGCAGCCGAGGCAAAGATCTGCACAGCGGTCGAGAAGCTCGACGAGGACACGAAGACTGCAGAGAAGATCGAAGACGAGCTCAAGTGCGCAACCTACTACTACAAGACGATCCTCTCCGACATGGCAGAGCTTCGTGCATCCGTCGACAAGGCCGAGGCGATTATCCCCGACAGCTACCTTCCGTATCCGACCTATGGTCAGATGCTGTTCTCGCTGCGCTGATAAGAGCAGCACCCCTTTTTCGTGACAAGGCATTCCAGAGAAGGGGCGGTTGAATTCCGTCCCCGGAAGGCGTAAGGCCACGACATTCTGACAATTCGTCCTGCACATGGTGTGCAGACTGCAATTGTATACCGCAAGATCCGGCAAAGAGGCTGGCAGGTGATGGGTCCTGTCATGCCTGCCAGCAGTTCGCCGGATTTTTGCGTACCTGCAGATATTTTCAGAACTTTCCAACGCACCGGATACAGAGAGGCAAAAATGGAGAAGACGAAAGAAAAGTTCTACACCAAGGAGTTTTATGAGAGCCTGCAGAAGGAGCACGATGCCTGCGGCATCGGCACGATCGTGAACATCGACGGCCACAGGGACTATCGGGTGCTGGATGATGCGCTCTCGATCGTGGAAAAGCTCGAGCACCGCGCCGGCAAGGACGCGACGGGCAAGGTCGGAGACGGCGTCGGCATCCTGACCCAGATCCCCCACAGGTTCTTCAAGAAGGCGGCGGCAGAGGCCGGCATCACCCTGGAAGGGGAGCGGGACTACGGTGTCGGCATGTTCTTCCTGCCCCAGGACACCATGAAGCGCACTTTTGCCATGCGCATGCTGGAGGTCATTACCCAGAAGGAGGGCCTGAAGTTCCTGGGCTGGCGAAAGGTGCCGGTACACCCGGAGATCCTGGGCGCCCCTGCAAGGGACTGCATGCCCTACATCAGCCAGTGCTTCATCGAGCGGCCGAAGGACTGCGCAAAGGGCATTGACTTCGACAGAAGGCTCTATGTTGTGCGCAGGGAGTTTGAGCAGTCCTCCGAGGACACCTACATCTGCTCTCTCTCCTCCCGCACCATTGTGTATAAAGGCATGTTCCTGGTCATGCAGCTGCGCAAGTTCTACGACGACCTCCAGGATCACGACTACGAGACCGCCATCGCGATCGTGCACTCGAGATTCTCGACGAACACGACGCCGTCCTGGAACCGCGCCCACCCCTACCGCATGATCGCCCACAACGGCGAGATCAACACGATCCGCGGCAACATCGACCGTATGCTCGCCCGTGAGGAGACGATGTTCTCCCCGGTCATGGAGAAGGACATCGACAAGATCTTCCCGGTCGTCAACACGGCAGGCTCCGACTCCGCGATGCTTGACAACACGCTGGAGTTTTTGTACATGAACGGCATGGATCTTCCGCTTGCCATGATGGTGACGATCCCCGAGCCCTGGAAACACAACGGCTTCATGAGTGAGGACCGGAAGGATTTCTACCATTACTATGCGACGATGATGGAGCCCTGGGACGGCCCGGCGGCCATCCTGTTCTCCGACGGCGACCTCGTCGGCGCGACCCTGGACCGGAACGGCCTTCGCCCGTCGAGATACTACATCACGGATGACAACCGCCTGATCCTCGCCTCTGAGGTGGGGGTCCTTGACATCGCGCCGGAGCATGTCGTCAAAAAGGGGAGNNNTCCGATGCGGAGTGCAAGAACTACTACAGCCACCGGCAGCCCTACGGCGAGTGGCTCGACTCCCATCTCCTGCACCTGGAAAACCTGTCCATCCCCAACAAGAAGATCCCGACCCACAGCCAGGAGATGCGGGACAAGCTCTACAAGGTCTTTGGCTACACCAATGAGGACGTGAACGACGAGATCCTGCCGATGGCCCTAAACGGCGTGGAGCCCACAGCATCCATGGGCCACGACGTGCCCCTTGCCGTCCTCTCCAAGCAGCACCAGCTCCTCTTCAACTACTTCAAGCAGCTGTTCGCGCAGGTAACAAACCCGCCCATCGACAGCCTGCGCGAGAAGATCGTCACGGATACCACGGTCTACATCGGCTCCGATGGTGACCTCTTAAACGAGAAGGGCAAGAACTGCACCGTGCTCGAGGTGAACAACCCGATTCTCACGGGCGTGGACATCATGAAGATCCGCTCCCTCGACCAGCCGGGCTTCCACGCAAGGACCCTGTCCCTCCTCTACTACAAGAACACCAGCCTTGCGAAGGCCCTGGAGCAGCTCAACATCTCCGTGGACCGCGCAGAGACCGACGGCATCAACATCATCATCCTCTCAGACCGGGGCGTTGACGAGAACCACGTGCCGATTCCGTCCCTCCTTGCGGTCTCGTCCGTCGAGCAGCACCTTGTGCGCACGAAGAAGCGCACGAAGGTCTCCCTGATCCTTGAATCCGGCGAGCCCAGGGACGTGCACCAGGTGGCGACGCTCCTCGGCTTCGGCGCCCGGGCCGTGAACCCGTACCTTGCCCACGAGTGCATCTCCGAGCTCATCGACATGGGAAACCTGGACAAGGACTACCACACGGCCATCGAGGACTACAACAAGGCCCTGCTCTCCGGCGTCGTCAAGATCGCAGCCAAGATGGGCATCTCGACGATCCAGTCCTACCAGTCCGCCCGCATCTTTGAGGCGGTCGGCCTCTCGAAGGAAGTGATCGACCGGTATTTCACGGGAACTGTCTCGCGGGTCGGCGGCATCGGCATTGCCGAGATCGAGGAGGGCATCACCTTCCGCCACGACCACGCCTTTGATCCGCTGGGGCTTGGCGTCGACACGACGCTGGATTCGGTCGGCTTCCACAACCTGCGCTCCGGAAAGGACAAGGAGGACCACCTCTACAGCCCGGAGACGATCATCACGCTCCAGCAGGCAGTCCGCACCGGTTCCTATGAGAAGTTCAAGGCGTACACAAAGCTCGTCGACGACCCGGCAAGGCCCCACACGCTGCGGAGCCTGATGGACTTTGCACCGAAGAATCCGCCGATTCCGATTGAGGAGGTGGAGCCCGTCCAGAACATCGTGCGCCGCTTCAAGGCCGGTGCCATGTCCTTCGGCTCGATCTCCCAGGAGGCCCATGAGACCCTGGCCCTTGCGATGAACAGCATCGGCGGCAAGTCGAACACCGGGGAGGGCGGAGAGAATCCGGAAAGGTACGGTACCAGCCGGAACTCGGCGATCAAACAGGTGGCATCGGGGCGCTTCGGCGTCACCAGTGCGTACTTAAACAGCGCTGTGGAGATCCAGATCAAGATGGCGCAGGGCGCAAAGCCCGGCGAGGGCGGACATCTGCCCGGAAGGAAGGTCTACCCATGGGTGGCAAAGATCCGCTACTCCACGCCCGGGGTGTCTCTGATCTCCCCGCCGCCGCACCATGACATCTACTCGATTGAGGATCTGGCACAGCTGATCTATGACCTGAAGAACGCAAACCGGGGCGCCCGGATCTCCGTGAAGCTCGTCTCCGAGTCCGGCGTCGGTACGATTGCCTGCGGCGTTGCCAAGGCAGGTGCCCAGGTCATCCTGATCTCCGGATATGACGGCGGCACCGGCGCGGCGCCCACGTCCTCTATCCACAACGCAGGCCTTCCCTGGGAGCTCGGCATCGCCGAGGCCCACCAGAACCTGATTGAAAACGGCCTGCGCGGCAGAGTCATCCTCGAGACCGACGGCAAGCTCATGTCCGGGAGAGACGTCGCCATCGCGGCGCTCCTCGGCGCCGAGGAGTACGGGTTTGCGACCGCACCCCTTGTCTGCATGGGATGCATGATGATGCGCGTCTGCTCGAAGGACACCTGCCCGGTGGGCATCGCGACCCAGAACCGGATCCTTCGCGACCGCTTTGCAGGAAAGCCGGAGTACGTTGTGAACTTCATGAAGTTCATCGCCCAGGAGCTGCGGGAGATCATGGCACAGATGGGCTTCCGCACCCTCGATGAGATGATCGGAAGGACCGACTGCCTGGAGGTTAAGAAGAACCCGATCACCAAGCGCGCCAGCGAGGTCGACCTCTCGAAGGTTCTGGATCCCCGCTTTGCCCATGCACCGGAGTCCCACTTCGAGCAGGAGAAGGTCTACGACTTCCACCTTGAGAAGACCCTCGACATGTCGGTGCTGCTCCCCGCCTTCTCCGCGCAGTTTGGAAAGAAGCCGGAGGAGGTTGAAAAGCAGAGGGTGGAGCTCAAGGTCAGCTCCACAGACCGCGCCTTCGGCACGATCCTCGGCTCCGACATCACAAGGCACTTCGGAGAGAAGCTGCCGGATGACACGTTTGAGGTCATTGCCCATGGCGGCGGCGGACAGAGCTTTGGCGCCTTTGCGCCTAAGGGCCTGACGCTTCGCCTCTACGGCGATGCAAACGACGGCTTCGGCAAGGGCCTCTCCGGCGGAAAACTCGTCGTGGTTCCGGAGAAAGGCTCGAAGTTTGCGGCATCCGAGAACATCATCATCGGCAATGTTGCGCTCTACGGTGCGACCTCCGGCAAGGCCTACGTCTGCGGCATCGCGGGCGAGCGGTTCTGCGTCAGAAACTCTGGCGCAACCGCGGTGGCAGAGGGCTGCGGCGACCACGGCCTCGAGTACATGACAGGCGGAAGAGCGGTGATTTTGGGACCCACCGGCAAGAACTTTGCAGCCGGCATGTCCGGCGGCATCGCCTACGTCCTCGATGAGGACCACACGCTCTACCGGAGGATGAACAAGGACATGGTCTCCATGCAGGAGCTCTCGGAGAAGTACGACATCCAGGAGCTGAAGTACATCCTGCAGGACTATGAGCGGGAGACGGGCTCGGCCCTTGCAAAGAAGATCCTTGCAAACTTTGCCGACTACATCCCGTCCTTCAAGAAGATCCTGCCGAACGATTACCAGAAGATGCTGATTGCCATCAGCAAGTACGAGGAGCAGGGCATTTCTCACGACAATGCAGTGCTCGAGGCATTTGAGGAGGTGACTGCGTAATGGGCAAGGCAACCGGTTTTCTGGACTATCAGAGGAAGCCAAACGGCGACATCCCGCCGAGGGAGCGCATTCAGAACTTTGAGGAGTTTCACACCTACCTGGACGAGGAGGACAGAAGGGAGCAGGCGGGGCGCTGCATGAACTGCGGCGTGCCGCTGTGCCAGTCCGCGATGAAGCTCTCGGGCATGGTGACCGGGTGTCCCCTCCACAACCTGATCCCCGAGTGGAACGACGAGGTCTGGAAGGGCCATGTGCGCTACGCGTTCACAAGGCTCCAGAAGACCTCCAATTTCCCGGAGTTCACGGGAAGAGTCTGCCCGGCTCTCTGCGAGAAAGCCTGCATCAACGGCGAGTACGGCGATCCCGTGACGATTCACGACAACGAGCTCTACATCATTGAGACGGCCTGGGCAAAGGGCACGATCCAGCCAAGAATCCCGAGAATCCGCTCCGGCAAGAGGGTTGCGATCGTGGGCTCCGGCCCTGCAGGCCTTGCCTGCGCGGACGAGTTAAACCACCGTGGCCACAGCATCACGGTGTTTGAGCGGGAGGACCGCGTCGGCGGCCTCCTCATGTACGGCATTCCGAACATGAAGCTCGATAAGTCTGTGATCGAGAGAAGACAAAAGCTCATGGAAGAAGAGGGCGTCGTCTTTCGGACTGGCGTCAACGTGGGCGTCGATGTCACAGCAGAGGAACTCTTAAAGACCTATGACGCGGTGGTCCTTGCCTGCGGCGCAAAGCACCCGAGGGCGCTCCCCGCGGCGGATCCGGAAAAGACTCCCGGCGTCTACTATGCGGTGGACTTCCTGAAGGCGACGACAAAGGCCCTGATGGGCGCAAAGTCCAAGAGCGTCTCCGACTTTCTCGAGACCAGGGGCTATATCAGCGCAAGGGACAAGAACGTCGTCGTGGTCGGCGGCGGTGACACCGGAAACGACTGCATCGGCACCTGCATCCGTCACGGCTGCAGAAGCATCACAGCCCTGGAGATGATGCCGGAGCCCCCGGTGGAGAGGACGGCGTCCAATCCCTGGCCGGAGTGGCCCAAGGTCAAGAAGACCGACTACGGCCATGAGGAGGCGATTGCGCTCTTTGGCCATGACCCCAGGGTCTATGAGACCACCGTCAAGGAGATCCACACGAACAAGAAGGGAGAGCTCCGCGAGATCGTCACGGTGAAGGTGAAGTTTGAGAACCGGAAGATGGTCGAGGTCCCCGGAAGCGAGAAGACCTTAAAGTGCGAGCTCCTTCTCATCGCGGCGGGCTTTACCGGGTGCGAACCCTACACGGCGGAGGCCTTCGGGACAAAGCTCACGCAGAGAAATACCGTGGAGACGAAGGCGGAGGATGCGTTTGCAACCTCTGTGAACAAGGTCTTTACCGCGGGCGACATGCACCGCGGCCAGTCCCTCGTTGTCTGGGCGATCGCAGAGGGCAGGCGCTGCGCAAGAGATGTGGACATGTTCCTGATGGGCTATTCGAACCTCAGGGAGTCCTGAGCGGGCAGAAAGTACAAATTTCAGAAAAATTTCAGGAACAATTTCGGCAAATCTGGGATTGTCATAAATCGGATACCTGTATACAATGTTTGACATCAGGAGATACCGCCGGAGGTGAGAGACCGGTGCGGGTTCCTGAGTCGATCATGATGTGTGACAGCAGAGAGGCTGTGCGGATGAGGAGTCCGCGCAGCCTCTTTTTTGTCTTCCTGACCCGGGAGGCAGGCCGCCACCACACGCAGCGAAGAGGAGGAAAAGAGATTATGGAAATCAGCGTTACTACCGTCATATGGGTGCTGGTCTGTACGGCACTCGTCTACTTCATGCAGGCGGGTTTTGCGCTCTGCGAGGCGGGCCTCACAAGAGCAAAGAACACCGGCAACATCCTGATGAAGAACATGATGGACTTCTGCATCGGTACCCCGTGCTTCTGGTTCATCGGCTTCTCGATCATGTTTCACGGAGGACTCGGCGGATTCATCGGAATCCCGGATCTGTTCATCCGCGGCACCTACACCGCAGAAAACAGCGTCGTCCCCCAGACGATGCCGCTGTGGTGCTATGTGATCTTCCAGACCGTGTTCTGCGCAACGGCTGCGACGATCGTCTCCGGCTCCATGGCAGAGCGCACGAACTTCAAGGCCTACTGCGTGTACAGCGCCGTGATCTCCCTCATCGTCTATCCGATCTGCGGACACTGGAGCTGGGGCGGCGGCTGGCTCTCCACCCTTGGCTTCCATGACTTTGCAGGCTCCGCACAGGTCCACAACGTCGGCGGCCTGATCGCCTGCCTGGGCGCAGCGCTCCTCGGACCCCGCATCGGCAAGTACGACAAGAACGGCAAGCCCAGAGCCATCCTCGGCCACAACATGACCGCCGTGGCCCTCGGCGTCTTCATCCTCTGGTTCTGCTGGTTCGGGTTCAACGGCGGCTCCACTGTCGCCATGAGCACGGCAGACGATGCGGCCTCCGCCTCCCTGGTCTTCATGAACACGAACCTTGCCGCAGCCATTGCAACCGTCGTCACGATGATCTTTACCTGGTGCCGGTACGGCAAGCCCGACGTCTCCATGACTTTCAACGCCTCCCTGGCAGGCCTTGTCGCCATCACCGCAGGGTGTGACTGTGTCTCCCCGGTGGGCGCTGCCATCATCGGCGTTGTCTCCGGCATTCTGGTGGTTTTCTCCGTGGAGTTCTTTGACCGGGTTGCCAAGATCGACGATCCCGTCGGTGCTATCTCGGTCCACTTCGTGAACGGCGTCTGGGGCACCATCGCGGTCGGCCTCTTCTCCACCGGTGCAGACGGTGTCGGCAAGGGCCTGTTTTACGGCGGCGGCGCAGGGCAGCTCGGCGTGCAGCTTCTCGGCATCATCGCGATCGACGTCTACGTTCTCGCCGTCATGTTCGTTGTCTTCAAGATCATCGACAGGACCATCGGCCTGCGGGTTCCCGCAGAGGTCGAGATCGAGGGCCTTGACAAGCACGAGCACGGCCTTGCCAGTGCGTACAGCGGATTTGCGATCTCCGATCCAACCTACCTCGAGATGGATGTCAATGAGAACACCGACCTCGGCGAGGAGGACTACGACAAGGCCTCCGAGGCACAGAAGGCTGCAGCCGTTAAGGTGCAGACCGCACCGACCGGCGTCTACGACACCGGCATGCACAAGATCTCCATCATCTGCCGCCTGTCCAAGTTTGATGAGCTGAAGATCGCCCTGAACAAGCTCGGCGTCACCGGTATGACGATGACCCAGGTCATGGGCTGCGGCATCCAGAAGGGATCAAACGAGCGCTACAGAGGCGCCGTGGTCGACAGCACCCTGCTTCCGAAGGTAAAGGTCGAGGTCATCGTCTCCAAGATCTCCGTGGATTCGGTCATCGAGGCAGCCAAGAAGGCGCTCTACACCGGTCACATCGGAGACGGCAAGATCTTCGTATACAACGTCACCCGTGTCGTCAAGATCCGCACCGGCGAGGAGGACTTTGCAGCCCTTCAGGATGTGGAGTAATTCTGAAGAACGGCAGTTACCAACGTTGTTCCCAGGCAATCCCTCTGCCTGAAAGCATAAAACCCTTCCTTTTCCAGACCAGTCCGCAGTGTGGAGCCATCCGCACTGCGGGCTGCCTTTTCTTTGCGCAGATTTTTACAGGACCGGTAAGACTGGCCTTGCGCGCAAGTACCGGCAGCATCGCTTCCGGGGGTGTCTTACGCACAGAAAGGACACGTCCTGCCCAGGGATGAGAAAATTGTGTTGACAGCTTCCACAGAGAATGTAAAACTGAATCGGAAATGGGAAAATACAGGGAGATTATGATTACGGAGCCGGGGGAAGAGGAGTGCTGGTTACATGATAAACCGCGAGGAACTGCATCGGTATTATGACGCCCTGGAGATGGGGATCTGTCTGATCCTTCAGGAGGGAGAACGAATCCTCTTTGCCAACCGAAGTCTTGTTTTGCGCTATGGCTGCGGGAGCGAGAAGGAATTCCTGGACCTCACGGGCGGGACCTTTTCCGGCATGACAACGAGTAAGGGACTGCAGCTTGGCAGGGTCTGCGCCGGGCAGACGGGAAGCATTGCCCTGCACTTTGGATTTCAGACAAAGGAGCTGCACTTTCGGGAGGCGGACGCCGTCGTGACGCTTCAGGAGCTGGAGGGAATCCCCTGCTACTGCGTGCAGATCGCAGGGGATTCGATGGAGCGCCAGAGCGATGTTGCAGACCGGCTGACGGGCTTTCCGGGCGCCCGCGCCTTTTTCCAGGGCTCGCTGGAGCGGGCGAAGCGCAACATGGAGGATGGCACCTTCCAGAACTGGTGTCCCGCCTGCGTCAACATCGCCAACTTCCGGGGGTTTAACCGTGAGAATGGCACGGAGGAAGGGGATAAAATCCTCGCGCATACAGCCAGAATTCTGCGGGAGAGCTTTCCGGAGGGGTACTTCGGCCATCCGAATGCGGACACGTTCTATGCGCTTCTGCCGAAAAGAGCCCTGCAGGAGAAGCTGAACGCAGCGTGCATGCGTGTCAACCGGCTCCTCGGGGAGGGCGGCTCTGCCTGTAAGGCGGGCATTGTGATGTTTGACGGCCTGGTTTCCTCTGACATGCTGCGCCATTCCTTCGATATGGCAAAGATTGCCTGCGACAGCATCAAGAGTGTGAAGGAGCAGAACGTTGCCGTCTTCCGCAGACAGATGCAGGAGCAGCTGGAACTGCACCAGTACATTCTGCGCCACTTTGAGGATGCCCTGCAGCAGGGCTATATCAAGATCTACTACCAGCCCATCATTCGCACGGCGACGGAAGAGATCTGCGGCTTTGAGGCACTCTCGCGCTGGGAGGACCCTGCCAAGGGGATGATCTCACCGGGCGTCTTTGTCCCGGTTCTGGAGAAGGCGCGGCTCGTGGGACATCTGGATGCCTATCTCATCGACCGGGTGGCACGCTTTCAAAAGGAACGCAAGCAGAGCGGCGAGAATCTCCTCCCGATTTCCCTGAACCTGTCACGCCTGGACTTTACCCTGATTCAGCCCGAGGAGCGCGTGACACAGGCGTGTGATGCCTATAAGATTCCGGCGGACTGCATCTGCTGTGAGATCACAGAGAGGATGGTTGCGGAAAACCGGGAGGAGATGGACCGGGTGATTCACAGGTTCCACCAGGCGGGCCATGAGATCTGGCTCGACGACTTCGGCGCCGAGTACTCCTCGCTCAATGCGCTGCACCGCTTTGCCTTTGACCTCATCAAGCTCGACATGGGCTTTTTCCAGAAGTTCGACGAAAAGAGCCGCGCGATCCTCACAAATCTGGTGAGCATGGCAAAGGATCTAGGGATGCACACCCTCGCGGAGGGCGTGGAGACCAGGGAGCAGGTCGACTTTCTGCGCGCCATCGGGTGCGAGCGGATCCAGGGCTACTACTATGCAAAGCCCATGCCCTTTGCGCAGATCCTCCTGAACATGCGGGCCTATGGGATGGAGAACGAGCTGGAGCGCTCGATCTTTGACGCGGTGGGACTTGCGAACCTGGTCTCCCAGACGCCGACCTCGTTCTTTTTTGTGAATGGGCAAAAGCTGACCCTCCTCGAGGCAAACGACGCCTTCCTGCCGGAACTCCATTCCGGGGACTGCACCACCCTCGCCCGGACCAACGAGAGACTCTCCCAGGACAGCTCCCTCCGGCGGCATTTCCTCGCCTACGCGGACAAGATCTTCCGCGACGGGGCAGGGGACATGATCTACGTGCTGCAGGGGCAGTACGTGCGCTTTCACGCGGAGAAGATCGCCGGGGTGGAGCACTTCTGGGCGGGCAAGTGTACCCTCATCAACATGCGCTTTGACCGGGAGATCCTCCAGGCAAGGCGCCTGGACCGGGTTTTCCGGTACATGATCTCGGACTTTGATAGCATCACCCTGGCGGACCCGGGGCAGAATACGCTCACGGTCTTTTCCTCGTCCTACCGAAGATTGGAGTCCTTACAGACGATCCCTGACCTGGACAGGGCGATTGCAAGCTTTGCCAGGAGTTTTGTCATGGATGAGGACAGGGAGCGGTTTCTCTCGTTCTACAGGGAGACGCTTGGAGAGACCAGAATCCGGGAGAATCTCTTCCGGGTGCGCGGCAAGGACGGAAATTATTCCTGGTGCGTCTACACGGCAGTGCCCATCCGCGAGGAGGGGAAAAAACAGGTTCTCTACTGCAGCAGGGCGACAGCTTTTGATCGGGAGGCGAGCGTGCGGGAGCTGATTCCGCTCCTTGTCTCCTCGTTTCCCGGACACCAGGATACGCGTCAGGAACCGGCTGTGCAGCTGGAGGCATCGCTCTTTCGCGCGATCTCCGGGGAAACCGATCTTCCAATCTACTGGAAGGACACATCCCAGCGGTATCTGGGTGCCAACGCGGCGTTCGGTGAGCTGGTGGGGGTATTCAACACAAAAACCCTCGCTGGAAAGACGGCGCAGGAGCTGGGACTCTACCTTGACACCACGAAACCGCGCAATCAGGAGCAGCAGGTCCTTGGGGGCGAGGAGGCGTCACTGTATTCCGAGCGGACGTTCTTGGCGGGGGGAAAGATCCGCACAGCCCGCTTCCTGGAGGTTCCCTTCTATCAGGGCAGCAGGATAGGCGGCCTGGTTGGAATCGGCGCAGATGCCCTCGGAGGGCGGCACAAGGACGAGGATGCGGCAGACCGGGTTCTGGAATGTACCGGCATCCTGTCGGCAGGGATTGCCTTTGACGATGCGCTTCGCAGCACAGGGGAGGGATACTGCGCTGTGCTGCTCCTTCTGGAGAACTACGCCAAGCTGTGTGAGGTCTTTGGGGAGGAGGTTGGAAGCGAGGCAGGCGATCGGGTCCAGGATGCGGTCTGCCGGGCTTTCCTCCCCCAGGATGTGGTCGCGGGGCGCCTCTCGGTTCGGGCAGTTCTTTTGCTCTCCGGGGACAAGGGCGCGGAGGCGATGGTCCGCGCCTCGGTGGCGGTGCAGAATGAGATCGAGGCGATTCGCGGCATCGGCGGCACGCCCTGCCGGCTGAAGCTGATGCGCACCGTGGCACTCGGCAGGGAGGCGGCGAGCTTTCCCGACCTGCTGCGCTTATTGTCCAAGCGGGCAGACCCTGCGCGAAGCAGGGAGCGGGCCATGCTGGAAGAAGTCTGGCACATGATCGGCATCACACCGGAGATGCTGGAGCAGATCCCGGAGCGGGCAGCCCTTCTGGATCCCGTCACAAGGGAGGTTGTCAGCGTGAACAAGTCCCTGCGACGGGATCTGGACCTGCAGGATGACTATCCGGTGGCGAAGAAGAAGTGCTATGAGCTGTTCCGGGAGCGGACATCTCCCTGCAGCGACTGCCTGCTTTTGGGCGGCGCGCAGGCGCACTGCCTTTCCTACCAGGGGTCCTGGGCGGCGGGACACAGCTACCGCTTCCAGTGTGTTCCTGTCCGATACCTGGGCCGGGCGCTGACTTTGGTTCTGGCTTCTCCTCACCAGGAGGAACCGTCCTATGGGAGCCTGATTCTGGACAGCGAGACCTGGGCAAACGAGGCAATCACCACAGGCCTGGAGGCGAAGAATCCCACCAACGGCATCGAGAAGTGCATCGCGCACATCGCGGAGAACCTCAAGTCCGAGCGCTTTTTCCTGTTTGAGATTCGAAAGGACGGAACCGCGTCCTGCTCCTTTGAGTGGACCCAGGAGGGACTTCTCCCCTGGAAGGAGGAGCTGCAGAGTGTACTCCTGTCCGATCTGTCCGCTCTGAACGAGATCTTCCGGACGAACAAGGTGGCAATTGTGGAGGACTATGCTGCTTTTGTGAAGCAGCATCCGGACTTTGTCCTGCCGATCCCGGGAATCCGCAACTTCATCTCCGGCTGTCTCCAGATCTCCGGGGAGCGCCTGGGCTTTACGCTGGTACTGAATTCCCCGGACTGCCGGCCTGCGGGATATATGCTGAGCACGCTGACGGACTTCCTCGCAGTCATGCTGCGCAACCGCAACAACCTGCAGGAAGCCTATGAGCAGAGCCTCCGGGATCCGATGACCGGCGTCTGCAACCGAAGGGGACTGGAGCGGTATCTGGCAAAGCGCACGGATACGGGGAGCGCAGTCTTCGTCTCCGGGGACATCAACGGCTTAAAGGACCGCAACGACTCCCTCGGCCACGAGGCAGGGGACGGACTGATCCGTCAGGCCGCAGACATCCTGATCCGAGCGGCGGACAGGGACCACGTCTTCCGAATGGGAGGCGACGAGTTCCTGCTGATCCGGGAGGGCATGGACGAAGCGGGGGCAAGACAGATGATTCGCGAGATCCGCTTTTCCTGTACCGAGTCGGGCTGCAGCATGGCGCTCGGCTACGTGGTGAAAAAGGGAAAAATCCGGGACGTGGATGCGGTGCTCCGGGAGGCGGACCTTGCCATGTATGAGGACAAGGGAAAGTCCCACAGGAGGCGCCGGACGGACCCAAAGGACTGACGTCTTCTGGACAAAGTGACGAAGTTTCCCTGCAGGCCTGGCCGGCTCCTTTACAGGACCCCGCCCATGCGGTAAGATTATCGATATGTTTTGAATCCAAAGCCACAACAGTTTGAACTGTTAAAAAGAATATCGATTGCGAAGGGATGGCAAAGGTGCTCCAAACAGTTCAGCTGCGTGTGCGCCTTTGTCACCTTTTTTATGGGCTCCCCTGCGGGGCTGGTAAGGAGAGAGAATGGTCAAATATGTATTTGTAACAGGCGGCGTGGTATCGGGACTGGGCAAGGGCATCACTGCCGCGTCCCTGGGAAGACTCCTGAAGGCAAGGGGCTACAAGGTCACGATGCAGAAGTTCGATCCCTACCTGAACGTGGACCCCGGCACCATGAACCCCATCCAGCACGGAGAGGTGTTCGTCACGGATGACGGCACGGAGACGGATCTGGACCTTGGCCACTACGAGCGCTTCATCGATGAGAGCTTGAACCACAACTCCAACGTGACCTCCGGCAAGGTCTACTGGACTGTTATCAACAAGGAGCGCCACGGCGACTACAACGGCGGCACTGTGCAGGTGATCCCCCATGTGACCAATGAGATCAAGTCGAGGTTCTACCGCCCGACCGATCCGGATGAGAACACGGTTGCCATCATCGAGGTCGGCGGCACCGTCGGCGACATCGAGTCCCAGGCCTTCTACGAGGCAATCCGTCAGTTCATGCTGGAGGTGGGACCGAAGAACGCCTGCATGATCCACGTGACGCTGATCCCCTACCTGTACGGCTCGCGGGAACTCAAGACAAAGCCCACCCAGGCCTCGGTCAAGGAGCTGCAGCAGATGGGAATCCGGGCGGATATCATCGTCTGCCGCTCCGAGCTGGAAGTGCCGCAGTACCTAAAGGACAAGATCGCCCTCTTCTGTAACGTTCCTTCCAACCATGTCCTCCAGAACCTGAATGCGGATTCCATCTATAAGGTCCCGCTGATGATGGAGAAGGAGCACCTGGCGCAGGCAGTCTGCGAGTGCCTGGATCTGCCCTGCCCGGAGCCGGATCTCTCCGACTGGACAAAGATGGTCGAGAACCTGGATGCCTCGAAGGAGACCGTGGAGATCGCCCTTGTCGGCAAGTACACCCAGCTCCACGACGCCTACCTGTCTGTCGTCGAGGCCTTAAACCACGGCGGCATCGCAAACCGGGTCCGCGTGAAGATCCGCTGGACCGATTCGGAGGAGATCGAGGCAAAGGGCTGTGAGGCACTTCTGTCCGGAATCGACGGCATGATCATTCCCGGCGGCTTTGGAAACCGCGGCACCGAGGGCATGATTCAGGCTGCCGACTACGCAAGAGTCAACAGGATCCCGTTCCTCGGCATCTGCCTTGGCATGCAGATGGCGGTTGTCGCCTTTGCAAGATCGGTCCTTGGCTATCACGATGCGAACTCCACGGAGTTTGCACCGGATACGATCCATCCCGTCATCGACCTGATGGCGGAGCAGCGGGATGTGGAGAACCTGGGCGGCACGATGCGGCTTGGCGCTTACCCCTGCACCCTCAAAAAGGACAGCCTTGCCTATCAGCTCTATGGAAAAGAGGAGATCTCGGAGCGCCACAGACACAGATGGGAGTTCAACAACGACTACCGCGAGATCATGCGGGAGCACGGCATGGAGCTCTCCGGCACGTCCCCGGACGGCAGGATCGTCGAAATGGTGGAGGTGAAGGATCACCCCTTCTACATCGGCACCCAGGCGCACCCGGAGTTCAAGTCAAGACCCAATAATGCACACCCGCTCTTCCGCGGCCTTGTGGAGGCGGCGAAGAAGCATGCCGAGGAAGCCGGCAGAGCTTCGGAGTAAAGGATTGATACGGAAAAATGGAAGACTTTGAAGAGGTAAAGAATTTCGTAGAGGAGGAGAACGTCAAGTTCCTGAAACTCGTCTACTTTGACGCGTTCGGCAATCAGAAGTGCGTCTCCATCATGCCCCAGGAACTCGACCGGGCATTCCGCTATGGCATCTCCTTTGATGCCGGTGCGGTTCCGGGCTTCGGCAGCATGGTCAAGAGCGACCTGTTCTTAAAGCCCGATCCCAACACCCTCTCCATCGTGCCCTGGCGCCCGCTCGACGGCAGAGTGGCGCGCATGTTCTGCAACGTCTCAAAGCCGGACGGGACGCCCTTTGAGAGGGATACGAGGTACCTGCTCCGCCAGGCGGTGAAGGAGGCAAAGAAGGAGGGCATCTCCGTCCGCTTCGGCCCGGAGATGGAGTTCTATGTCTTCCGCCAGGATGAGAACGGGGCACCTACCCATGACCCCATCGACTGGGCGGGCTACATGGCAGCAGACCCGGAGGACAAGGGCGAGAATATCCGCCGCGACATCTGCTTTGCCCTGCTCGACATGGGCATTACGCCGGAGGCCTCGCACCACGAGTCCGGCCCCGGCCAGAATGAGATTGACTTCCGCTACAGCGATGCGCTGACGGCGGCGGACAACACGACGACCCTGAAATGGGCGGTGCGGAACCTCGCCAATGCCAACGGCTACTATGCGGACTTCTCTCCGAAGCCCCTGCGGGATGCACCGGGCTCTGGCATGCACCTGAACCTCTCCGTCGTCTCGAAGGACGGATCAGACAGGAACGGGCAGTTCATGGCGGGCATCATGCGCTATATCCGGGACATCACTCTGTTCCTGAACCCGGTGAAGAGCTCCTACGAGCGCTTCGGCCACCAGGAGGCGCCGCTGTTCATCAGCTGGTCGGAGCAGAACCGCTCCCAGCTGATCCGCATTCCCGCAGATCCCTCCGGAAAGGTGCGCATCGAGCTGCGCTCTCCGGACCCCATGGCCAACCCGTACCTGGCGTTCATGCTGCTGATCTACGCGGGCCTCGAGGGCGTCCGGAAGAACTACAGCCCGGACCTGCCGATGAACATCAACCTGTACCACGCGGATCCGGAGATGACGCGAAAACTGGAAAAGCTGCCGACGGACATCGGTGAGGGAGTGCCTGCAGGCATATGTGGACCGGGCAAACGGTTGATGGGAAGAGAGCATGGCAAAGATGGAGTGCAGTGCGCTGGTCGTCTCCGGAGATGCCCAGTCCTCGGGAGCCCTGAAGGGCATCCTGTCCCGGATCTTCGGCCCGGTGCGGGAGGCCTCGACCATCACACAGGCAAAACAGAAGATCGCAGAAGACGGCATGGATGTTGTGGTGATCAACACCCCGCTTCCGGATGAGTTCGGCGTGGATTCCGCCCTGGACATCGCAGAGAAAAACGGGAACGTCAGCGTGATCCTGCTCGTCAAGGCGGATGCCTATGAGCAGGTGCAGTACAAGACGAGAAACAGCGG
>ONMH01000169.1:3258-6491 GCA_900318875.1 uncultured Lachnospiraceae bacterium | reverse complement strand
CTGCTTCTTTATGCCTGCTGCCTGTCCCGCTCTGTGATGACGCGCGTATCCTGGGAGAAGTAGATGCCGCCGCTCTGCTCCTTTGTCACATGGTGCTCCGCAGGGCGGGAGCCGAAGGACGTCTTCGGCGCAATGTGGTGTGTTGCACGAAGTGCCCCATCTGCGCTCTCCGGCCGGATGAAGGTTCCCCCCGGCACCACAAAGTCCCCATACGGCGTGTTGAACTCCATCTCCTCGCAGCCGTCATTGTGCAGATAGACCGGGAGCTTTCCCGTCGGCCAGTCCCGGAACTGGATCCGGTTTCCCGGGAACGGGAAATAAGCAAAGTTCACCTCCTGCACGAGGCGATCGGCGCTGTATCCGCAGGCGATCCCGACCAGGACGATATCCTGCCTTTTTGCGTGCTGGACCAGGTGGCTCTTTGTCCGGTAGGACCTGCCGCCGCCCCGGGCACTGACTTCTGCAAAGTAGTCCTCCCTGGCAGCGTCCAGAGAGAGAATGATTCTGTCATCCCCGGGGATAGAGAGCGTCTCTTCCCGCTCCGGCTCTTTTGCCTTTCCGGCAACCGCTTCCCGGATCTTCTCCACGATGTGGTCTCCGGTGCAGCCTGCCCGCCTGCAGGTGCGCAGAAACCTCTCCAGCGTCTCCCAGCTGGATGCCGGGTTGAAGTTCCCCAGCCTGCAGTAGTAGCTGCTGTGGCAGGTGTACAGCTCCAGGATGTCCCCGTGGAGCTCATAGCCCATCAGTGAGGATGTGTGGATCCAGTACCCGTCCCGAAACTTCGGATTTCCATATACATTTCCATAGGCTGCAGGCCACTGCCCGCGAAGTCTGATTTCCCAGTTTTTGAGTTCGTAGCGTTCCATTCCGCTGCCTTTCTCCAGATCATTGGACAAAAAAGAGGAGCCTCCCTGTCAGGGCTCCCCTTTGTATTTTCAGTCAGTCTGTCTTCTGTGCCCCGTCTGTTCTCTCCCCGGACAGATACAGAATCACACCCCTCTGTGTGAAGTTCTTCACCGTGCTTCCCCTCCGAAGCACGGTCTTTCTCACCTCTTTCGGCGGCACCGGGCTTCCCGGTGCTGCCGGCGCGTACAGGATGCAGGCGGCATACCGCTTCTTTCCGATCTGCACGGTTCCCCTGGCGACGCCGTTCTTCTCCATCAAGAAGTCGTCCAGGGTGATCCCCTCTTTCCCGTGGGTCTGCCGGAAGATCCGCTGCCCCACCTGCAGGGCACTCACCCAGATGGAAAGAAGGGCGATCAGGGTGAGAAACAGGTAGAAGCTCACCCAGAACCGGTCTCTGCAGAGGACCCAGATGCACATGGAGGAACAGATGGTCCCGGCTGCCAGGATGGCCAGCGCAATCAGCACGTGGGCAATCCTGCCCCCTAAGCGTCCCCGGACCCGGACACGCGCATTGATGATATCCCTCCCGGAGAGCTGCTTTTCCATGGCAAGAAGTCCCGATGCCGTCACCGCGGTGCCGGCGATCAGAAAGATTCCTGCTAGAATGACCCATGTCTTCATCCTGCTCCTCCTCTCCTCTTTCTCTGTGCAGATCCAGTATAGCGCGTTCTCCGCCTCTTCGGAATGCCGCTGTCACAGGGGAGGGAGGTCCTGCCCGTGTTCCTTATGATAGCGCAGAAATGTATAAAAAATGTGAAGGCAGAGAAATTTAAGAAAGAACCGGAACAATTCACAGGGAGTCCTGAAATATTTCCAATAATTTCGGCAGATCGCCAAAGATGCGAAGCCGCAGTCTCTGCAGGATTTCTGCCAGTTTTTCCGATGTCCCGCGTTTTTCCACTCTCCTGTCCGCTCACAGGTTCTGCTGTACAGCAAATTTGAGCCGGTGCTATGATACCGTTGATTCCCATGAAAGGAGAGAAGCGGCAGATGACCAAAAGACAGCATCCTCAGAAAAGGCAGTCCGGATTTCCATCGGAGTCTTCTCCCGGATATGAGGATCCTTCCCTCTCCTATGATCCGGACTATGAGGCCTATCTGGCGGAGAGAAGGCGGCAGCAGCGGGCCAGGAAGAGGCGTCGGGAGAGGGAGAGAAGGCGGCGCAGAAACCGGAGAATTGCCCTGATGGTACTGGTCCTTGTCGGCCTCTTTGCCGCAGGGATGACCGTGCGGGGCCTTCATAAGCCCTTCAGTGGGAATGCCGAAAAGGCTCCCGCCCTCTCCTCTTCCGCTTCCCCGTCTGCGGCAGCTGCAGAGGAGGCCCTGCCCGCTTCCACATCCGCAGAGGAAGCAGACGCAGAGGCTTCCTCCACCGGGAGCACCTCTTCCTATGCAGCACTTCTTGCAGGCGGGTATGCGTTCACAGAGACGCCAAACACCGCCATTCTCTCCTCCGTGTCCTCCACAATCGGCACCGTGAATGCCGAGGGAGCGTTCAACGACGACGCGGTCACGATGGACGAGGCAAAGCAGTCCTCCATCGAGTCCTCTGTCGCGGCGGGCTTTTCCGGGGAGGGGAATGACTACGCTGCAAGTCCCTATTTCATCCTCGTGAATGCGGACACCAATGAGATCGTCTCGGAGCGGGATGCCGCCGTGAAGATGTTCCCCGCCTCCATGACGAAGGTCATGACGATCCTCGTTGCGGCGGAGCACCTCAAATCAGAGGCCTCGCTTCAGGACTCCGTCACGATCTCCCAGGAGGTCTGCGATGAGTCCTACCTCACCGGGAGCTCCTATGTCGGCTTTGCCCCCGGGGATGTGACGACCGTAGAGGACCTCTTCTACGGGGCGATCCTCCCCTCCGGGGCGGATGCCGCCATCGCCCTCGCGGACTACACCGCAGGGACGGAGGATGCCTTTGCGGCGCTCATGAACGAGAAGGCAGCAGAGCTCGGGATCGGAGGCACGACACACTTTACGAACTGCGTCGGAACTTTTGACGTCAGCCACTACACGACGGCGCAGGACATGGCCGTCATCATGAAGGCTGCCGTGGAGAACGACTTCTGCAGGCAGGTGCTCTCCGCCCACACCTATACGATTCCCGGCACCGCCCAAACCCCGGCGGGCTTTGACCTCTCCAACTGGTTTCTGCGCAAGATTGAGGACAGGGACACAAACGGCTCGGTCCTCTGCGGCAAGACCGGATATGTGAAGCAGTCCGGCAACTGCGCCGTCTCCCTGGAGGAGGGCGACGACGGCCATCACTACATCCTGGTCACCGCCAAGGTCTGGGACGGCTGGCGCTGCATCTACGATCAGGC
>ONMH01000169.1:0-3223 GCA_900318875.1 uncultured Lachnospiraceae bacterium | reverse complement strand
AGCTCTGCCAGCTTAAACAGGCAGTTCCTGCAGGCATTGAAGGCTGCCGGAATGTAGTACTTCTGGACGACATCCAGGATGATCTGGCCGGCCTTGGAGACACCGCCGCCGATGACGACGACCTCCGGGTCCACGACGCAGTTGATGGCTGCCAGAGCCGTGCCGAGGCGCTCACCAAACTGCTCCACGACATCCAGTGCAGCGGCATCGTTGGCCTTTGCTGCATCGAAGACAGTCTTCGCGCTCAGGGTCTCGTCGTCCTTTAATACGGTTGTCTTCTTGCTCTTTGCAAGGTAGCGCTTTGCCATGCGGACCACACCGGTTGCGGAGGCGTACTGCTCGAGGCACCCCTTCTTACCGCAGTTGCAGGGAACGGTCTCGTTCTTGTC
This sequence comes from uncultured Lachnospiraceae bacterium, assembly GCA_900318875.1. Lineage (GTDB taxonomy): Bacteria > Bacillota > Clostridia > Lachnospirales > Lachnospiraceae > CAG-791. The sequence goes on along the minus strand of ONMH01000169.1, from coordinate 2,834 downwards.
CACCTGGATGTGGCCGATCTCACCGCCTGCACCGTGGGAGCCAGGGATGATCTTGCCGCCGATGATGATGCCGCCGCCGACGCCGGTGCCAAGGGTCACCAGAACGACATTCTTATAGCCGCTTCCGCCGCCCTTCCACTGCTCGCCGAGGGCTGCCACGTTGGCGTCATTTCCGACTGCAACCGGGATTTCGTCCAGGAGCCCGGAGAGCGTCTCCTTCACATCCACAACGCCCCAGCCGAGGTTGACGCAGTTGTTGACGATGCCATCCTCCAGAACCGGTCCGGGAACACCGATACCGACGCCGAGGATGTCCTCCTTCTTCAGGCCCTTCTCCCTGCACTTGTCCTTTATGGCATCTGCAATGTCCCCAAGGATGTACTTGCCGCCATCTTCTTTTCTCGTCGGGATCTCCCACTTCTCCAGAAGATCTCCCTTTACGTTGAAGAGACCGCATTTGACGGTGGTGCCGCCGACATCAATTCCGAATGCATACTCTGCCATGATCCATACCTCTCATTCCCTGTAGAATGCAAAACAATAAGGCGGTGATACCGCCTTATTTAGAGTATCCGTCTTTTGACAAAAGTTCAACCGGAAAAAACAAAGTTGCAAGAGATGTATCGGTGCTGTTTCGGTTTTTCCGGGCTTTCTCAGTAACCTGCAAGAAATCTCTTTGTCCGTTCACTCTTTGGATGGCCAAAGACCTCATCCGGCGTTCCCTGCTCCTCGATTCTGCCTCCGTCCATAAAGATCACGCGGTCGGAGACATCCCTCGCAAACGTCATCTCATGGGTCACGATGATCATCGTCGTGTGCTGCTCGGCGAGGTTCCGGATGACCTTGAGCACCTCTCCCGTGAGCTCCGGGTCGAGGGCCGAGGTCGGCTCATCAAAGCAGAGGATGTCGGGCTTTAGAGCCAGCGCCCGCGCGATGGCGACGCGCTGCTGCTGTCCGCCGGAGAGCTGGTGGGGATAGTTTCCCATCCGGTCTTTGAGACCCATGCGCTCCAGGAGCTCCTCTCCCGTCTCCGTGATCTTCTGGAGCTCTTCCGCGTTTTTCTCCTTCAGCGCAAGCTTCGGGGCAAGGCACACGTTCTCAAGTGCCGTGTACTGCGGGAACAGGTTGAACTGCTGGAACACGAGGCCAAAGTGGAGGCGGCGTCTCCGAAGCTCGCCCTCACTTGGATTCTCCTTCTTTGCACCGTCGAACAGGATCTCATCCCGGACTCTGATCGTGCCCTCGTCCGGGGTCTCGAGAAAGTTCAGGCACCGGAGAAGCGTCGTCTTTCCGCTTCCGGAGGACCCGATGATCGAGACCGCCTGTCCCTCATCCATGGTAAAACTGATATCCGTCAGGACCTCGGTGGAACCGAAGTTCTTTCGGATGTGACTGACTTCAAGTATCGACATTTCGATTGCATCCTCCTCAGCGGAAGTAGTCAAGGCGCTTCTCGATGTAGCCAAACAGGAGCGTGAGAAGGCCGGAGAAGATCAGGTAGAACGCGCCCGTGTAGAACAGGGGCCAGATGATGCCGGCGCTCTTGATGAATGCCTGGCCGCTCCAGATGATCTCGTAAACGGCGATGACACGCGCCAGGGAGGTGTCCTTGACCAGGGTGATGATCTCGTTTGCCATCGGGGGCACAATTCTCTTGATGACCTGCAGCAGGATGACCTTGCGGAAGATCTGGCTGTTTGTCATGCCGAGCACCTTGCCAGCCTCATACTGTCCCACCGGGATCGACTGTATGCCGCCGCGGTAGATCTCCGAGAAATAGCAGGCATAGTTGATGACGAAGGCCACCAGTGCCGCCGTAAATCTTCCGCCGTCGCCGGAGCCCCAGACATTGGCATGGAGCAGGATGCCCGGGCCGTAGTAGATGATGAGCAGCTGCAGAAGGAGCGGGGTGCCGCGCATGACCCAGATGAGGAAGACAATGGGGTAGCGCAGCACTTTGATTTTGCTCATCGAGCCCAGGGACATCAAAAGGCCCAGGGGGAGCGAAAACACAAGCGTCAGCGCAAACAGCTTTACAGTTGTCAGAAACCCTTCAAGAAGGGAGAGGGTGACGGTCCAAAACATGAAGCGTACTGTCCTTTCCGGCGATCAGTCCTGGGATACGATGGCATCCTGTACGCCGTACTTCTCTGCGATGGTCTGCATGGATCCGTCGTCGTAGAACTTCTTCAGCTCGCCGTTGATATAGTCAGCAAGATCAGAGCCCTTGCGGCAGCCGATGCCGTACTTCTCGGTGGTCAGCTCCAGGGTGTGGGTCAGGTTCGGATAGCTGGTACCCTCTCCGATCATGGCGCCTGCCATCAGAAGGTCGATGATGGACGCGTCGGAAGTGCCTGCCTGGATCTCCATCAGGGTATCCGCCTGGCTGGTCATGGACGTGTAGGTGAAGCCCTCTTCCTTGGCAGCTGCCTCACCGGCAGAGCCTGCCTCAACTGCGAAGGAGAGATCCTTCATGGAATCGACATCCGGATACTGATCCGCCTTGTCAGAAGGGAGTACCACGACCTGTGCATTGTTCAGGTAGGCGTTGGTGCATGCCATGCTGTTTGTCACCTCGTCGGTCAGCGTCATGCCGTTCCAGACGACATCGATGGACTTGTTGTCGAGCTCGAGGATCTTGTTGTCCCAGTCGATCTCCTCGAACTGAACCTCAACGCCCAGGTCCTCTGCGACCTTGGCTGCAAGATCCGCATCATAGCCGATCCAGTTGCCGGAGTCATCCTTGTAGTCCATGGGCTCAAAGTCCGTGATGCCAACGATCAGGGTGCCCTTGTCCTTGATGTAGGCGACATCACTGTCCGCAACATCCGCTG
>ONMH01000017.1 GCA_900318875.1 uncultured Lachnospiraceae bacterium | reverse complement strand
CATGATCATCTTGATAAGAGCTGGGGGATTGTTGCAATCTCCCGGCATGGAGGTCGTGACTTTGCAGCACGAGGCACTTTACCCCGTGAATAGTAACGATGAAAAGCGTTCTGCCGCGATGGAGCATGGGGAAGAGGGGGCCTTCTGTGGTATACTCAGCTGGACAGCATACCGGATGGCATCCGGCAAAAAAGCTTGGCCGCACGGCGGCCGCTGGAGGAAGCATGGCATATCTTCATTCCCTCATCACCATCATCTACGTGGTGGCGTACCTGATCCTGGGCATCGTGTGGATGCCGGTCGTCCTGATTGCGGGGCTCTTCTCGAAAGACCAGAAGGAGCGCCTGTCCGCGGGCTACATCTATGTGGGCCTTCGCATCCTGCAGGTCATCGCCGGGTGCCGCGTGAAGGTGGAGGGGCTGGAAAACATCCCGAAGGATCAGGCGGTGCTGTTTGTGGGCAATCACCGCAGCATCTTTGACATCGTCTGCGCCATGCCCTGCATGGGCTGGAAGCTCGGCATCGTCGCCAAGAAGGAGCTGAAGAAGGTCCCGCTCCTGAATTTCTGGATGACGCAGATGTGCACCCTCTTCCTGGACCGGAATGATCTGAAGGCAGGCGTCCAGATGATCACCGACGCCCAGAAGCTGATCCAGTCCGGCAGGAGCGTTCTGATCTACCCCGAGGGGACGAGAAACCACAAGGAGGGAACGCTTCTGCCCTTCCACGGCGGGAGCTTCAAGATCGCCATCCGCACCGGCTGCCCCATCATCCCGGTGACCACCGTCGGAACCGGGGATGTGTTCGAGGATCACTTCCCGAAGCTCAAGTGCAAGACCGTGCACGTGATCTTCGGAACCCCCATCCCCACCCAGGGGATGCCGATTCCGGAGCGGAAGGTACTGCATGAGAAGGTGCGGGACATCATCGCGGACACCTATGCGAAGTATGCGCCCATGGACAAGGAGGAACGGCATGAGCAGTGAGCGGGCAAAGCGGACGCTGACCGTGGTGGAGAACCGGCAGCTGGCAGCAGGGGTCTATGACCTTAGGCTCCGGTACCGGGAGAATGAGGCACCAGAACAGGTGATCCCGGGGCAGTTTGTGGGGGTCTATTCGAGAGACAGCGGGCGGATCCTGCCGCGCCCCATCAGCATCTGCGGCTGGGATCCGAAGACGAGGACGCTCCGCCTCGTGTTCCGCACCGTGGGTGCGGGAACTCTGGAGTTCTCCCGCTGTCAGCCGGGGGAGACCCTGGACGTTCTGGGGATCCTCGGAAACGGCTATGACCTGGAGAAGCTCGCGGGAAAGCGGGTTCTGCTTCTTGGCGGGGGGATCGGTGCCCCGCCCCTTTTGGGGCTTGCCGAGGCGATCTCTGAGAAAAACCGGGCCCTTGGCGCGGGGCAGGTGACGGCGGTCCTTGGCTACCGGACAAATGACCTTTTTCTCGACCGGGAGTTTGCGAAGGCTGCCGATGTTGTCATCGCCACGGACGATGGCAGTGCCGGCTTTCACGGGAATGTGATCGAGGCGGTGCGGTCCGAAAAGCCCGCCTTCGATGTCATCTGTGCCTGCGGGCCGCTCCCGATGCTGCGGGGGGTCAAGGCTCTTGCACTGGAGCGGGACTGCCCCTGCTATCTCTCCCTGGAGGAGCGGATGGCCTGCGGCGTGGGCGCCTGCCTCGGGTGCGTGACAAAGACCGCGAAGGTGGACGGCCACTCCCACGTGAAGAATGCGAGAATCTGCACCGAGGGACCGGTGTTTGAAGCCAGGGAGGTATTGATCTGATGGACAAAAATGTGCACACGGATATGTCCGTTTCCATTGCCGGCGTGACCTTTCAAAACCCCGTCATGACCGCCTCCGGGACCTTCGGCTCCGGAATGGAATATTCGGACTTTGTGGATTTGAACCGGCTCGGCGCCGTGGTGACCAAGGGCGTCTCCAGCGTCCCCTGGGAGGGGAACCCGACGCCCCGGGTGACCGAGGTCCCCGGCGGCATGCTCAACGCGATCGGCCTGCAAAACCCCGGGATCGATGTCTTCATCGAGCGGGACCTGGCATTCCTGAAGCAGTTCGACACCAGAGTCATCGTCAACGTCTGCGGCCACACCGTGGAGGAGTACCTGGACGTGGTGGAGCGGCTCGCCGACGAGAAGCGGGTGGACATGCTGGAGATCAACGTCTCCTGCCCCAACGTCAAGCAGGGTGCCATCGCCTTCGGCACCGAGACCGACGCCCTTTTTGACATCACGCAGCGGATCAAGAAGGTGGCAAAGCAGCCGGTCATCATGAAGCTCACCCCCAACGTGACCTCCATCGCGGAGATGGCAAAGGCCGCGGAGGCGGGCGGCGCCGACGGCATCTCGCTGATCAACACGATTACCGGCATGAAGATCGACGTGGAGAAGCAGAAGTTCGTGCTCGCCAACAAGACCGGGGGCCTCTCCGGGCCGGCGATCCACCCGATCGCGGTGCGCATGGTGTACGAGGCGCACCAGGCGGTGCAGATCCCGATCATCGGCATGGGCGGTATCGCCTCCTGGCAGGATGCGGCGGAGCTGATGCTCGCCGGCGCCACGGCGGTGGCAGTCGGTGCCATGAACTTCCACACCCCGGATCTGACGGGGAAGGTCGCTGACGGCCTTGCGGACTATGCGGCGCGGCACGGCCTCTCAAAGATCGAGGAGCTGATCGGCGCGGTGCAGTGAGGAGAACTCCATGAAGCGGATCGAGAAGAAGGCATACGGAAAGATCAATCTCTCCCTGGACGTGGTGGGAAAGCGGGAGGATGGCTATCACCTGGTCCGCATGATCATGCAGACCGTGGACATCTGGGATCGGCTCACCATCGAGCGGGCTGACCACGGGGAGATCCGCCTGCAGATCCAGGGCTCGGACCTCTCCGCAGGTCCCGACAACCTGGTCTGCCGGGCGGCGAAGGCCATGCAGGAGGCCTTTGGCCTGGAGGATGGCTTTGACATCACCCTGGAAAAGCACATCCCCGCGGCGGCCGGCATGGCGGGCGGCTCTGCCGATGCGGCAGCGGTGCTCACCGGCATCCGGGACATGTACAGCCTCTGGGCAGGAAATGACCGGCTGTGTGAGATCGGTCTCTCCCTCGGGGCGGACGTTCCCTACTGTGTGGCGGGCGGCACCGCCCTTTGCGAGGGGATCGGCGAGGTGCTGACACCGCTCCCTGACTGGATGCAGTGCGAACTGGTGGTGGTCAAGCCGGACATCGATGTGGCAACGCCCTGGGTCTACAAGGCATATGACGCGATCCCGGAAAAAGACATCCGCCACCCGGATGTGGACGGGATGGTCGCGGCCATCAAAAAGCGGGACCTTCCGGGCATGGCGGCCCTGTGCGGGAACGTGCTGGAGCAGCAGACGGGGAGCGTCTACCCGATCATTGGAGAGCTGGAGAACGTCCTGAAAGAAGAGGGCGCCCTGAACGCGGTGATGACGGGGAGCGGCCCCACGGTCTTTGGCATCTACGAAAAAAGAGAGGACGCAGAGCGCGCCCTCTCCAGGCTGGAAAAGGAGTATCCGGGCTTTGCAAAATTCCGGACGAACTTTGTGAACCCGGCCAGGGTGAGCTGAACGGGCAGAAAACAGGCATAAAAAAAACTCGCTGCTGCTGCAGCGAGTTTTTTGTATTCAGCCTGCGCCGCCGGCCTTGCGGATCCGGTCCATCTGGCGGGAGAGCCAGTTCTTCTTCTTCGGATTGTCGGAGACCAGCTTCTGTCCCTTCATCCCCGTCGCGCCGACGATGTAGATGCCGGAGACCTGCGCCTTGATCTGCTTCTTCACCGGGATCGAGTCGAAGATCCGCTCGTCGCAGACCATGTTCAGGATCTGGGGACCGACCTTTGCCTTGACGATCGGGACCTTGCTCCTGCGGAGCATCTTCGGTGTGGCGTCGATGACCTGCTGGGGAAGGCCCGCATCCTTCATCTTCATCCGCTTCTTGTCGATGACGAGCATGGTCATGTTCTGCTTGGTCTGTTGTACGGCCTCATCCTGCTGTTCCTGACGGCGCTGCAGGACCGTGCCCAGAAAGTAGAGCACTGCGATGACGGCGGTCACGATGGCGAGAACGAGGAAGATTCCCCTGTGGAAGACGACAAACAGCACGATGAGCGCTGCCACGATCGCCGCAATGACGCCGATGGCGATCTTGTTTCCGGTTGTCAAATCCTTCAAAATGCTTACCTCCGAGAGTACAGATGATCTAATAGATTTTAGCATTCCAGCACTGTTCAGGCAAGAAAAAAGACCTTTTAAGACATTTCATGCTGTGCTAAACTTATGGTTACTGCGGACAGACCCAGAGGGGCACTGTCTGCCACAGAGAGGTAAACAATTTTATGAAGAAAAGAATCATGGCACTTGTCCTGGCTGGCGCAATGGTGCTTGGCCTTGCGGGCTGCGGAAAGAAGGATCCGGCCTATCTGTCCGGCATCAACGCTGAGGACTACGTGGAGCTGTGCGACTACAGCTCGATCCCCGTGGAGGAGGCACAGCCCTCCGTGTCGGATGACTACGTGAACATGTACATTCAGTACACCCTGAGCTCCAGCTCCACCACCGAGGAGGTCACGGACCGGGATACGGTGCAGAGCGGCGACATCGTCAACATCGACTATACCGGCAAAATCGACGGCAAGGAGTTTGACGGCGGCAGCGCTACCGGATACGACCTGACCATCGGCTCCGGCAGCTTCATTGACGGCTTCGAGGACGGCCTCATCGGCAAGAAGGTCGGCGAGACCGTGGACTTGAACCTGAAGTTCCCCGATGACTATGGCAACACGGATGTGGCGGGCAAGGACGTGGTCTTCACCGTCACCATCAACAAGATCTCCCAGAAGGTCACCCCGGAGCTCACCGATGACTGGGTTGCCCAGCAGAACATCACCGGTGTCACCACCGTGGACGAGTACAAGGACTACGTGAAGGATCAGCTGATGCAGCAGGCACAGCAGACCTACGACAGCGATGTCGAGCAGAAGATCCTGGAGTACCTGGTGGACAACAGCACCTTCAAGAAGGATCCGCCCGCGGAGATGGTGGACCGGCTTGACGATCAGATCACCACGAACTACGCACAGCAGTACGGCATGACAGCGGAGAGCTTCCGCGAGGCGGTCACCGGGACCGGCTCCACGGAGAGCAGCACCGAGAGCGCCACGGAAGCAGCCACCGAGGCCGCGACAGAGGCAGCCACTGAGGCAGTGACCGAGGCGGCAACCGAGGCTGCGACGGAAGCAACCACCGAGGCTGCCACGGAGGACACCACCGAGAGCGCGGCGGAGGACTCCAGCACGTCCACCATCCTCGACAGCATTCATGATGCGGCCGTCGAGACGGCAAAGCAGTACATCGTGATTCAGGCGGTGGCCGACAAGGAGGGCATGAAGATCACGGGCCGGGAGTACAAGAATCAGGCCGCTGTGGATGCCGCTTCCATGGGCTACTCCTCCATCGACGAGTTTGAGCAGAAAGAGGACAAGAAGGCCTACAAGGAGTACATGCTGTCCCAGAAGGTCCTGGAATTCCTGATGACGAAGGCGGATGTGACCGATCCTTCGGATGAGAGCTCCACCGAGAGCACAGAGGCCGCGACCGAGAGTGCAACCGAGGCGGCTACGGAAGCAGCCACCGAGTAACAGACAAGAGAGACGATAGCTTGATCACGCATTACAGATAGGAGAGGCGGAAACCATGAGAGAGCAGTACAAGTTGGTGGATGTGTTGAAGATCTTCAACAAGCCGGAGGACTACTTCAACAAAGAAGTGACCGTCGGCGGCTGGGTCAAGAACAACCGGGATTCCAAGAGCATCGGATTCCTCGCTCTGGATGACGGCTCCTGCTTCAAGAACCTGCAGCTGGTCTACAGCGACAAGCTGGAGAACTTTGCCCAGATCGCAAAGCTCAACGTCGGTGCCTCGGTCATCGCCACCGGTACCATCGTTGCAACCCCCGAGGCAAAGCAGCCCCTGGAGATGCAGGTGAGCAAAGTCGAGGTGGAGGGCGAGTCCTCCGCGGACTATCCGCTCCAGAAGAAGCGCCACAGCTTCGAGTACCTGCGCACGATCCCGCACCTTCGGGTCCGCACCAACACCTTTGAGGCGGTGATGCGTGTCCGCTCCCTGGCCGCCTATGCGATCCACAAGTTCTTCCAGGAGCGGGACTTCGTCTATGTTCACGCCCCGGAGATCACCGGTTCCGATGCAGAGGGCGCAGGCGAGATGTTCCAGGTGACCACGCTGGATCTGGCCAACGTCCCCAAGACTCCGGACGGAAAGGTGGACTACTCCAAGGACTTCTTCGGCAAGCCGACCAACCTGACGGTTTCCGGCCAGCTGGACGTGGAGACCTATGCCTTTGCCTTCCGCAACGTCTACACCTTCGGACCGACTTTCCGCGCAGAGAAATCCAACACCCAGCGCCATGCGGCAGAGTTCTGGATGATTGAGCCGGAGATCTGCTTTGCAGACCTGGAGGACGACATGGAGCTGGCAGAGGCCATGCTCAAGTACGTCATCAATTACGTGCTGGAGAACGCGCCGGATGAGATGGCCTTCTTCAACCAGTTCATCGACAAGGGCCTGATCGAGCGGCTGCACCATGTGGCCACCTCCGACTTCGGCCGGATCACCTACACGGATGCCGTCAAGATCCTGGAGCAGCACAACGACGAGTTCGAGAACAAGGCCTACTGGGGCTGCGATCTGCAGACCGAGCACGAGCGGTTCCTGACCGAGAAGGAGTTCGGCCGGCCGGTGTTCGTCACCGACTATCCGAAGGAGATCAAGGCCTTCTACATGAAGCTGAATCCGGACGGAAAGACCGTCGCCGCCTGCGACTGCCTGGTGCCCGGCATCGGCGAGATCATCGGCGGTTCCCAGAGAGAGGACAACCTGGATCTCCTCACCAAGCGCATGGAGGAGCTCCACATGGACATGAGCCAGTACCAGTTCTATCTGGATCTGCGCCGCTACGGTTCCGTGCGCCACGCCGGCTTCGGCCTGGGCTTTGAGCGCTGCGTGATGTATCTCACCGGTATGGAGAACATCCGCGACGTGCTGCCTTTCCCGAGAACCGTGGGCAACTGCGAACTGTGATAAGAACACAAATTTAAATTTTTTGTGAACTTTCTTAGGAAGCGGTGAAACCGACCCGGTGAGAGCGTATAATGCCTCTGTAACAAAGACGTAATAAATTTGGAACGGGTAAGACGAATGAGAGATCACAAGATCCAAAAGACCCTCAGGAGAGCGCTTCGGCGGGGGGCTCTTCCCCTTGCGCTGGCCGCTCTCTTTGCGGTACTTCCGGCGGGAAGCGCCTTTGCCGCTACCATCTCCGAACTGCAGCAGCAAAAGAGCCAGACCGAGAGTGCCCTGAGTGAGGCACAGAGCAGTGCAAGCGCACTGGAGAGCAGCCAGGCCGCAGTCAGTTCCTCGATCGACAGCACCAACGATGAGCTCGTCCAGAACATGGCCAGCATCCAGATGCTCGAGAGCGAGATCGCCGATCTGGACACCCAGATCGACGAGAAGCAGCAGGAGTACGACGAAGCGGTCGCCGAGGAGCAGAAGCAGTACGATGCGATGAAGCTGCGCATCAAGTACATGTACGAGAAGGGCGACTCCAGCTACATGGAAGTCCTGGTGTCCGCCACCTCCTTCTCCGACCTTCTGAACAAGGCCCAGTACGTGGACAAGCTCTACGAGTACGACCGGAACATGCTCGACCAGTACGAGCAGATCCAGGCCCAGGTCAAGCAGGATCAGCAGGATCTGCAGGATGCCAAGGACGAGCAGGAGGAATCCAAGCTCGGTCTGGAGCAGGAGCAGGCAGCTCTGAACTCCCAGCTGGCTGATCTGCAGGCCCAGTATGACGACTACGAGACCCGGATCGCCAATGCCCAGGCAGAGGCGACCAAGCTGGCAGCACAGCTGACCGAGCAGACCAACGCCATCGCAGCGGCCCAGGAGGCCCAGCAGAGGGCAGCGGCCGAGGCGGCAGCCAAGAAGGCAGCTGAGGAAGCAGCCGCACGGGAGAAGGCAAGACAGAAGGCGGCATCCGCCTCTTCGTCCTCCAGCAGCAGTAGCAGCTCCAGCTCAGCTTCCACCGGCACCAGCGTGACAGTGGCCGAGAGCACGACGACGACCACCACGACCAGCACCGGCAGCGGATACACGGTGAGCAACTACACCTACACGCCGAGTGTCTCCTCCGGTTCTGCGCCGTCCAATTCCTCCGGTGTCACCGGACAGGATGTGATCAACTACGCAGTGCAGTTCGTCGGCAACCCCTACGTCTACGGCGGCACGAGCCTGACAAACGGAACGGACTGCTCCGGCTTCACGATGAGTGTGTACGCCCACTTCGGCTACACCCTCGGCAGAACGGATGTGGCACAGCGCAGCAACGGCATTGCCGTCGGCTCGCTGGCGGATGCCCTGCCCGGTGATATCATCTGCTATCCCGGCCACGTGGCACTGTACATCGGAAACGGCATGATCGTACATGCCTCCACCCCTTCCACCGGAATCAAGTATTCGAGCGCAACCTATCGCTCCTATGTCTGCATCCGACGGATCATCTATTGAGTGATCAACTGACAAGTCAGTCAGCGCCCGTACCGGAAAACTGGTCGGGCGCTTTTTTTGGAGGTATTGATATGGACTGGCAAACCCTGCTGTGCCCGGACCGGATCCGGAGCTACCATTCGAAGGGAACGTCTGACCTTCGCTCGGAATACGAGAAGGACTACCACCGGATCATCGGCAGTGCCTCCTTCCGAAGACTCCAGGACAAGACCCAGGTCTTCCCGCTGGACCAGAGTGACTTTGTGCGCACCCGGCTCACCCACTCCCTGGAGGTCTCCTCCTTTGCCAAGTCCCTGGGCCAGAGCGTCGGCCGGGCCATCCTGCGGGATGCAAAGGACCCCTCCTTCCACCCGGACAACCAGACAGATATCTGCGACATCCTAAGCTGTGCCGGGTTGTTACACGATATCGGCAATCCCCCATTTGGGCATTTCGGGGAGACCAGCATCCGGACCTTTTTCCAGGAAGCCCTGCCCCGGATCACCTATGTCCCGGAGTGGACGCAAGGGTCCGGCCCGGTGCCCCTGGAAAAGCTCCTGACCGATGCGCAGAAGGCAGACTTCCTGCACTTTGAGGGCAACGCCCAGGCCCTCCGGGTGGTCACCAAGCTCCACTACCTGGTGGATGAGCACGGGATGAACCTGACCAAAGCACTTCTGGCCACGATCATCAAGTACCCGGTGAGCTCCCTGGAGATCGACCCCAGTGGCCCCATCCGCGCCCACAAGATGGGATACTTCCAGGCGGATCGGGAGGTCTTTTCGGATGTGGAGACCTCCTGCGGCCTTGACGGGAGGCGGCATCCCCTGACCTATCTTCTCGAGGCGGCGGACGACATCGCCTATCATACCGCGGACATCGAGGATGCCTACCGGAAGGGCTTCCTCACCTACCACCAGCTGCGGGATGAGCTCGAGGCAAGGTGCGGGGCGGAGGATGCGGCAGAGCCCGCCTCCGGAAGCCAGAGTCTCTACCGGCAGGCCATCGAGGATCTGAAGCACCGGTACCAGAAGGGCGTCGACCGGGGCATGTCCCGGCCGGACAACTACGCCATCCAGAACTGGCTCATCCGGGTGCAGACGGAGCTCCTCCACGCGGCACAGGAGAGCTTCATCACGCACTACGACGAGATCCTGGACGGATCCTTCGGGACGGAGCTGCTGGAGGTGACCGGTGCGGGAAAGCTCAATGACGTGCTGGGAGAGCTCGCCAATGACCACGTATTCCAGTCCTCCACGATCATCCACATCGAGGTCGCGGCGGACAGCATCCTGAAGGGCCTGCTGGAGCGGTTCACCGCGGCGGTCCTCGACTATGACACCGGCCGGGAGCTGACACCCTACAACCGCCGGCTGATGACCCTGGTCTCGGAGAACTACCGCACGATCTACCAGATCTACAGCAGCGGCAGATCGCCGCAGGAGAAGCTCTATCTGCGGCTGATGCTGGTCACCGACTACGTCTGCGGCATGACCGATTCCTACGCGCAGAGTCTTTACTGGAAACTGAACGGGCGGATCTAGACCCGCGCAAAAAGGGGTTCCCGAACCGCAGAGAAACGGGTAAAATGGTCTGCAGACAAAACGAGAAATACAGCAATAGGAGAGGAGGAACATGGCCAGAGAATTGATGATCGTCCTGGACTTCGGCGGCCAGTACAAGCAGCTGATAGCAAGACGCGTCAGAGAGAATCACGTTTACTGTGAAATCCATCCGTACACCATGCCGATAGAACAGATCCGAGATCTCCATCCCAAGGGGATCATTCTGACGGGCGGGCCCAACAGCGTGTACAAGGAGGATTCCCCGACCTACGATGCGGCACTGTTTTCCCTGGGCATTCCGGTGCTGGGCATCTGCTACGGATCCCAGCTGATGGCCTACAAGCTCGGCGGCACGGTCAAGACGGCACCGGTCAGCGAGTACGGCCACACGCAGATCACCGTGGATGACCGGAATTCCGTCCTGTTCCAGGATGTGCCGGGAGAGACCACAACCTGGATGAGCCACACCGACTACATCGCCAGTGTACCGGAGGGCTTCCATGTGACAGCCCACACCGAGAACTGTCCGGTGGCAGCCATGGAGGATCCGACGCGCAAACTCTACGCGGTGCAGTTCCACCCGGAGGTGGTGCACACCACCGAGGGCATGAAGATGCTGCGCCACTTCATCATCGACGTCTGCGGCTGCAGCGGAGACTGGGTGATGTCCTCTTTCGTGGAGGAGACCGTGAAGGCTCTGCGTGAGAAGATTGGAGATGGCAAGGTGCTGCTGGGACTCTCCGGCGGCGTCGACAGCTCTGTGGCAGCAGCCCTTCTCTCCCGCGCCGTCGGGAAGCAGCTGACCTGTGTGTTTGTGGACCACGGTCTGCTGCGCAAGAATGAGGGCGATGAGGTCGAGGCGGTCTTTGGCGAGAAGGGACCGTTTGAGCTGAACTTTGTCCGTGTCAATGCCCAGCAGCGCTTCTACGACAAGCTCGCCGGGGTGACCGATCCGGAGCAGAAGCGCAAGATCATCGGCGCGGAGTTCATCAATGTCTTTGAGGAAGAGGCCAAGAAGATCGGCCGGGTGGACTTCCTGGCACAGGGAACCATCTATCCCGATGTGGTGGAGAGCGGTGCTGTCGGCACCGGCAGCGCGGTGATCAAGTCTCATCACAACGTGGGCGGTCTTCCCAAGCATGTGGACTTCAAGGAGATCGTGGAGCCCCTCCGCAATCTCTTCAAGGATGAGGTGCGGCAGACCGGCCTGGAGCTGGGACTGCCGAAAAACCTGGTCTTCCGTCAGCCCTTCCCCGGCCCGGGACTGGGCGTGCGCATTGTGGGCGAGGTGACAGCAGAAAAGGTGCGGATCACCCAGGATGCGGATGCCATCTACCGGGAGGAGCTCGAGAAGGCCGGCATCGACATGGGAAAGGGCCAGTTCTTTGCCGCTCTGACCAATCTGCGCTCGGTGGGCGTCATGGGAGACGGCAGAACCTACGACTATGCGGTGGCCCTGCGCGGTGTGATCACCTCTGATTTCATGACCGCAGAGGCGGCAGAGATTCCCTGGAGCGTGCTCCAGACCTGCATGAACCGGATCATCAATGAGGTCAAGGGCGTCAACAGAGTGTTCTATGATCTCACGAGTAAGCCGCCGGGAACAATCGAGCTCGAATGACGCTCGAAACGGCGAAAACCCGCATGAATACAGGCTTTTTTGCCCGTCCATACTGCTCTTGATACTGGATTGATACTATTTGTGTCCGCCCGGTATTCTCAAGAGAAAAATCCCAAAAGGACAAGCAAAACCGCCCTGCTGAACGACAAATTCAGCAGGGCGGTTTTTTTGCTTGTCTTATTTATTTTTCCGCCAAGGGATATAATATTCGCTTTCCAGGCCATCGTCGCAGGTATGGGGCCAGTTGAGTTTCCATTCAAAATACTCTTCCCTGGTGATCTCCCCGGCGTGTAACTCCTGCTGACGAAAAAGCCATTCCCGCATGAACTCGTCCACAAGGCCATACTGGAAGTACATACCCACGGGAGGGTGTGCGGGCCAGTCATCGCTATCATTGTACCGTACAGCGGTATCATCAGCGGCCCCTGCTCTGCCCGGATTGCGGACAAGTTGGAACAGGCGGATAGCGCCAGGGCTGTCCTCGTCCAGCCAGAAGAATGTCCGCATGAAGTCCTCGGCAGAGCCGGGGGCGATGGTGTAGAAGTTCTGGCGGTCTACCCGCAGCGCCTCGGCCATCTTGTCCAGCAGTTCCCGTTTCGGAACACGGTAATTCGTCTCATACTGGGCGATCCGGTTGTCCGCTCCCTTTTCCTCAAAGCCGATAGCAAGCCCCAATTCCTTTTGTGTCATGCCTCGAAAGGTGCGGATTTTCTTTATCTTGTCTCCGACTGTCATAATATCCCACCGCCTTTGCCAATAGTATAGCGCAAAAAAGCGAAAGATGCAAGATAATCTTTAACAAAAATGCGAAATAAATTCTTGACATTAACACTTATGTTAATGTATAATGAAGATGGTGACATTAACATATTTGCGAAACTAAAATAAGGAGGTGCTGACCATGGAAAAGGAGCTGTTTGTGAGAGCAGAGGAGGTCGCCAGGGAGCTGGGCATTTCCAAGCCCTACGCCTACAAGCTGGTGCGGGAGATGAACGAGGAGCTGAAGAAAAAAGGCTTTCTCACCATTCCCGGACGGGTAAGCAGGCGCTACTTCGAGGAAAAATTCTATGGGCTGCGGGACAGACAATAAGGAGGGAACCACAATGCCGGCATACAAAGACAAGGCAAAGGGCACATGGTATGCGTCCTTTTACTACGAGGACTGGACGGGCAAGAAAGTAAAGAAAATGAAACGGGGCTTTCCCACCAAGCGGGAGGCTCTGGAGTGGGAGCGGACATTCCTGCAACAACAGACCGCCGACCTGGAAATGACCTTTGAAAACTTCGTGGCTGTCTATGTGGCGGACATGAAAGGCCGTATCAAGGAAAACACCTGGGGGACGAAAGAGCATATCCTCTACAAGAAGTTGGTGCCGTACTTCGGCAAGCGGAAGATGTGCGACATTCACTCCAAGGAGGTCATCGCCTGGCAGAATGAAATGCTGGGTTACCGGGACAAGAACGGCAAGCCCTACTCTCCGGTGTACTTAAAAACGCTGCACAATCAGTTGAGCGCCGTGTTCAACCATGCGGTACGGCACTACAATCTAAAGGTCAATCCCGCTGCCCAGGCGGGCAATATGGGAAAGCCAAAGGGACGGGAAATGCTGTTCTGGACAAAGGCGGAGTATCTGAAATTCGCCGAGGCCATGATGGACAAGCCCCTTTCCTATTACGCCTTTGAAATGCTCTACTGGTGCGGCGTCCGGGAGGGGGAGCTGCTGGCCCTCACTCCTGGCGACTTCGACTTTGAGAAACAGACCGTCACCATCTCCAAGTCCTACCAGCGGATTAAGGGCAAGGATGTGATTACCGACCCCAAGACCCCTAAGAGCAACCGGGTCATTCAAATGCCCGCTTTCCTCTGTGAAGAAATGCGAGACTATATCAAGAGCCTGTATGGGGTGAAGCCCACCGACCGCATTTTCACGGTGACAAAATCCTACCTCCACCGGGAGATGGACAGGGGTGCGAAAGAGGCCGGGGTAAAGCGGATCAGAATACACGACCTGAGGCACTCCCACATTTCGCTGCTCATTGACATGGGCTTTACGGCCCTGGCAATCGCTGACCGGGTGGGACATGAAAGCATTGATATTACCTACCGCTACGCCCACCTGTTCCCCACCCGGCAGGCGGAGATGGCGGACAAACTGGACATGGAGCGAAAGGGGGCCTAAATCATGTCAGTGAAAAATCTTGACCGACACAACCGCTGGAGAAACAAAACTGTGGCTTTCCGGGTGTCCCCGGATGAGGACAGGGAAATTGAAACCGCTGTGCGGCTCTCCGGCCTTACCAAACAGGACTACATCACCCGACGGCTGCTGTGCCGGGATGTGGTGGTACAGGGCAACCCCAGGGTGTATAAGGCCCTGCGGAACGAGCTGGCCGCCGTTCTGGAAGAACTGGAGCGTATCGAGGCCGGGAATGGCGTGGATGGGGAGTTGCTGGACACCATCCGGCTGATCGCCGCCATCATGGACGGCATGAGGGAGGATTGATAGATGGATAGATTGCAAGAGAAAACGACTGCCCCATATCCGCCTGTTGGCGCAGACGGGGGACAGTCGCTCTCACAAAAACCTAACCAAAGTATAGCAGAGGGCGTGACAGAACACAAGCCCCCGGAAAGAGATTTGGAGGAAATCCTGCGGCAGATAAGCCGGGTCAATGACCCGGCCTATCTGCCTACCGTGTCTATGAATGACCTCTACGAACAGGTGTACCCCGGCAGACCTCCTGTGGTAGACGGTCTGCTCTATGCGGGGACATATCTCTTTGTGGGCGCTCCCAAGGTGGGCAAGTCCTTTCTCATGGCCCAGCTTGCCTATCATGTGAGTATGGGCCTTTCCCTGTGGGGGTATGAGGTGCGCCAGGGGACAGTCCTCTATCTGGCCCTGGAGGACAACCACCGTCGCTTACAGGAGCGGTTGTACCGGATGTTTGGAGTAGAGAGTACCGGAAACCTGTTCTTTGCCATCGGAGCTAAGCAGCTCGGCGGTGGCCTGGAGGAGCAGCTAAAGGGCTTTGTCCGGGAACACACGGACACCCGGCTTATTATCATCGACACCCTGCAAAAAATCCGGGAGGCCGGGGCAGAGAAGTACAGCTATGCCAACGACTATGAGGTAATCACCAAACTGAAACGGTTTGCCGATATAAGCGGGGTTTGCCTCCTGGTTGTACATCACACCCGCAAGCAGCAGGCCGATGATAAGTTTGATATGATCTCCGGCACCAACGGCTTATTGGGTGCGGCAGACGGGGCCTTTCTGCTCCAAAAGGAGCGGCGGGCAGACAACGCCGCCACCCTGGACATTTCTGGGCGGGATCAGCAAGACCAGCGCCTCTACCTCAAGCGGGACGAGGAACGGCTTGTGTGGGAGCTGGAGCGGCGGGAAACGGAGCTGCGGCAGGAGCCGCCTGACCCGGTGTTGGAGGCTGTTGCCGCCCTGGTAACGGCGGAACGGCCAGAGTGGAGAGGGACGGCCACGGAACTTGTCGCCGCCCTGGGGCTGGATATGAAACCCAATGCCCTGGCTATGCGGCTGAATGTCCGGGCGTGGCGGCTGTCCTATGAGTACCACATCCACTATGAAAGCGCCCGAACCCATGCCGGGCGGAGTATCAAGCTCACGTTGGAGGAACCCCAGGCGTGACGACCGTGACAGCTGTGACAGCTTTTCGGAGTGCGGAGGCGGTGTGTAAAACATCGTCACGGTCGTCACGGCTGTCACGGGGAGCGGGGGCGAAAGTCAAGGGGGGCATACCTGCGGGTGGAGATTGCCGCAAGTCAATACAACCCGTACCCCTTGACTTTCGGCCCACGGAAAACACTTGCCGGGCGGTGGAAAGGCCCCTGGCCTTTCCACCCTGCCCAACGGCGAGTGACAAAGTTTAGGCGGGGTGCAGGGTGCCCTTTTCAAAGGGCGGCCCTGCTGGGGGAGGCAACCGCAGTTGCCGGGGGCAAAGCCCCCACACCACCCCGTAGGGCGCAAATGCGCTTTTGATGGCCGTCAGGCTGTCAAAAGTGCTTTTGCGTTACTTTCGCAGAAAGTAACAAAGGCTCGCCGCTTGCGCGGCGGAAAAGGGAGGAGGGATTGATTTGAAAAGGACAATCAGCGCCATGGTGGGCCAAGGATCGGTGAACCATAACAGTAGAAAATTCCACGCCAAGAACACTGACCCGGAACGCTCCCACTTGAATATAACCTACTGCCAGGAGAATATCAAGGCGGTGTACCATGAACTCTTTGACGAGGCTCTGGAACGGTACAACGCTAAACAAACCAGGGCCGACAGAAGGATAGAGGATTACTATGAGAAGATCCGCTCCGGCAAGCAGGAAAAGCCGTTCCATGAAATCATCCTGCAAGTGGGCAATCGAGATGATATGAGCGCCGACAGCGAGGAGGGACAGCTTGCGGCAGCGGTTTTGGACGAGTACATGAAGGGCTTTCAAGAGCGCAACCCCCAACTCCGGGTGTTCTCTGCCCACCTCCACATGGACGAGGCTACGCCCCATCTGCACATTGACTTTGTACCATTCACCACCGGGAGCAAGCGAGGGCTGGACACGAGGGTATCTTTGAAACAGGCGTTAGCGGCCCAGGGTTTCCAGGGCGGCACCAGAGGGGACACAGAGTGGAGCCAGTGGGTGCGCTCGGAAAAGGAGCAGCTTTCCCTGGTCATGGAGCGCCACGGGATTGAGTGGGAGGACAAAGGCACCCACGACAAGCACTTGTCTGTGCTGGACTACAAGAAAGAGCAGCGGGCAAAGGAGATCGCCGTTCTGGAGACGGTCAAGGCGGAGAAAGAAAACCAGGTGGAGAGCCAGGAACGGCGGCTCAAAGAACTTGCCCCGGCGGTGAAAAATATGGAGCGGTTGGCAGCGGATTTCTCCGCCAATCCGGAGGAGATTTTGCCGGAGCCGGGAACGCTGGAAACAGGCCGGGCCTACCGAGAGAAAAAGGCAAAGCCCCTGCTGGCCCAAATCGTCAAGGTGCTGCGCTCCCTGTATCTGGCCTATGTGGAGCTGCGGGGGAAATTTGAGCGTCTGCAAGGGGACTATGGCCGGGTGAGGGAGAGCAACATCCGCCTGTCTGATCGATTGCAGGAGGTCAAGTTGGAAAACAAGGCCATGCGGCAAGTCTCCGCTGACTATGAGCGGGTCAAAAGGGCCTTTGGCCCAGAACAAGTGGACAGAATATTAGAGGCAGCTTACCAGCAGGAACATGCCGAAAAGGAACGGAAACGGGCCGCAAAGTCAAAAATTCGGATAGACGCACGATGATCACCAAAACCGGAGGGTATTCCAGTGAATACCCTCCGATTTTATTTGTGGAATCGGTAAAATGATTTCTTGTTTTTTAGATCCCATCTTTGACAGTACAAGAGCGGAAATGCCTTTGTTTTTGGGCATTATCCGCTCTTTTGATATGGCCAAAACGTAGCTATATATTATTACTTTTTCTTCGTTTCACGAATGACTCTTTTCATGCTTATGTCTGTGAGTATTTCGTAATCGGTACGGAATCCGAACGTCTCGTGGAGGGTGTCTGTCAGATCCGTTCTGGTATAGGCAGGAAGATATCCCTGCTTTTCGCCGGGGCGATACATCATCATGCCCCTGAGTGTACCGATGATCTCTTCGCAGGTGTATTCTTCACAGATCTTTTTCTCCAGTATCCGGAAGATGAACAAAGCAATGTAACAGGTTATGAAATGTGCCCTGATCCGGTCCTCCTTCTGCAGGTATACAGGACGGGCCTTGAATTCTGTCTTCATGATCCGGAAACATTCTTCGATTTCCCATCGGCCTTTATTGATCTTTATGATCTCATCAACGCTTACATCATCCAGATTGGTGCAGACAGCATAGAAACCGTCATACTGCTCTTCATCAGCAATAGCTGACATATCAAGATACGGAACTTCCTTCTCACAGGCTTCGCCATCAGCGGTCATTGTTTCGCGTCCTATGAAGCGGTGCGGATCATTCTGATTTTTACCGCGCTGCTTGTATCTTCCGCTGTTTATCAGTTCCTGTGCCCTGTCGATCTGACCCTGCCGGATCTTTCTCTGATAATTCCTGTATTTTATGGAGAAAGAGACAATGAGATGCTGTTCCAGTGGCTTTGCGCCCTTTCTTTGCTTCTTTGCGGAGATATCTTCTTTGATCCATTTGTCCTTATAAAAGATGCAGTCATAATACCTGTCTTCATCAAGGCCGGAAATATCAAAACTCTCATCATGCCCGATAAGATGCCAGCCCTTTGGATCAAGGGCATAATCTTTCAGATCCTTTGGAAGCTGTTTTACAGACTGTGTGGTAATAAAGCTTCGGATAGGAACGCCTCCGAGGGTCAGGTCGTTGTATTTGCGGTTTGTTTTTGATGAGAGACCGGCATCCGTGCATACGATCACGCTCCCCAAGCCGTAGTCATTGAGAACCTTCTTTTCCAGAGGCTTGAGAGTGGGCTGCTCGTTCTGACTGCCAGGGTAAATATCAAAAGCCAGCGGTATTCCGTCGTGATCCATGAACAGCCCCATTCCGACGACCGGGAGCGGCTGATGCTGCTTGCTTTTGCCGTAGCGCCGCAGATCGTCTTCCTGCTCGAGCTCAAAGAAGTAGTTGGTGCAGTCGTAATAAAGGATATCTTTCCT
Source organism: uncultured Lachnospiraceae bacterium (assembly GCA_900318875.1). Lineage (GTDB taxonomy): Bacteria > Bacillota > Clostridia > Lachnospirales > Lachnospiraceae > CAG-791. The sequence continues at coordinate 730 of ONMH01000017.1, read as the reverse complement.
TCTCTCAATTACTTTCTGGCTGTTCTTGTAGAGCTGGGTCTGTATGAAATCATTCTCCTTTGCCAGGACCGAGAGGGCACGGTAAACATCATGGAGTTTGAAGGAGGGCTGCTCAATAAAGGCAGCGGACTGCTTTACGGCAGAGAACTTTGATGATGGATACAGAATCCTTGTGAATACAAGCCGGGAAAGGATGTCATTAAGATCATAATCAAAAGAATATCTGGACGATATATCCTTGCAGATCTTATCAAGGCCCAGGCTGTAATAGACCTTTTGCAGGAACAGATATCCGCAATTGAATGAATGCATTTCACCCTTCTTCAGAAGTTTGGACGGGGAACGGCTTACAATGATCTGCTTCTGCTCTTCGTATTCCCTGCGGTTAAGTTCATTGACATACTCCTGCGCCCATACATAGGGGTCCTTTCCACCGGCTTTCGCCCGGACCTCATCAAGATTTCCGAGCTTTTCAACGGTGATGGTAGTAGGCCCGCTTTTTTTACGGATTGTTTTCTGAACATAGAAAGAGGCTGAATTTTTAGACTTGCTAACGGTAAGTTTCATAGCGGCAGCACCTCCACAAGGCCATTATACCATACATAGCCACAAATAGCCACATATAAAACAATAAAATTTGACAAAAATAAAAGACTGGAAATCCAGTCTTTACAATGGTTTGAGGGGTATTAACATGTAGAAATCAGGGGGTTATGCTGTCAAACTTCCG
>ONMH01000085.1 GCA_900318875.1 uncultured Lachnospiraceae bacterium | reverse complement strand
GATCCTGAACCGCAAGCTCTCCGAGCGGAGGATCTTCCCCGCTGTCGACCTCGCCAAGTCCGGAACAAGACGCGATGATCTGCTCCTTACGAAGGAAGAACAGGAGGCGGCGTCCATCGTCCACCGGATGTTCATCGGCCAGCGCCCGGAGGAGGCGACGGACACGGTTCTGGACCTCTTTGCCAGGACAAGGACGAACGCAGAATTCGTGGACCAGCTCCGAAGACTCAATGCCGCAAGGTGGAGATACTGAAGGGAAAAAATTAAATCTACCGAGTAAAAGACACCGCCTGGAAGAAATCCTGGGCGGTGTCTTTTACTACTTTTGGCGATTCTGCACAGGAAGGACAGGACAAAATCGGGACTCGAGCAGTCATTTCGAAAGTGTTTCGTAAATAGTCACAAATAAAGCGACAAATCGCCGAAAAAAGCCGAAAAACTGGTTGCCTGTTTTTGTCGACGGTGCTATATTGAAAACAGTTCCGGAAACGGTACCGATACCGATACCGAGAACTGTTCCGATAGCGCATAAATTTGCAAGGGGTTGGAATCCCGCAAAAGAAAAGGAGAGGAACATGAAAAAGAAAACCGTTACCATCGTCCTGACAGCAGCCATGGCAGCAGCGATGCTCGCAGGCTGCGGAAGCAGCTCTTCGAGCGACACCGCAGCATCCACTGCAGCAACCGAGGCAGCAACGACCGCCGCAACAGAAGCAGCAGACACCGCTGCAACCGAGGCTGCAGCGACCGATACCACCGAGGCAGCTGCAGCGTCCGATTCCACGGATCCCGGCACCGGCAAGGTCTATCTGTTAAACTTCAAGCCTGAGACCGATGAGGCCTGGCAGGATCTGGCACAGACCTACACGGATCAGACCGGCATCGAGGTCAATGTCCTGACCGCAGCAGACGGACAGTACAACACGACCCTCCAGTCCGAGATGGCAAAGGGCGATGATGCACCGACCATCTTCAACATCGGCTCTGCAACCGATGCCCAGACCTGGGATGACTACACCTACGATCTGAAGGATTCTTCCCTCTACAATCATCTGACCGACAAGTCCCTGGCAGTCGAGTACAACGGCAAGGTTGCCGCCGTTGCAAACTGCTATGAGTGCTTCGGCATCATCTACAACAAGACCATCCTCGAGGACTACTGCTCGATGGACAACGCCGTTGTCTCCTCCATCGATGAGATCAACAGCTTCGACACCCTGAAGGCTGTCGCTGACGACATCAACAAGAGAGTGGACGAGATCAACGATCAGTTCGGCACCGACCTCACCGAGGCCTTTGCTTCCGCAGGTCTGGATGACGGCTCCTCCTGGAGATTCTCCGGACACCTTGCAACCCTTCCTCTGTACTATGAGTTCAAGGATGACGGCGTCGATACCACTGCCGGCGAGGCTACCATCAAGGGAACCTACCTCGACAACTACAAGAACGTCTGGGATATGTACGTTGCAGATTCCGCAGCAGATCCCAAGACCCTGGCATCCGGCTCCTACAACGCAGAAGAGGAGTTCGGTCTGGGCGAGGCCGTCTTCTATCAGAACGGCGACTGGGAGTATGCCGCCCTCACCAATCCGGACAACGGCTATGAGGTCACGGCAGATGACCTTGGCATGATGCCCATCTACTTCGGCGTCGACGATGCGAACGAGGGCCTCTGCGTTGGTACTGAGAACCACTGGGCTGTCAACAGCCAGGCTTCCGATGAGGACATCCAGTCCACTCTGGCATTCCTCGACTGGGTCATCACCTCGGATGAGGGCCGCGATGCCATCACAAACACGATGGGTCTGACCGCTCCGTTTGACACCTTCACCGGCGACTACGCATCCAGCAACCCGTTCTTCCAGGATGCAAACGACATGATGGCAGACGGCAAGACCTCTGTCGCATGGAGCTTCAACGCAACGCCGAACGTCGATGACTGGAGAGCAGACGTTGTCTCCGCCCTCACTGCCTACACCGATGGCTCCGGCGACTGGGATGCCGTCAAGACCGCATTCGTTGATGGCTGGGCAACACAGTGGAAGCTCAAGGAAGAGGCTGCCCAGTAACGGTAAACAGAGCAACTGAAAATCGTCTGATTTTCCAACGGGTGAGTGAGTTATTCTCACTCATCCGTTTTCTGATTTGGATTCAGGAGGAGTCTCATGCAAAAGTCCATCCGAAAATACTGGCCGCTCTTCGTACTGCCCACGATGGCAGCCTTTGCGATCGGCTTTATCATTCCGTTCTGCTACGGCGTGTTCCTCTCGTTCTGTAAATTCACGACCGTCACAGACTGGAAATGGGTCGGCGTCCAGAACTACACCAAGATCTTCTACGTCGCAGGAAAGCTCGATACCACGTTCCTGCACTCGCTCTGGTACACCACGCTGTTTACGGTGGTGACCATGGCTATCATCAATATTGCTGCCTTCGCGATCGCCATGGCGCTCACAAAGGGCATCCGCGGAACGAACTTCTTCCGCACCTGCTTCTTCCTCCCGAACCTGATCGGCGGCATCGTCCTCTCGTACATCTGGCTGATGATCTTCAACAGCGTGCTGGCAAAGCACTCGATGACGATCGTCTCCACCCAGTGGTCCGCCTTTTGGGGGCTCGTCGCTGTCGTCTGCTGGCAGCAGATCGGATACATGATGATCATCTACGTGGCCGGCATCCAGAACGTCTCTGCAGACCTCATTGAGGCGGCAAAGATCGACGGCGCAAACAACAGACAGCTCTTAACCAACATCATCCTGCCATCCCTTCGCCCGACCATCACCGTCTGCACGTTCCTGACGCTGACCAACGGCTTCAAGCTCTTCGATCAGAACCTCGCGCTGACCGGCGGCAACCCCGGCAAGCAGTCCGAACTCCTTGCCCTGAACATCTACAACACGATGTACGGCAAGACCGGCTGGCAGGGCGTCGGCCAGGCAAAGGCAGTCATCTTCTTTATCCTTGTGGCAGTCATTTCCCTTATTCAGAATAAGGCGTCGAGAAGCGGGGAGGTAGAACAGTAATGGCAGCAAAGAAAGTTACAAAAGCAGAGGCACAGGTCTCGACCGTCCGCCGGGCAAAGCATGGCGGCGTCCTCTCCGTTGTCATGGCAATCCTCTCGATCCTCTGGATCTATCCGCTGATTGTCGTCCTCCTGAACTCCTTCAAGAGAAAGGCATACATCTTCAAGAACCCCTTCGGACTCTCGAAGACCCCGATCTCCGAGGGCTTTGCCAAGTGGGAGGCCGGCATCTCCAAGACCTTCGTCGGCTGGACCAACTACGTCAATGCGATCAAGAAGACCGACTTCTTCCATACGTTCGGCTACTCCCTGTTCATCACGGTGGTCTCGGTTGCCCTGATCATCCTGTGCTGCTCGATGACCGCATGGTTCATCGTCCGGGTGAAGGACTTCGGCTCCAACCTGATCTATGTGCTGTGCATGTTTTCGATGATCGTCCCCTTCCAGATGGTCATGTTCACGCTGAGCAAGCTCGCAAACATGCTGAACCTCTCGAATCCTGTCGGCATCTGCATCGTGTACCTTGGCTTTGGCGCGGGACTTGCGGTGTTCATGTTCACGGGCTTTGTCAAGAGCATCCCGCTTGAGATTGAGGAGGCCGCCATGATCGACGGCTGCACCCCGGTGCAGACCTACTTCAAAGTCATTGTCCCGATCATGAAGCCCACCCTGATCACCGTCGCGATCCTCGATGCGATGTGGATCTGGAATGACTACCTGCTCCCCGCTCTGGTCCTGAATGTCAATAAGTACAAGACCATCCCGATCGCGGTCCAGTACCTCAAGCAGAGCCACGGCCAGGTCGACTGGGGCGCCATGATGGCAGTCCTCGTGCTCGCCATCGTCCCGATCGTCATCTTCTACATCATCTGCCAGAAGTACATCATTGAGGGCGTCATGGCCGGCGCTGTCAAGGGCTGACAGACCTTGCGGGATGCGGATCCCGGATCCGGATCCCGCATTTTTTCCCTGAATGTTGAAAACGTTCCCGGAAACGCTTGCAGTATTTCCGGTAACTTTGTAAGGTTACAGAACAAGACAAAGGAGAAACAGTCATGTCAAGAACATGCGGTGTACTGCTTCCCATTGCATCCCTTCCCTCCCGACAGGGAATCGGATGCTTTTCCCGGGAGGCGTATGCATTTGTGGATTTTCTGGAGAAGGCCGGACAGTCCCTGTGGCAGATTCTACCGATCGGCCAGACGGGGTATGGTGACTCTCCGTACCAGTCGTTTTCCACCTTCGCAGGAAACCCCTACTTCATCGACCTGGAGGAACTGGTCAAGGCAGGATACCTGACAGAAGAGGACGTGAAGGGCGCCGACTTCGGCACGGATCCGGAGAAGATCGACTACGAAAAGCTCTACTTCCACTTCTATCCGGTGCTGCGGAAGGCCTATGAGAACAGCCCCTATGCGCTGCACCCTGCGGAGAAGTACCAGGGCCCTGCCTATGATGCGAAGAGGAAGGCCTTTGCGGACTTCATCGAGGAGAATGAAGACTGGCTTCCGGACTATGCGCTCTACAGCGCCGTGAAGACAAAGCAGGGCGGAAAGAGCTACATCGAGTGGGATGATGACATCCGCACGAGACAGCCCTCGGCAATGGCCCGCTATACGGCGGAACTTGCCGATGAGATCCGCGAGGTCCAGTTCCAGCAGTTTGTCTTCTTTGATCAGTGGAAAAAGCTGAAATCCTATGACCTGGAGCCACCCGGAGCTCTTTGAGTTCGACGAGAAGGGCTATCCCACCGTCGTTGCAGGGTGCCCGCCGGACGGATTCTCCGCGACAGGTCAGCTCTGGGGCAATCCCATCTACCGGTGGGATTATCACAAAAAGACCGGGTATGCATGGTGGTTAAAGCGCCTCAGCGCCTGCTTCAACCTCTATGACGTTGTCCGCATCGACCACTTCCGCGGCTTCGATGAGTACTGGGCGATCCCCTACGGCGATCCGACCGCCGAGAGAGGCAAATGGATGCCGGGGCCCGGCATCGATCTGTTCCAGACGGTCAGGAAGAAGCTCGGAAAGAAGGAGATCATCGCCGAGGATCTCGGGTTCATGACGCCCTCTGTTATCAAGCTCGTGAAGGACTCCGGGTATCCCGGCATGAAGGTGCTGCAGTTTGCCTTTGACTCGAGAGAGGAGTCGGACTATCTGCCGCACAACTACAGGAACAACAGCGTGGTCTACACGGGAACCCACGACAACGAGACCATGCGGGGCTGGTATGAGCATGTAAACCGACGCGACAGGGCATTTGCAAGGCGGTACCTGGACATCCACAGCACGAAGGACATCGCCTGGAAGTTCATCCGCTGCGCCTTCATGAGCGTTGCGGACACAGCGATCATCCCGATGCAGGACTACCTGAACCTGGGAGACGAGGCGAGAATCAACACGCCGTCTACCCTCGGCGGCAACTGGGTCTGGCGCATGAAGGATGGCGTCTGCACGGAGGACCTTGCCGGGAAGATGTGCCTGCTCGCAAAGACCTACGGGCGGAAGAAGTAAGACAGAAGGGAAGAACAGGAGAGCGGCGGGAGAAACCGCTGCTCTCCTTTTTGCAGGGGCAAATGGGAGAATGGCAAACACGACAATCAAGGACATTGCAAGGATCTGCGGCGTCGGGGTGAGCACGGTGTCCCGTGCGATCAACAATCACCCGGACATCAACCCGGAGACGAAAAAGAAGATCATGGCTGTCATCGACGAGTACGGCTTTGTGCCCAACGACTCGGCGCGGTACTTAAAGCGCAGCGAGTCCGACTCCATCGCCTTTCTCGTCAAGGGCATCTCGAACCCCTTCTTCCTGGGCATGGTCCGGGTCATGGAGCAGTTCACGCAGAAGAGAAACTATGCAGCGATCCTGCGACATGTGGACGATGACCAGGATGAGGTCATGGTGGCGCAGGCCCTTGTCAAGGAGCGCAAACTAAAAGGCATCGTATTCCTCGGCGGCAACTTTACCCACGACCCGGAGAGCCTCCAGCAGATCAGCGTGCCGTACATTTTCTGCACGGTCGGAAACGAGGACGAGTTTGAGCTGGCGGGCAGGCCCCTTGTGCGGGACAGTGTGCGCTATGCCAACGTCGCCGTCGATGACCTGGTGGAATCGAAAAAGGCCATCAGCTACCTCGTGGAGCAGGGACACCGCCGCATCGGCATCGTCACCGAGGGCCTCGACAAGCCAAGCGTCGGCCAGCTCCGGTACCTTGGCTACAAGAAGGCCCTGGAGGAGAGGGGAATCCCCTACGATCCGAAACTCGTATACGAGATCCGAACGAAGGACGGAGAGCGCTACACGAGGCAGAACGGCTACCTCGGCGCCAAGGAGCTCATGCGGGACAACCCGGATCTCACCGCGATCTTCTGCATCTCCGATGTCATCGCCATCGGCGCGATCCGCGCGATCATCGACAGCGGAAAGAAGATCCCGGAGGATGTCTCCGTGGTGGGATACGATGGCATTGATGAGGGAAAGTACTGCGTGCCGCGGCTGACCACCATCGAGCAGCCCCAGGTCGAGATTTCCGAGGCGACGATCCAGTTTCTCTTCGACATGATCGATGGAAAGCGGGAGCCTGACAACCTGCTGATGCCCGCAAAGCTCGTCGTGCGCGAGTCCACCGGCAGCGGTTATCGCTCCGGAAGGGAATGAAAAGAGCAAAGGCCAAAGCGCGAAGCACCGCAAACAAAAGAAGGGAACAAAATAAAGAGGAGAGTTTCCCACGCGGGAAGCTCTCCTCTACCTGTTTCCAAACGATGTACTGCCTCACGGAGAGATCGCTCAGACAACGACCTTTGCCCGTTCCCGGCCCATGTGCCGCACATATCCCGACGCATCCCGTCCCTGCAGATCATCAATCAGTGCCTGTAGGATGTCCTTTCTCGTGACGATCCCAATGAAGACCCCGGAGTCATCCGTCACCGGAATGAAATTCTGGGTCTTTGCGGACTCATACAGCTCCATGATCCCGGCGCTGACCCGCACCGGGCGGTAGTCCCGCTGCCTTGGGATGCACCCGATGGGGCGCTCCAGCGCCTTCTGGAGGATCGAATCCCCCGTTGTGATTTCCCTTAAGATGTCCCCCTGTGTGATGGTGCCGATGTACTTACCGCTGTCCCCGTTGATCATGGGATAGGAGGTGTAGCCGTGGTCCTTCATGCGCTCAAGCGTCTGGCCCACCGTCTCATCCTCGTAGATCATGTCGACGCTGCTCTTTGGCGTCAGAAAGAACAAAACGTTCCTGTTCTGCATTCTCATCCCTCCTCTGCAAAAAGGATCGTCTTCCGGAGCGACTCCGCAAATTCCCTTCCGCGGTAGTGCTCCACTATCTTCAGTCCGAACGGTACTGCTGTCCCCATGGCCCTCGACGTGATGATATTGCCATCCTCTGCGACGGGCGCAAATACGAGATTTGCCCCTCCTGCCCGGAGGACATTCTCTTTCGAGGGGTTGCAGGCTGCGGTCTTTCCCCTTAAAAGACCGAGGTCTGCGAGAATGGAGGGCGCGGCACAGATCGCTGCGACCTCCTTCCCCTCCTCCTGAAACTTCACCAGCTGCTTCGTGAGCGCCGGGCAGGCTGCAAGGTTCGGGGTACCCGGGATCCCGCCCGGGCAGATGAGCATGTCGTATGCGTCAAAATCAAGTTTTTCAATGGTGGTATCCGCCATGATGCGGATGCCGTGGGAACCTGTCACCTCCTCCGTGCCGTTGATTGAAACCATCGTGACTGGAATCTCTGCTCTGCGCAGAAGATCCACGGTGGTCAGCGCCTCCACCTCCTCACAGCCGTTCGCAAGGAAGATCGCTGTCTTTTTGTCCATTCGTGCCTCCTGAATTGTTTCCTGTGCACCCAGGGACTCCCCTCCCTGAGCAACCCCATTATAAGAAGATTGCTGTTGAAAATCCATAAACAATCTGTGAATAATTCGGGAATAACTGCGTAAGCTGCACAAAAGTAAAATTTCTTTTATGCATTTGCCTGACGCTATATTTGACAAGTCCGCCCTGTTCCGCTACGATTTTTCTGCCCGGAAGGAAAAGTACCAGTCAGAAGAGTCGGGAACAGGAGGAACAGACTATGAAAAAGAACAGAGTTGCAGGCGTTTTTGCCGCCGTGCTCCTTGCAGCAGGAAGCATCGCAGGATGCGGGAGCACAAACCAGAGCGCACAGAGCGCTGACACTGTCGCAGCAGCGGCTGATGCAGAGACGACCGAGGCCGCTCAGGAAGCAGAGACAGAAGCCGCAGCGGAATCTGCAACAGAGGCAGCAACGACAGCAGCGACGGAGGCTTCCACGGAGGAAAATACCGATGATGTGACGGTCCGCGTCGGCGCCCTGAAGGGACCGACCGCGATGGGTCTTGTGAACCTGATGAGCGAGAGCGACGCAGGGACCTCCGAGGGCAAGTACGAGTTCACGATCGAGGCCGCACCGGATGCGATCACCCCGCTTGTCGCCTCGGGAGATCTCGACATCGCCCTTGTCCCCGGAAATCTTGCCAGCGTCCTGTATCACAAGACGAATAACGGCGTTTCCGTGATCGACATCAACACGGAGTGCGTCCTGTACTGCGTGACAGGAGATGACGCCATCGACAGCTTTGACGACCTTGACGGCAAGACCATTGTGACGACCGGTCAGGGAGCAACCCCGGAGTACGCAATCCGCTACCTGCTGGATGCCTATGGCATCACAGCAGACCTCGACTTCCACTCTGAGGCAACCGAGATCGCCTCGATTCTCGCCCAGGATTCCAGCACGATTGCGATCCTGCCCCAGCCCTTTGCAACGGCAGCGACCATCCAGAATACAGACGTGCACGAGGCCTTCTCTCTGAACGACTCCTGGAATGACATCGCAGACGGCAAGAGCAGCATGGTCCAGGGCGTCACGATTGTGAACAACGACTTCCTGAAAGCCCATCCCGAAGCGGTCAGGACGTTCCTCAGGGAGCAGGCGGCGAGCGTGGAGAAAGCAGACAGTGATGTTTCCGGCACAGCAGAGCTTGTTGCCAAGTACGGCATTGTCGAGAAGGCAGCCGTTGCCGAGAAGGCACTTCCCAAGTGCGCGATCGTCTGCGTGACCGGCGAGGAGATGAAGACAAAGCTCTCCGGCTTCCTCGACATCCTGGCAGGATTTGACGCTTCCTCCGTCGGAGGAAGCGTTCCCGGAGATGATTTCTACTATCTCGGCGAATAATCCGATCCAATTTCATCTGCGTATCCCGTCCGCATCTGCAGCATCCCTGCAGGTGCGGATTTTTCGTAGAGGAAATTTATGAATGAAACCCTATGGATGTCATCCATTCTCTGCGGTAGGATACGAGAGGAGGAAATCCCTATGAAAAGCACCCCCCTGAAAAAAGCACTCATCATTCTGTTCTGGCTCGGTGTCTGGCAGCTCGTCTCCCTCCTTGTCCACAACAACGTCATGCTGGTGGGCCCCGTGGAGACCGCAGAGAGCCTTGTGCGGCTCGTACGGGCCGCCGACTTCTGGGCAAGCGTCTGGTACACGTTCTGGAGGATCGGGCTTGGCTTTGCCTCAGCAGCCTGCCTCGGTATCGTCCTTGCGTTTTTTTCTGCCGCGCATCCCATCCTGCGGGAGTTCCTCTCTCCCTTCTTTGCCGCGCTCAAGTCCGTCCCTGTGGCGAGCTTTGTGATCCTGCTCCTCGTATGGTTTGGCTCGAAAAATCTCGCCTTCTTTACGGCGTTTCTCGTCGTCCTGCCGATTCTGTACGGCAACACGCTGGAGGGCCTTCTTGCGGCGGACAGAAAGCTCCTTGAGATGGCGGACGTGTTCCGCATCCCGTTTTCCGCGAAGCTCCACTACATCCTGCTCCCCGGCCTGTCCCCGTTCTGGAGGAGCGCCTTCTCCCTCGCCCTCGGCATGAGCTGGAAGGCGGGCGTTGCCGCTGAGGTCATCGGACAGCCGCTGCACTCTGTCGGAAACCGCCTGTATCAGTCGAAGATCTACCTGGAGACAGCGGACCTTCTCGCCTGGACCGTGGTGATCATCCTGATCTCATATCTTGTGGAAAAGCTGTTTCAGAAATTCCTTACCTGTCTCCCCGGCGGAAAGACCGCAAAAGAGGAGAGGAGCGGCAGGGAAGAAGGAGGGGAGAGAGCATGACCATTCAGGTGGACAGCGTTTCCAAGTCCTTTGACGGAAAGCCGGTTCTTACAGACTTCTGCATGGAGATCTCCGACGGGAATTCCTACCTCCTGACGGGGCCATCCGGCTCCGGAAAGACGACGCTCCTTCGCATTCTCCTTGGCCTCGAGAAAGCAGATTTCGGGAATATCCGGCTCCTCGGGGACTATAAATACAGCAGCATTCATGCGGGCACGGTCTTTCAGGAGGACAGGCTCTGCGAGGCGTTCTCCGCCGTGGAGAACGTCGCTATGGTGAGCAGGAAGCTCTCCGCAAGAATTGCAAGGGAGGCACTGGAAAAGCTCCTCCCCGCAGATGCCCTGGACAAGCCGGTGCGGGAGCTCTCCGGCGGCATGCGAAGGCGCGTTGCCATCGTGCGGGCACTCTCTGTCCCGAGCGATGTGCTTCTCTTCGATGAGCCCTTTACCGGGCTTGACGCCGCAAATCGGAAAAAGGCGATTGCCTGCATCCTGGAGGAGAAGGGTTCCACGCCCCTTGTCATTACGGGCCATTCCGCGGAGGACCTCTCCTTCTGCCACCCCGTTGATGTCAGGAAAGGCGTGCCGCTCCAGATGCGGTAGAAGGCCTGTGCAGGGTGCTGCGCGGACAGGACCTTCATTGGTCATTCTGCCGGAATTGGGGACGGAGTTTTGGGCACCCCGTTCCATTGCAAAACCTCCCTGTTCGTGTATAATATTCAAAGACTAAGTTAATTTTTTAACAAGCCCGGGACTGCGTGACAGACGGGCTGAATTTCATGCCAAAGGAAGGGTCCGGACAGGAGCCTTCCGGAAAGACAGGAGTATATGGTAACTGGTGATAAAAGTCTGCTGAGCTACAAACACAAGGTCATGGAGGAAGTGGCCAAGCTTGCCTGGGCCGACGAGCTGGACGAGGCACACATGAACAAACTCGTCTACGATCTGGTTCCCGGCCCCAAGCCCACGTACCGCTGCTGCATCTATAAGGAGAGAGAAGTCACAAGACAGAGAATCCGCCTCTCCCTTGCGGAGAACACGGAGAGCAACCCGGACTCCCACAACATCGTGCAGGTCATCAAGTCCGCCTGCGACGAGTGCCCGCTGTCCGCCTACTCCGTTACGGACAACTGCCGCCTGTGCCTTGGCAAGGCGTGCCTGAATTCCTGCCGCTTCGGCGCCATCTCCATCGGCGAGTTCCGCTCCCACATCGACGCCTCGAAGTGCAAGGAGTGCGGCATGTGCGCAGCAGCATGTCCCTACGGTGCCATCGTGCACCTGGTCCGTCCCTGCAAGCAGGCCTGCCCTGTCGGTGCCATCAGCTACGATGAGTACGGCTACTGCGTCATCGATGAGGATAAGTGCATCAACTGCGGCCACTGCATCCACAGCTGCCCGTTCGGTGCCATCGGCTCCAAGACCTATATCACAAAGATCATCGAGCACATCCGTAAGGGTGACGAGGTCTATGCCATGGCTGCCCCTGCAACCGAGGGCCAGTTCGGACCGGACATCACGATGGAGTCCATCCGCGACGTCTGCAAGCAGCTCGGCTTCACCGACATGGTCGAGGTCGGCCTCGGCGGCGACATGACCGCTGCCTATGAGTCCGCCGAGTGGACCGAGGCCATGGAGGAGGACAGAACCATCACCACCTCCTGCTGCCCCGCCTTCATCAACATGCTGCGCAAACACTTCCCGCAGCAGTTCAAGGACAACATGTCCACGACCGTCTCCCCGATGTGCGCTGTCTCCAGACTCTTAAAGGCAGAGCACCCCGGCTGCATCACGGTCTTCATCGGGCCCTGCATCGCAAAGAAATCCGAGGCCGAAGACAAGAGTGTCCCGGACAATGCTGACTATGCCCTGACCTACGGCGAGTTCCGCGCCATGATCCGCTCCAAGGGCTGCATCGTAAAGCCTATGCCAAACGACTACCAGGAGGCTTCGATCTTTGGCAAGAAGTTCGCAGGCTCCGGCGGTGTCGCAAAGGCCGTCATAGAGTGCATGCAGGAGCGAGGCGATGACACCTCGAAGATCCGCCTCAAGCAGGTCGCTGGCGGCCAGGAGTGCCGCACGGCGCTCTCCCTCCTCAAGGCGGGACGCCTTCCCGAGAACGCCATCGAGGGCATGATCTGCCCCGGCGGCTGTGTCGGCGGTCCCTCCAAGCACAGAACCGAGCTCGAGATCCGCAAGGCCCGCCAGACCCTGCTCGACCAGGCGGACGACAGGAAGGTTCTGCCGAACCTTCGGAACTACCCGATGGACAGGATGTCCATGCACCGCGACGGCCACATGGATGCCGCGGAGACCGCACGCGTCCTCTCCGGCGAGAAGTTCGGAAAGGCAGAAGCGCCCGCGCAGCAGTAAGGCCAAATGGTCAGATCGCTGGAAATATAAATAAGTTTTGCGTTACTATTCACAGGGGTGAAACCCAAATCTGAATAACATCATTACCATTGACACAGAGCGGAGAATGCCTGATTTTACGGCGTTCTCCGCTCTATTTT
>ONMH01000154.1 GCA_900318875.1 uncultured Lachnospiraceae bacterium | reverse complement strand
ATGCCATGCAGCGGTTCTCCTCCATGGGAACACTGGATGTCTGGTATACCCATGCGGACCTTGAAAACCTCCTCAGGGAGGGAAAGAAGCATGCGCTCACCGACGAATCCCGCAGACAGATGCAGAAAGCCATGGAAAAGGCCCTGACGAGAAGCCGGGAGGAGGCGATGCAAAAGCTCACGGAGCGGGTCGACGGCCACGTGCAGATCCGCAGCAATCCGCCGCTTGTCGTCCCCTTCCGGGACATGGCAGAGCCGGATGAGATGGGCTATGCCGGAGACCGGGCATCCGAGTTTCTCACCTTCGCCCTGAAGAAATACCGCATGAGCCTTCCCCGGGAGCGGCGATATCTGATCGACCAGTACAGTGTATCCGATGCGGCGAGAAAGGTGGTCGGCGTCGGAAGCGTGGGGACCAGGTGCTGGATCGTCGTCATGGAGGGCAACAGCAGGCACGATCCCCTGATCCTGCAGATCAAGGAGGCAAGGCACTCCGTGCTCGAACCCTACGTGGAGAAGTCCCCCTATCCGGAGCAGAGCCGCCGCGTCATCGAGGGGCAGCGGGCGATCCAGACCGCCGGGGACATCCTCTCCGGCTGGCTCTGGTTCCCGGACCGCACCGGCAGGATCATGGACTACTACGTGCGCCAGCTCTGGGACAGCAAGGGCTCCGTCGACCTCTCCCGGACGGATCCGGAGGAGTTCTCCGGCTACTGTGCCCTCTGCGGCTGGACCCTTGCCCATGCCCACGCCAAGACCGGCAACCGTCACAAAATCGCAGGATATCTCGGAAAAGGCGATGCCTTCCCCGAAGCCATGCAGCGCTTTGCCTCCTCCTATGCGGATCAGAACGAAGCGGACTTTGCGGCCTTCTGCAAGGCGGTGTCCAGGGCGTAACCATCTGACCTCCCTCTTCCCCCGCAAGGAAGCCGCGCCTTCCAGGGTTCGGATCCCCGTTTTCCAAAGCTCGGAATATTCTCTGTGCGCCTGCCATGCGACAAACAGATCCCTCCTTCCGTACCGCGGGGGAGGTACCTGTTTTCCCCTGGGTGCGGGGCTGTTTCAGACATGCAGAAGGACAGCCGAAGCTCCCCGTGGGAAGCGTCCGCTGTCCTTCTTGCACACGGATCTGTTTATCCTTCGCTGCCATCCGGCAAAATGTTCCTGTCCCGTACGGTGCTGCCCCGCACGACAAGACTGACTGGAAGAACCGTCCTCGTCGGTACAACCCTTCCCTCCGAGGCACGGATCAGGAACTGCACCGCAGTCTGTGCCATCTCCCGGATCGGCTGATGGATCGTCGTGAGGGTTGGGATGGTCGTCTTTGCAATCAGGGTGTCATCAAAACCAACGACAGCAAGATCTTCCGGTACCCGGATTCCCTGCGCCGCAGCACACTGAAGCACCTGGGAGGCGATGACATCGGAGGACGCAAGAATCCCATCCACAGGATTGCTCCGCCTCGATTCTTCCAGAAGGTGCGCAATGCGCGCATAGTAATTCTCCTGGTTGTATTCCTCACTGGTCGTACGGACTTCCCGGCAGGCTGTACCATACTTTTCTGCCACCAATAGCGCCCCGCGCGTTCTGTCATCTGCAGGCATCTGCCGATCGCTGCCGCCGGACATGATTACAAGGTTTCTTTTTCCGATTTCAATCAGATGTTCCGCCTGCAGCTTTCCCCCCATCAGGTTGTCGCACTCAATGCAGGCTGTCGCGCAGGTAAAAACCCGCTCGATTGTGACAACCGGAATGTGCGGATTCTCCAGGACACCTCCGTCCTTCAGATCCGGGCTGAAGAGGATGATCCCTGCCACCCGGTTTCGTCTGCACTGCTCGACATATTCCGAGAGCTAGCTCTCCCGGTCCTTCGTGTTGAAGAGAAGAAGCTGATATCCCAGCCGGCTCGCCTCCATCTCCACCTCACTGATCACTGCAGCAAAGTATGGATGGCGGATATGGGGCACAATGAGCCCGAAAATATTCGATTGCTGTTTTGACAGAGAGCGGGCTACCTCATTTGGCTGATAGGATAGTTCCTTCATCGCCTGCTGTACCTTCTGTCTCGACTGTTCGCTGATGTATCCCCGGTTGTTCAGAATGCGCGAAACCGTTCCAACAGAGAGGCCCGCACGCGCTGCCACATCCTTTATTGTTGCTATTGCTGTTTCCCCTCCGGACGCTCGCTGCCAGGCAGTGCCCCCTATGCCGCCCTGACTGGCAGCTCTTCCCCGCCCTGCGTGACGCTCATTTTACCATTCTTTTCTTCGATCTGAAACAATAATTTTTCCAGAATGTCCTTTCCCACCTTCCCTGTCAAAACGCCGCCGCTCCCCAAGGGAATCGCGTCGGTTCCTGTTCCTTCTCTTTTTCCTTCTCTCAGGAAGCTGGCAGCCATATTCCGCAGAAGGCATGTCCATGGGACACACCGGTCAGATGTCCGGGGCAGCAGAACGCCCACTTTCTCTTTCTGTGTCCTCTCCGTTTTCTCTCAATTTTGGAAGATCATCTGGGCAAAATCATACAGACAGCGGCGCCACACATTCCAGTCGTGGATCCCCTCCGGATAGATCTTTCGAGTCGTCGGAACGCCGCACGCCGCAAGAAGGCGATCGTCCTCGATGAATTTTTGATAAAAGGGATCGTGTTCCCCCATTGCGCGAAAGAACGTATGGAATTGATTCCGGAAAGCGCTTCCTCCCTGCAGTGCCGCAAGATGGGCATTGGCGTCTTCGTCTGTACTGATCCAGTCATGCAGGAATCCGCTGAAAATGCCGACCTCCGAGAACAGATCCGGATGTCTGCAGACCATGCGGGATGTCTGCATGGATCCCATGGAGAGGCCCGCCATCCCACGCTTTGTTCTGCTTCCGCCCACATGATACTTTGCCTCAAGGAAGGGGATCACATCCTGAAGAAGCATCGGCTCCAGGAGCCTGTGGTCCACCACATGCCCTCCCACAGCACCAGGGTCCTTCTTCTGCACCATACCGTTATTCATGACAACGGCAAAGGGCACTATCTTTCCCTCTGCAAGGAGGTTATCCAGAAGGATCCCGACCTTTCCCTGGGCAATCCAACCAATTTCATTCTCCCCGTGCCCATGCTGAAGATAGAGTACAGGGATTGGCTCCGACGCGGTCCAGGAAACCGGCGGCGAATAGACAAGGCACCGCTCCCACTCACCGGTCACCCCTGAGAAAAAGAGTTCCTCATGGACCGCACCATGCGGCACATCCCGCAGGGCAAGAAAATCCTCTTTCTCAGACAGGATGTCCACGTAGTTGTACGGGCGGCTGCATCCATACCCGATGGGGAGAAGGGGCGAAAGGACCTCCCTTCCCTCCACGAAGATCTGAACATAATGAAAACCGGATGAATAGGGAAGGGGTGCCTCAAAAATATCCCCGCCTGCGTTCTGCATTGCATAGGTTTTCTCATCCATCTCATAGGAGACGGTATGCGCCCCCTTTTTCAAACAGACGGAGCCATACTTTGTCCCCTCTATTTTCCAGCGGTTCCGGGTTTTCTCCCCAGGGCAGTACGTCATTCATTGCAAGGTATTGCATATCTTTTTCGCCCCGGTTTCCTCAGATTTTCCTGAGAGCGTACAGGCGGCTCTGAAAATCTCCCAGGGCAGGGACCGGGAACCCGGCATTCATCAGAACATCCCCCCATCCCTCTGTCAGAGGCTGAAAACTCCCGTATTCATGCACGGCTTTTGTGCCGCACTCCTCCTGAATCTCATATCGCGCATCCGGGAGAAGGCCGCGCAGATAGGTGACCAGGGCTTCGCTCCCGTCTTTCGCCGCATTCATCCAGCAGTCATACGGCTCTGCATCTGTCCAGGTGTGCAGCCGATAATAATCTCCGTCCGCGATGAGCGCATGGTAACGGTGATACCGCTCCACCTGTTCCGGGATCTTCTTCCGATCCTCCTCTGGCAGATCCGCAAGGTTCAGCTCATAGCCAAATGTCCCTGCCAGAGCGACATTGGCTCTGGTATCAAAGGGCGTAGTTCTTCCGATCTGTTCATTCGGGCACTTGGAGACATGCGCTCCCATCGCAGACATCGGATATACCAGGGCTGTCCCCTCCTGGATCCGGAGGCGCTCAATGGCATCGGTGTCATCCGAGCACCAGATCTGCGGGCTGTAATAGAGCATACCGGCATCAAATCGCGCACCGCCGCCGGAGCAGTTCTCCAGGAGCAGATCCGGAAAGTCCGTGATGAGCCTCTCCTGCATCTCATAGACACCCAGCACATACCGGTGAAGGAGCTCGGTCTGCCCCTCCCTTCCGGTGCCGATGCCTCCGATATTCGTAAGGTTCCGGTTCATGTCCCACTTGATGTAATCGATTCCCGCGTTCTGCAGAACCGCATGGATCTCCCCATAGACCGTATCCCGCACCTCTTTTCGGGAAAGATCCAGAACCAGCTGGTTTCTGGAGAGTGTCGGCGTTCTCCCCTCGACCTGCAGCGCCCAGTCGGGATGTGCGCGGTACAGATCCGAGTCTACAGAGATCATCTCCGGTTCAAACCAGAGTCCGAACTTCATGCCGAGGCCGTGAATTTTCTGGGAGAGTTCCGCAAGGCTGCCGATCTTACTCTCATTCACCTTCCAGTCGCCAAGGCTCGAATTGTCGTCGTTTCGATGGCCGAACCATCCGTCGTCCAGAACCAGCATCTCGATTCCGAACTGCTTCGCCTCTTTTGCGAGCGCGTAGATTTTCTCCCCATCAAAGTCAAAGTATGTCGCCTCCCAGTTGTTGATCAGGACGGGGCGCGGCTTCTTTTTCCAGGGGCTCCGAATCACATGTCCCCGGATGAAATCGTGATAGTTTCTTGTCATCCTGCCAAGCCCCTCGCCGGAATAGGTGCAGATCACCTCCGGTGCCGCAAAGGTCTCCCCCGGACCAAGGTTCCAGGAAAAGCCATCGGGATGAATACCGGAAGAGAGCCGCATGAAACCGAACTGGTTCTTTTCTGCGGATTCTATATGGTTTCCGGAATACATGAGAAGCAAGCCATATACCTCCCCCTGCTCCTCGTTGGTGTCCGGCGTGCAGAGCGCAAGGAATGGATTTTCCTGATGGCTCGATTCGCCGCGGATGGAGCGGACCATCGTCTGTCCAAACCCCACCGGGCGGCGGCAGATGTGCCGCTCTCTGGCCCAGTTTCCGTCCAGAGAGATTGCCTCATAGTTCCGATCATCCATGTCCAGGGAGGCACTGAGTACCTTTTCCAGGACAAGAGGCGTTTTCCCATCATTTCTTACCATCACGCTCCTCGTGATCACATCCTCCTTCGGAAACACCGAATAGAGCAGGGTCACCGTCAGACAAAGGGC
>ONMH01000038.1 GCA_900318875.1 uncultured Lachnospiraceae bacterium | reverse complement strand
CCCAAAAAGAGGGAAATTCTGCCCAAGTGGGGAAAGGGGGACTGTTCCAATGATGAAGATCCGGCTTCTGCGGGGGACGGCAGTGCTGATGGCAGCAGGCCTTGCGGCTTGTCTTAGCAGCCTTCCTGCAGCGGCAAAGGCAAAGAGCGCCTCGGTGCCCGCGGGAATCACGCTGACAAAGAGCGGCCTTGTCACGGACAAAGATACGCTGGCAAAGGCGATGGAAGAGGCGGCGGCAGGCAGTTCTGCCTCCAAGAGCAGCAAGGCGGACCAGACGGTCCTGAACAGCCTGACGGTGCTTGATGCGGATGACCTGTACTACACGAGGAAGGATGCGGGGACGTGCCTCATCGTGACCGAAGCCTCCGGGTCTGTGCGCTTTCACAACGTGAAGATCGGGGATCCCCGGTCGATTGTGGAGGGGAAGCTCGGAGCGGCCTTTTCCTTGACCTATGCGGCAAAGGATACCGCGGGCATTGACCTCTATCAGGATGCGGAGGATGACAGCTGCATCCTCTGGTTCCAGTACGGCGCAGACGACACTGTCCGGGCGATTGTCTATCAGAAGGATCCCGCAAAGCAGTAGCGCAGATCCTCTCGGAAAGATGACCGGTTTTGACACATCGGAAGCAGAATCTGGCGGGTTTTCCGCCGGGAAGCGTTTAGAATGGCGGATGGCGCTTTGCGCGCAGTTTCCGCAAGAAGGAAGGTAACAGCATGAAGTCAATGGCAAGTGAACTGGTGGAACGGCTCAACGTTGACACCGCCTTCACGATTCCGATCTTCGGCGGCATCAAGATCGCCGAGTCCGTCGTGATCACCTGGGTTGTCATGGCAATCCTGGTTCTCCTCGCAATCTGGCTCACCCACGGCATGACCGTCCGGAATCCCTCGAAGAAGCAGCTCGCCGTCGAGTCCTTTGTAACCTGGGTCGACAACTTCACCGCACAGATCCTGGGGCCCTATGGGAAGCAGTACAGCGAGTACCTGGGCACGATCCTGATCTACATCGGTCTGGCGAACATCATCGGTCTTTTGGGCATGAAGCCCCCGACCAAGGACCTGAACGTCACGATCGCCCTGGCGGTGATGAGCATCGTCCTCATCGAGGCCGCCGGCATCCGGGCCAAGGGCGTAAAGGGCTGGGCACACAGCTTCGCAGAGCCCATTGCCATCGTGACCCCGATCAACATCCTGGAGATCTTCATCCGGCCGCTGTCCCTGTGCATGCGGCTCTTCGGCAACGTCCTCGGCTCCTTCGTCATCATGGAGCTGATCGAGATGCTGATCCCGGTCGGTGTGCCGCTCATCTTCTCCCTCTACTTCGATATCTTCGATGGCTTCATCCAGGCATACGTCTTCGTCTTCCTGACGGGCCTCTTCATTCAGGAGGCCGTGGAGCCCGCAGAACCGTCTGAGAAGAAGGAAAAGAAGAAAAAGAAGCAGAAGGCCATCGCTGGCTGAGTCAGAAAGCGAAAATCAAAAAGCAATTCACGAACAGTTTCGTTTCACAAAGATGCCTGCAGACAGGCACAGGAGGAAAAAACTATGAGTTTAACAGCAATTGGCGCGGGAATCGCAGCACTGGCCTGCATCGGAGCAGGACTTGGAATCGGCAATGCCACCGCTCACGCAGTGGATGCCATTGCAAGACAGCCTGAGGCAGACAGCAAGATCATGAGAAACCTGCTTCTTGGTTCCGCTCTGGCAGAGGCAACCGCTATCTACGGTTTCGTCCTTGGCATCCTGATCATCTTCATGCTTTGATTCATGAAGGGGCAAGGGGAGCCGAAGGCTTTCCGGCAGTAAGATGCGGAAAGGAAGAGCAACATGTTACGGATTGATATCAATATTCTCTTTATGATGATCAACCTCCTGATCCTGTATGTCCTCATCAGGAAGTTCCTGTTCAAGCCGGTCCACAACATCCTTGCAAAGCGGGACGAGGAGATCAAGGCGAAGTATGCCGATGCGGACCGCACAAAGCAGGATGCCCAGGCCCTGAAGGACCAGTACGAAAACTCTGTGAAGGAGCTGGAGGCATCCCGCGAGGAGAAGATCGCAGCAGCCAGAAAGGACGCCGATGCGGAGTACGACCGGATCGTCGCCGATGCCAACGGCAAGTCTGACGCTATCGTCGATGAGGCCAGAAAGAAGGCACAGGCAGCTGCGGATCAGGAGAAGCACAAAGCCGAGGAGGAGATCTCCGGCATGGTCAAAGATGCCGCTGCCAAGATCGCAGAGGCACAGAGCGACGAGAAGCTCTACGACGACTTCTTGAAGCAGGTGAGCGCGGATCCGAAGCAGGAAGGATGATGCGAAGGCATCAGGCAGAAGACATATGAGTGAAAAGTTAGACAACGGTGCCCTGAAGGCCGTGCTGCGCTGTGTGACGGAGCCGTCACAGGACCAGCTCAAGGGATTCAGGGACTTTTTACAGAAGAAATACAAGGTTGCTGATGTCCTCATCGAGGTCCGCATCGAGCCCGCCGTCCACGGCGGCTTCATTCTGGATGTCGGCTCCGACGAGTACGACTGGAGCACCCGCGGCAGAGAGCGGCAGTTTGAGAACCGCATCGATGCCGCACGGCAGAAGGCCGCGGCGGAGCGAAGCGGCAAGGACATCATGTCGATCCTGCGCTCTGCGGTGGATGACTTCAAGGTCATCGCAGAGAAGAACGAGGTCGGCTTCGTGGAGACGGCCGGCGACGGCATCGTGACGATCAAAGGCCTCGAGCATGCCCAGTACGGCGAGATTGTCCTCTTTGAGAACGGCGTCAAGGGCATGGTGCAGAACATCGGCCGCGACAACATCGGCGCCATCCTCTTTGATGAGGAGGGTACGATCGGAGAGGGCTCCCGTGTGACGGGAACCGGCAAGCGTGCCGGCATCGTCTGCTCCGAGGAGTACATCGGCCGCGTTGTCAACGCCCTGGGTGCGCCGATCGACGGCGGCCCCGCCCTCGAGAGCGGCGAGTACCGCCCGATCGAGGAGCCGGCACCGGGTATCGTTGACAGAAAGAGCGTCTCCGAGCCCCTGCAGACCGGTATCCTGTCCATCGACAGCATGTTCCCGATCGGCAGAGGCCAGCGTGAGCTCATCATCGGCGACCGCCAGACCGGTAAGACCAGCATCGCAATCGACACGATCCTGAACCAGAAGGGCCAGAACTGCATCTGCATCTACGTTGCGATCGGCCAGAAGGCCTCCACCGTGGCGACGCTCGTCAACACGCTGCGCACCCACGGCGCCATGGACTACTCCATCGTCGTCTGCTCGACCGCAAGCGACCCGGCACCGCTCCAGTACGTCGCACCCTATGCGGCGACGAGCCTTGCAGAGTACTTCATGCACAAGGGCAAGGATGTGCTGATCGTCTACGACGATCTCTCCAAGCACGCCGTGGCCTACCGTGCTTTGTCTCTTCTGCTTGGCAGATCCCCGGGACGTGAGGCATATCCCGGAGACGTGTTCTATCTGCATTCCAGACTCCTGGAGCGCAGCTCCAGACTCTCCGATGAGCTCGGCGGCGGTTCCATCACCGCGCTTCCCATCATTGAGACCCAGGACGGCGATGTGTCCGCCTACATTCCGACCAACGTCATCTCCATCACCGACGGCCAGATCTTCCTGGAGTCCGACCTGTTCTTCGAGGGCCAGCGCCCCGCAGTCAACGTCGGTCTCTCGGTCTCCCGTGTCGGCGGTGCCGCACAGACGAAGGCCATGAAGAAGGCCTCCGGTTCTCTTCGTATCGACCTTGCCCAGTACCGCGACATGCAGGTCTTCACCCAGTTCTCCTCGGATCTGGATGAGGCCACCACGAACCAGCTGCGCCAGGGCGCGGCGCTGATGGAGCTCTTAAAGCAGCCCCTGGAGCACCCGATGTCCATGGCGGATGAGGTCATCACGCTGGTCGCCGGAGAGGGCAAGAAGTTTATGAACCTGCCGGTAAAGCAGGTCAAGGACTATCAGGGCAGGCTTCTTGCGTACTTTGCAGAGCACCATCCGGAGATCGCAAGCGAGATCACGAAGACAGGACGCCTCGAGGATGTCCAGAAGGATGCCATCCTGAAGGTCTGCGATGAGTTTGATGCAATATCTTCGAAAGCAGAAGCTGCACCGGCAGAGCAGTAAAGAGAGGCGAAGATGTCCTCAACACGTGAGATCAAGGAGAGGATCGGGAGCATTCAGAACACGCTGAAGATCACGAATGCAATGTACCTGATCTCCTCCACCAAACTGAACAATGCAAAGGCCTCCCTGGCAGCGACCGAGCCCTACTTCCTCGCGCTGGAGTCCATGTTCGCAAGAGTGCTGCGCCATCTCCCTTCCGACTTCAGGCATCCCTTCCTGGATGACCGTGAGGCCGTGCAGACGGAGAGCGCAAGGCGCGCCGTCATCTGCGTGACCGCCGACAAGGGTCTTGCCGGTGCCTACAACCACAACGTCCTAAAGCTCACGATGGACCAGTTCCGGCCGGATTCCAACGACCGCCTGTTTGTCATCGGTGAGGTTGGCCGTGCCTGGTTTGCACACCGCGGGGTAAACGTGGATGACCGGTTCCACTACACCGCGCAGAAGCCGACCCTGGACAAGTCGCGGCAGATCGCAGCCATCATGCTCGACCTGTTCACGACCGGTCAGATCGATGAGGTGTATATCAACTACACCCGTATGAAGAACTCCATGGAGACCGAGACGCAGATCGTACAGCTCCTTCCGCTCGTCAGACTGAACAGCCAGATCTTTGCCCAGCCCGTCGGCGCCGCAAGGCAGGAGGAGTTCGCCATGTATCCGGATCCGGAGACCCTTCTCGACAACATCGTCCCGGACTACCTGTCCGGCTACATCTACAGCGCCCTGGTGGAGTCCTACTGCTCGGAGCACAGCTCCCGCATGCAGGCCATGGATTCTGCAAACAAGGCAGGCCAGAAGCTCCTCTCCCAGCTCCAGATCGCATACAACCGGGAGAGACAGGCAGCCATCACCCAGGAAATCACGGAGGTGGCAGCCGGCGCCCGGGCGCGCAAGGAGCAGCTTGAGCGTGCCGCAAAGGCAGCAAAGTCATAAGAAAGGAGCCTGAAGAATGCAGATCGGCAAGATCGTGCAGGTCATGGGACCTGTGGTTGATGTGGAGTTCGCGGCAAAGCCCCTCCCCATCATCAAAACTGCACTGCAGGTAGACAATCATGGTAACAAGTCCATCATGGAGGTGGCACAGCACATCGGGGATAACATCGTGCGCTGCATCATGCTCTCCGCCAGTGAGGGACTGCAGAAGGACATGCCGGTCCTGTCCCTGGGCACTGGCATTGAGGTCCCTGTCGGCGAGCAGAACCTGGGACGTCTCTTCAACGTCCTGGGCGACACCATCGACGGCGGCCCGGAGATCACAGAGGGCGAGCGCTGGGAGATCCACAGAAAGCCCCCGAAGTTCACAGACCAGAGCCCGGTCCAGGAGATCCTGGAGACCGGCATCAAGGTCATCGACCTGATCGCGCCCTATGCAAAGGGCGGCAAGGTCGGCCTCTTCGGAGGCGCTGGCGTCGGCAAGACCGTCCTGATTCAGGAGCTGATCCGCAACGTCTCCGCAGAGCACGGCGGTTTCTCCATCTTCACAGGTGTCGGAGAGCGTTCCCGTGAGGGCAACGACCTCTGGAGTGAGATGAGTGCCTCCGGCGTCATCAAGAACACCGCCCTGGTCTTCGGACAGATGAATGAACCGCCGGGAGCCAGAATGCGCGTGGCAGAGACCGGTCTGACCATGGCGGAGTACTTCCGCGATGTGGAGCACAAGGACGTCCTGCTGTTCATCGACAACATCTTCCGTTTCGTCCAGGCAGGCTCAGAGGTCTCCTCCCTCCTCGGCCGTATGCCCAGTGCCGTCGGCTATCAGCCCACACTGGCAAACGAGATGGGCGAACTCCAGGAGAGAATCGCTTCCACAAAAGAAGGTTCTGTCACCTCCGTGCAGGCTGTCTACGTGCCTGCCGATGACCTGACTGACCCCGCTCCCGCCACCACCTTCGCCCATCTGGATGCGACCACGGTTCTGTCCAGAAAGATCGTGGAGGAGGGTATCTATCCCGCAGTGGATCCCCTTGCCTCCTCTTCCCGTATCCTCGAGGAGAACGTCGTCGGCAAGGACCACTACGAGACCGCACAGACGGTGCTGCAGATCCTCCAGAAGTACAAGGAGCTGCAGGACATCATCGCCATCCTCGGCATGGAGGAACTCTCCGACGAGGACAAGCAGACCGTCTACCGCGCGAGAAAGATCCGGAACTTCATGTCCCAGCCCTTCCACGTGGCAGAGCAGTTCACCGGCATTCCGGGCACCTATGTCCCCGTCAAGGAGACCATCAAGGGCTTCCAGGCCATCATCAGCGGCGACATGGACCAGTACCCGGAGAGCGCCTTCTTCAACGTCGGCACCATTGACGACGTGATTGCAAAGGCAAAGACCCTGTAAGGATCGAGGCAGTGTATGGCAGATACATCCAGCAGCTTCTGGCTGCGCGTGATTGCAGAGGAAAAGCAGTTCTACGCGGGCAAAGCAAGGAATCTCATTGTGAATACGGTCGACGGCAGCCTCTCCTTCCTGCCCCATCATCAGGAGATGATCGTGGCGCTGGAGCCGGGAGAGCTGGCCATCCAGAAGGAGGACGGCAGCTGGATCCGTGTGGTTGCGGGATTCGGCTCCATGGTATTTGCAAACAACCGTGCCACCTGCCTTGTGGAAACCTGTGAGACCCAGGAGGAGCTGGATGCCCGTAGAGCCCAGGAGGCACTGGAGCGCGCGGAAGAGAGACTTCGCCAGAAGCAGTCCATGGTGGAGTACAGGACAACCCAGGCAGCCCTTGCAAGAGCACTGTCAAGACTCAAGTTCAAGGGAAAGCAGCTGAACTGACGGGCACAGAGAAAAGAGAAGAAGCCGGTTCATCCAGAGAAAAGAAGCAGAATCCCGGAGGAGTGAGAAAGATCTTCCGATGGAATGCAGACAGGCACCTCCAACAAGGCGCCTGTTTTTTCATGCCCGAAGAAGCACAGAGAAACAGAGCGAAACTGTGCACAATGCCGGAAGTGTCATGCAAATCGAAAGAAAACTGTAAGCTTCCGCAATGGTTGTTAGAAGGAGAACACAGCGTGAAAGAATATATCAATAGATATTATTACGATAATCAAGTTTTCAAGATGCTGGATATCCCCGTAAAGCCATTGCCCGAGCACTATGATCCGCAGGAATATGGCAGGCAGCTGATGAGATCTCTCAAAGACTGCAGAGAAATACAGTACGCAAACCAGACGACGCCATATTGATAAGAGAAACATAGGACAAAGTGAAAGAAAAAAGGAGTACCCCGGCCGGGGTACTCCTTTTGAATGCCTGCAGTTCTGTTCTCAGCCCTGGACCCAGGAGAGCGTATCCCCGTCTCTTCGAAGAGAGGAGCCGTAGAAAGCCCTGGCTGCCCGCACAAGGTACCCGGTGTCCCGGACCCCCGCCGTCTCAAAGCAGCTGTGCATTGCAAGCTGGGGAAGGCCGATGTCGACGCAGTTTAAGGAGACATGGGCGTTGGAGAGATTCCCCAGGGTGGAGCCGCCTGCCATGTCGGAGCGGTTCGTGAACTCCTGGAACGGGACACCTGCGTCCTGGCAGAGGAGCTTGAACAGGGCGGCGGTGACGCCGTCTGTCGTGTACTTCTGCCCCGCGTGGTACTTGATCACGATCCCGTGATTCATGAGCGGGCGGTTTGCGGGATCCGCCTTCTCCGGGTGGTTCGGGTGCAGTGCATGGGCGTTGTCTGCAGAGAGCATGAAGCTCTTTGCAACCGCCGCGTGGTACGCCTCCCTTGTCATTCCGGTGCCCTCTGCGATCCGGGAGAGGACATCCTCGAGGAAGGTCGAGTCCGCACCCTGTTTTGTGAGGCTCCCCACCTCCTCGTTGTCAAAGCAGGCAAAGACCGGAACGGCGGGAGTCTTTGTCCCCTCCGAGGAGACAAAGCCCCGGAAGCAGGAGAAGGCGCACTGCAGGTCATCCAGGTGCCCTGCGGAGACGAATTCATTCGAGGCGCCCCAGACGCTCCCGCGTCCGCGGACGTAGAGGAAGAGGTCGCTCCCGAGGATCGCATCCGGCGATACCCCGGCAGCCTCTGCCACGATCCTCCGGAAGGCGCCGGCATCGGCCCCCTCCCCAAGAAGGGGCAGGAGGTCTGTCTGGGCGTTGTAGGCATAGCCCTTGTTTGCCTCCCGGTTCATGTGGATGGCAACGGACGGGATGAGGAGAAGGTCCCGGTCCACGACGACCGGGATCTCTGTAACGCCGCCCTCCGCCTGTGCCAGGACCCTTCCTGCCACAGAGAGGGGCCGGTCGAACCAGGGCGCCATCAGCATGCCGCCGTAGGGCTCTGCGTTGAGGCGGATATAGGCTTCCCCCTCTTTGAGCTCCGGGTTCGCCTTGATCTTGAAGGTCGGGGAGTCGCTGTGGGAAGCCGTGATCTGAAAGCCCGTGGGGGCAGGATCCGGCGTCCGGAAGGCGATGATGGAGGACCCATTCCGGGTTGTAAAGTACTTTCCTGCGGGGAGAAGCACCCAGGGCGTATCCTCGGGAAGGTACGTGTAGCCCTTGAACAGCAGGGCCTTTTTGAAGTTTGCGATCACCTGAAAGCAGGTGGGACTCTTCTCAAGAAACGTGAGAAGATCCTGCGTGAGGGCAAGGTCCGGATCCCCGCCCTCTGCAGAGAGCCTGGGATCGGCAGTGAGATCAGATGCAGCCATTAATAACCTCCTTGTTGGATGAAAGATGTTGATGAGAGACACCGGGGGTCAGGATTCATCCTTTGTCTTTGGCATGGCGCCTCTGACGCGGATGCGGCGCTTTGGTGCGCTCTCCTGCACGGGTGCCTTTTCCGGCTCCGCAATGCCCCGCTTTTTCATCAGGTAGTCCACGAGGCGCTCAAACTGGATCTTGAGGAGCGCGGCGATGGGAACCGCTGCCAGCATGCCGACGATACCGCCGGTGGAGCTGCCGATGATCAGGGCGATGATGACCAGCATCGGGTGCACCTCGATGTTGGAGGAGAGGAGCTTGGGATTGACGATGTTGCCGTCGATCGTCTGGATCACAAAGACAATCACGACGCCGATCACAAGGCGCAGGTAGTCCCCATTGATCAGGCAGATCAGGATCGTGGAGCAGTAGCCGACGATCGGCCCCACGTAGGGAATCAGGTTGCCGATGCCGGTGAAGATGCCGATGAGGACGGAGAACCGGACCCCGGCGAGCGACAGGGCAATGCTGATGGAGATCGCCATCAGGATGGCATCCAGGAACTGTCCGCGGATGTACCCGGAGCAGACCCGGTTCGCGTCCTTGGCAAAGAGCCGGATCCCGTCGTTGAAGCGGGTGGGGAACAGGGCGCGGAAGGCGCGGCCCCAGTACTTCCGGAGTCCCTCGTGGTCGAGCTGAAAGTAGACCGCAAAGATGATCGTGAAGATGAGGTTCGAGAAGAAGGAGGGGATGTTCTTCAGGGCTGCCAGGGCATTCTGTCCCCACTGGGTGATCAGGGAGGCGACAACCGTGCCGATATTCTGGACATAGTCGTTGATCTCCTTGGACTCAAAATTGAGCTGGGAGAGCCACTTCACGGCGGTCGTGTAGAACGAGTTGATGGAGCG
This sequence comes from uncultured Lachnospiraceae bacterium, assembly GCA_900318875.1. Classification (GTDB taxonomy): domain Bacteria; phylum Bacillota; class Clostridia; order Lachnospirales; family Lachnospiraceae; genus CAG-791. The sequence goes on along the minus strand of ONMH01000038.1, from coordinate 12,669 downwards.
GGTGGCCATGTTGACGAGGTTCATGAAGCTCTCGGCGTCGATGACGGAGAGCTGTCTCGAGAAGGCGGAGACGATGATGGACATCAGGGCGACCAGGATGGCCACCACCAGGATAGCGGTGAGGCCGACGGAGAGGGCGCGCTTCCGCCGCGGGGATTTCCGGAAGATGTGGAGCCTGTCCTCAAGTCTTTCAAAAGCGGTGTTGACCGGGAAGAGGAGATAGGCGAGGACAAAGCCCCAGAACACCGGGGTGAAGGTCCTCCAGCACCAGCGGAAGGCGACAGCAATGGCGCCGCTGACCGTGGGGAGGTTCCGGATGATGTAGCCCAGAAGGTAGATGATTGCACAGGTTCCGATGACGTACAGGGAGATCCTGGTGTATTTGGGGTCCATTCTGTCCCGTAATTTCATTCTCTCTTTACTCCTTCTCCTGCGCTATAATGACTTCGATGTGGCGGAAGTAATTATAGCATAGGAATGAAAAGAGGAAAGAAACATGCACATGGAAAAAGTGAACAAAGCGGTGGCGTTTTTAAAGGACCTGGGTCTCTCCCAGATGCTGGTCAGTGACCCCGCCGCAATCTTCTACATGACCGGCAGATGGATCCACCCGGGAGAGCGGTTCCTTGCGCTCTGCATCGGGGAAGGGAAGGCACCGGTCCTTGTCCTAAATGAGCTGTTTCAGTTCCAGGAGGACATCGGCATTGAAAAGCGCTATATCAAGGATACCGATGACATCACAGAAGTCCTGAAGGGAATTGTGGACCCGGAGGAGACCCTCGGCATTGACAAGACCATGCAGGCAAGGTTCCTCCTTGCCATGATGGAGCACCATACAGCAAAGGCTTTTCAGAACGGCTCCTTTGCGGTGGACCGGGCGCGGGCCATCAAGGATGCCGGCGAGCAGGAAAAGATGATAAAGGCATCGAAGATCAACGATGCCGCGATGGCGCAGTTTAAGACCCTTGTGCGGGACGGCGTCACCGAGAAGGAGATCGCAGACCAGATGCTTGGCATCTACCAGTCCCTCGGCGCCACGGACCACTCCTTCCCGCCGATCGTCTCCTTTGGAAACCATGCCTCGGATCCGCACCACGAACCGGACGACACGGCCTTAAAAGAGGGTGACATCGTCCTCTTTGATGTGGGTTGCGTCTATGAGAACTACTGCTCTGACATGACCCGGACGTTTTTCTGGAAGAACGAGCCCACACAGGAGGAGAGAACCATTTACAACACCGTCCGCAGGGCCAATGAGGAGGCAGAGGCGATGCTCCGCCCCGGGATTCCCCTCTGCAGCATCGACAAAAAGGCGAGAGACATCATCACGGAGGCGGGATACGGCCCCTACTTCACACACCGTCTCGGCCACTTCATCGGCATCGAGGACCACGAGTACGGCGATGTCTCCAGTGCCTTTTCGAACCTGACTGAGGCGGGGAACACCTTCTCCATCGAGCCCGGCATCTACCTGCCGGGAGGCCCCGGAACCAGGATTGAGGACCTGGTGCTCATCACGGAGGATGGCTATCGAAGGCTCAATGACTACCCCAAGGACATCGAGGTCCTCGGGTAAGGGTAAAGCGAGAAAAGTCGAAGCAAAGAAGAGACAAAGACAAAGATAAAGACAGGAGAAATCCCCTGCAGGGCGGACCTGCAGGGGATTTGTCGTTCAGGCAAAGCGGCAGCAGCGGATTACCGTCTCTGCACCGCCTTCCCTTTCCGGAAGGAAGCAGCCCGGATCCTTGCGGTCAGCATAAACAGCGCGGCGCCCGCCAGGACCTGCAGCGGGTAGGTCAGAAGGCTCTGCTCCGGGACGAGAAAGGCGAGCATGCACAGCGCCCCGGCGGGCGGCACCGTCATACCGAAGATGTAGACAATCACCAGGGAGAGGATGGCGGCGGCAAGGGCTGCCAGGGTCACCGGCAGGGCAAAGCGGATGCAGAAGAGCTGCCTTGTGCTCGCTCCCGCGAGGGCGCAGAGGGTCAGAAACAGCACGGTGGAGACCGGGGTCTTCACAGGCTTTGCGTCTCTTGCGGAGGTGACCTCCGTGAAGAACACGAGGAGGGGCGGTGCGATGAGATAGATCACGCCAAAGCGGACGCAGAAGGGGGCAAGGAGTAGGACCATGGCGGCCCGGATGGCGGCCATGGTGATGGCACCGGCAGAGGGGCGGGAGAGCGGTGTATAGGGCTCGTCTCTCCGGATTCCCAGCCTCTCGAGGAGCGTCCGCAGCAGGATCACAAGAAGCGTGAGGACAAAGGCGGAGACGGGATATACAAGGGAGTCCGTCCGAAGGACGACGGGCAGCACGATGGCGGAGACCAGGGGGGCGAGGCTCGTTCCGCTGTACAGATAGACCGCCTGGGTCGTTGCAAAGGCGACGGCGATTCTTGCCCAGTAGGGGAGAGGGAGGAAGACGGAGTAGAGATACCCCACCACCGCGCAGGAAGTCATCAGAAGGAGCATCCGCTTTTTGTTCACCATCCAGGCGCGGGACGGAGCAAGGAGATACCCAAACGAGAGCGCTGCGATCTCCGGGAACAGGATCTCCCGCTGGCCGGTCAGCTGCGCTGCCAGCGCCATGCCGGCCATCATCGTGACCGTCAGCACCGCAGGAAGCCCGGACCGGATCCGTTCTGCTGTACTTGGAACACCCATCTGACAAAAGTCCTCCTTGTTGAAAAGCTGTGGTATACCCCTTCAAGAATAAGCTACAATGTTGAACAAAGTATGAACATCGCGCAAAAAGTGCAGAAGGAGGCGGCAGATGTCAGATTTCCTGAGATGGTTTCACAGCAGGGAGCGGGAAAAGGGGGAAAAAAAGCAGCAGCCCCCTCTGGAGGGGGACCTCGTCCGGGAGAGAATCCGCTTCTACGGGAGAGTCCAGGGTGTGGGCTTCCGGTACCGGGCGGTCTACGCCGCCAGGGACCTGGACTGCACCGGCTGGGTGGAGAACGAGCTGGATGGGACCGTCACCATGGAGGTGCAGGGGCGGGAGGAGGCGATTGAAAAGCTCCTCCTCTCCCTCTCCGATGGCAGCTGGATCGAGATCACGGACATGGAGCGGGAGGAGATCCCGGTGGACCCGAAGGAGCGGGACTTCCGCTCCCGATATCCGGCTGCAGGTTCCGCCTCAGTCGAGCTTCAGGATGAGGTTCAGGATGTTTCTGGCCGCCTTCTCGAGCTTCCCTCTTGTCAGGAGCTTCTTCTGCAGGGCCTCCTCCAGCCTGTCAGGATACCCGCAGGGCATCCGAAGGTCATTTCCCGCATTGACCTCCTGGTAGTGCTCCGCGTAGTTCCACCAGTCGGTGGTGATGCAGCCGTCAAAGCCCCACTCCTGCCGCAGGATCCCGTCGAGAAGCGCCCGGTTCTCCGAGGCGCGCCACCCGTTGATCTCGTTGTAGGAGGTCATGATCATGTAAGGGTGGGCGGTCTTTACGATGATCTCGAACTGCCGCAGGTAGATCTCCCGGATCGCCCGCTCGGAGACACGGGAGTCGGAGTCCTTGCGGTTCGTTTCCTTGTTGTTGCAGCAGAGGTGCTTGACACAGGCCCCGATGTGCAGACTCTGGATGCCGCGCACCATGGCCGCTGCCTGGGTTCCCGCAAGGTACGGGTCCTCGGAGTAGTACTCAAAGTTCCTGCCGCAGAGGGGAGAGCGGTGGATGTTGACCGCCGGGGTGAGCCAGACGCTTAAGTTGTTCTCCTTCATCTCCTCTGCACCGGCGCGGCCGACCTGATAGCAGATGTCGGGGTCAAAGGTGCAGGCAAGGAGCGTTGCGCAGGGGAAGGCGGTCGTGCGGATCCCGGTCTCCGGAAGGACCCGCACGCCTGCCGGCCCATCTGCCGTGAGGACGTTCGGGACGCCGTACTGCGGGAGGTTCCCGATGCCGTTTGTGTTGGAGACGCCGGCGTTTGGCTGGCCGCCTACGAGGTTACAGAGGTCCTCATCCGAAAGCTGGGAGAGGAAGTCGTCCATGGTGGCTCTCCCCTCTGCCACGTCGAGGAGCTGGGGCCTTGTCACCTTCCGGTCCCCGAAGAGGTACCAGGGTGCCCTTGCAGGAACGCCGGGCTCTCTCCCCTCGATCTCCTCCCCTGCGAGGTGCACAAGGCCATCCTCGTTGGGATCACGGGGCGTCCCCAGGGGAAGGGCCTCAAAGCTTCCGTCTGCGCGGAGGCGGAAGGAGAGCTGGGTTGGTGCCATCCGGGAGATGAGGCGCTCTGTCACCGCATCCTTGTCCAGGTGATAGACAAAGGTTAGCTTCTTGGCACTTCGCACATCCGTGCCAAGGTACAGTGCATAGTCTCCCCGCTCGAGCACCCAGGAGGACTTCTGAATCCGCCCGATGTCGTCGTAGGATGCCATCTCGGAGACATCGAAGGTGAATGTGATCTCTTCGGAGTTTCCGGGGGAGAGCAGTGCCGTCTTGTGGTAGCGGACGAGCTGCCTTGCGGGCTTTCCCAGCTGTCCCTGCGGGGCGGAAAAGTAGAGCTGCACCACCTCGCGCCCCGGGTAGTCCCCGATGTTCATGACGGTGAGCTTTACCTGGATCGCATCCTTCTCCTTCGGTGCCTCGGGATCCTCTGCCCCTGTGGGTACCGTCACAAGCTCTGCCCCCTCCGGGGAGATCGCAAAGTCCGTGTAGGAGAGGCCGAAGCCAAAGGGGTAGCTGACCTTTGCTGCCTCCCCGGGGAGCGTCTCAAAGTACCGGTATCCGACATAGATGTCCTCGGTGTAGTTCACGTAGCTGCCGGACTCGTGGAAGGAAGCCGTAGAAGGGTAGTCGGAGAGGCTCCCTGCAAAGGTGTCGGCAAGCTTCCCGGAGAAGTTCCGGTGTCCTAAAATCAGCTCTGCTTCGGCAGCGCCGCCCTCCATGCCGCCCTGCCAGGCGAGGAACACGGCATTGATCCTCGGCTCATCGGCAAACCAGGAGCTGTCCACAACGCCGCCGACGTTGAGGACGACGACGATCCTCCGGAACCGGGAGAGCACCTGGTTTACAAGCGCCTGCTCCGCATCCGTCAGGTAGAAGTCGCCCCGGGAGAAGATCTCATTCTCCAGGGCGATTGTCTCGTTGTCATCACAGGCGTAGTCCCCGGGTGCGCCGTAGTCGGACTTTCTGTCCCACCCCTCTCCGGAGAAGCGGCTGATGGAGACGATGGCGGTGTCTGCAAAGTCTGCCGCAGCCTGCAGGAGCACATCCGGAAGCTCCGGCTCCCGGATCATGCCGGGGATGCCGCCCTGCCGGTAACACTCTGTCACATAGCTCTGATAGAATCGTGCCGTCCCGTCAAAGAGGGAAACCTCCTCCGGGTAGGCTGAGAGTCCGTCATAGAGGTTCTTTACATAGGGCACGGTCACGTCGCCGGAGCCGCCCCCGCCCTTGACATAGTCAAAGGTCCCCTTGCCAAAGAGGGCGACCTTCGAGCCCTTCGGAAGGGGGAGCACGCCGCCGTCGTTTTTGAGGAGCACCATGCCCTCCATCGCAGCCTCCCGGGAGACCTTGATGTGCTCCTTTGATGCGGTCACCCGCTGTCCGCCCTCCCCGAGCGGGAGACTCGGGTGAAACCGCTCTCTGACCCATCTGTCCATCGTCATATCCTCCTATAAGTGGCGCCAGCCGCTTATTGGCGCCAGCCACCTATTGCAGCAGTAACTGCATGTTTGTATCTTACCCAAAATCGGCCAAAGATCAAACATAAGTCTCAAAAAGAGGGCAAAATAGCCCGGAAAAACCGATGATCTGCCCAGAAAGTGGGACGGGAGGACACAACACACTCCGGCAGACTGTCCATCCGGCCGCAGAAGAAAAAAGCCGGATGGGAAGGGGGAGCATATGGTACAATACCCACCGTTCGGGCAGCGTCCGGACCATGAGAAGCAATAGCAGGGAGGAAAAAACAACACATGGACATCTCAAAGGTCATTGCAGGGGAGCTCGGCATACAGAAGTGGCAGACCGATGCGGTCATCCGGCTGATCGACGAGGGCAACACGATCCCGTTCATCGCGCGCTACCGCAAGGAGCAGCACGGGGCGCTGGACGATGAGAAGCTGCGAGCCCTGGACGAGCGCCTTAAGTACCTGCGCGGGCTCGAGGACAGAAAGAAGTCGATCCTCTCTGCGATTGAGGAGCAGGGAAAGCTCACCAGGGAACTCTCTGCAAAGATCGAAGAGGCGATGACCCAGACCGCCCTCGAGGACCTGTACCGGCCCTATAAGCAGAAGAGAAAGACAAGAGGGTCGATCGCAAGGGAAAAGGGCCTGCAGCCCCTTGCGGACTATATCAAAAACAAAGACGCGAAGATCCCGGTGGAGCAGGAAGCCGCAAAGTACGTGGACCCCGCAAAGGACATCCCGGATGCAAAGACCGCGATAAAAATGGCGGAAGACATTCTCGCCGAGGAGATCTCTGACTCTGCGGCGTTCCGGGCGTATATCCGGGATCTGGCTTCCAGGGAGGGCACTGTCGTCTCCGCAAAGGCAGCAGCCAAATCCAAAAAGAAGGATGCCAGGGAGACAGAGCCAAAGAACAAAAAGCTTGCCGCCAGGGAGGATGTGTACGAGAACTACGCGGACTTCCGGGAGCAGGTGTCGAAGATCCCCGGCTACCGGATCCTTGCGATCAACCGGGGCGAGGCGGAGAAGTTTTTAACTGTAAAGATCGAGATGCCGGAGGAGAAGATCCTTTCCTATCTCGTCCGGCAGTACTGCAGGGTGGAAATGCCTGCGGCAAAGAAAACCGGCGCTGTCCACTCCTTCCGGGACCTCGCGGCACTGGAGAGAGGGGCAAAGGGGGCGCCGGAGACCGTGCGGGAAAATCCCGTTACGATCCCCTACCTTCGCGAAGCCTGTGCGGATGCCTGGAAGAGGCTTCTTGCACCATCCATGGAGACGGAGGTCCGGAGCATGCTGACAGAGCGCGCGGAGGACGGCGCGATGAAGGTGTTCTCTGCCAATCTGGAGCAGCTCCTCATGCAGCCCCCGGTTGCCGGAAAGACGGTCCTTGGCTGGGACCCCGCCTTCCGCACGGGCTGCAAGCTCGCGGTGGTGGATCCCACGGGGAAGGTCCTCGACACGGCGGTCATCTTCCCGACAGAACCCCAGAATAAGGTGGCGGAGGCAAAGAAGGTCCTCTATGGCCTCTGCACAAAGTACCGCGTGGACCTCATCAGCTGCGGCAACGGCACTGCCTCGAGGGAGTCCGAGAAGATTATCGCGGACTTCATTGGGGAGTCCGGCCTTCCCATCCAGTACGCGATTGTCAACGAGGCGGGCGCTTCTGTCTACTCGGCATCGAAGCTTGCCTCCGAGGAGTTCCCGCAGTTCGACGTGGGACAGCGAAGTGCCGCCTCCATCGCAAGAAGGCTCCAGGATCCCCTGGCGGAGCTTGTCAAGATCGATCCCCGCTCCATCGGCGTCGGCCAGTACCAGCACGACATGAACCAGACGAAGCTCGGGGATACGCTGACGGGCGTTGTGGAGACCTGCGTGAACCGGGTCGGCGTCGATGCGAACACCGCATCAGCTGCGCTCTTATCCTACATCTCCGGCATCGGGCCGACGCTTGCAAAGAACATCGTCTCCTACCGGGAGGACAACGGCGCCTTCCGCGCAAGGAAGGACCTCTTAAAGGTCCCGAAGCTTGGACCAAGAGCGTATGAGCAGTGTGCAGGGTTTCTGAGAATCCGGGGCGGGAGTGAGCCCCTCGACATGACGGCGGTCCACCCGGAGAGCTATCCTGCGGCAAAGGTCCTGCTGAAGGAGCTGGGATACACGGAAGAGGACGTAAAGGAGGGCAGGACCTCCGACATCGGAAAGAGGGCGGGTACCGGCAAGGCCCTGGAGAAGCTTGCAGCAGATACCGGCCTTGGCGCCTTCACGCTGAAGGATGTGATCGCAGAGCTGGAAAAGCCGGGAAGAGACCCCAGAGAGAAGGTGCACGGTGCCATGCTCTCCAAGGATGTCCTGGACATCAAGGACCTGAAGGAGGGGATGGTCCTCTCCGGGACCGTGCGCAACATCGTGGACTTCGGCGCCTTTGTGGACATCGGCGTCCATCAGGACGGCCTCGTGCATGTCTCGCAGCTGTCTGACCGGTTTGTGAAGAACCCCCTGGACGTCGTCCGGGTGGGCGACATCGTGCGGGTGAAGGTCCTCGGGGTGGATTCCAAAAAGAACCGGATCTCCCTATCGATGAAGGGCGTGGACCAGAAGGCGTAGGCCCTCTATGATGAGATAGACGGCGGTGATGACGGTGATCACAAGGGCAGCGTAGCCGATGCGCCAGGAATCCCCCATCGCCTCGTAGATCGTCCAGATCGGGGTCCCCTCGAGGGGCCAGTTGATAAAGAGGTAGTTGTATCCAAAAGCCCTGTCGAAGGCATAGATGGGCGGTGTGATGACGAGAAGAAAACACACCGGAAACCAGATGTGCCGAATGCGGGGCTTTATTCTACGGGTGAGATACAGAAGGATCGGATAGGCGGAGAGCACCGTGTGCCAGAGAAAGCTGTGCAGGTTCATGAAGTTGAGAACCGGGTAGTCCGTCCAGTCCGGGAAGAGGAGCGCACTCACCGTGCCGGGAAGAAGGAGCACAAAGCCGGTCTCCCCCAGAAGCTCCCGGAACCTGGACTGGATCACCGCCCCGGTTTCCGGGTCCTGTCTCTCCGGGAGAAAGGCGTGCAGCAGGTAGACAAAGATCGAAAAGCTGCAGAGGTGGAGCGGCATAAAGGCAAGGCTCATCCTGCCGATGGAAAAGAGGAAGGCGTCCCTTGCAAGGTTCCCTGCGAGCATGGCGGCGGCGAGAACCTTCAGGTACCTCGTCTGTCCCCGGAAGCTACAGCGGCGGAAGGTCACGCAGAGGACAAGGCACAGGAGAAAACAGAAGAACAGCTGCAGAAAGTGGAGCGGCGTGAAGTGGCCAAAGCCGATCCCCGCGGGGAGATCCTCCCCTTCAAGCCAGAAGTATCGAAACATGGCGGCAAACCCTCCGAAAAGAGGCGGACGTCCTGTGAAACGAAAAGATGCAGGAAAATGCCCCCCCAGAGGCGCCTTTCAGTTGGCACAGGGTCCGCAATCGCGCTACAATAGAAAGCGCTCCCAGAGAAAGCGCCCCTTCAGAAAAGTATACCGCAGGAAGAAGGAAGGGGCACACGGGAGACAATAAAACTCTTTAGGAAGCAGTGTGAGAGTGATGGAAGAACAGGAAAAGAATATTGAAACGAAGCAGAGAAAAGGCGCCGCGCCGGAGACGGCAAACCGCGAGGAGGAGAGAAACCAGGTCATCGTCAGGACCTCTGTTGTCGGCATCGCGGCAAACGTCCTCCTTGCTGTGTTCAAGGCGATTGTCGGCGCGGCGTCGGGATCCATTGCCATCGTCCTGGATGCGGTCAACAACCTCTCGGATGCGGCATCGAGCCTCATCACGATCGTGGGCACGAAGCTTGCGGGAAAGCAGCCGGACAGAAAGCACCCCTTTGGCTACGGCAGGATTGAGTACCTGACCGCGGTCATCATCAGCGTCATCGTGCTCTACGCCGGCATTACCTCCCTGGAGTCCTCCGTGAAGGGGATCCTCCAACCGGAGACGCCCAGCTATACGGCGGTCTCCCTTGTCATCGTCGCAGCAGCCGTTGCCGTGAAGATCCTCCTTGGCACCTACGTGAAGAAGACCGGGGAGAGGGTCAACAGCGGATCCCTTGTGGCATCCGGGGAGGATGCCAGGATGGACGCCGTGATCTCCGCCTCCACGCTGGCAGCGGCAGCGGTGTTTCTGCTTTCCGGGCTCTCCCTGGAGGCCTGGCTCGGCGCGGTCATCTCGGTCCTCATCATCAAATCCGGCATCGAGATGCTCCGGGATACCCTGAGCCGGATCCTCGGCCAGCGGGCGGACAAGGACCTGGTAAACAGCATCAAGAAGACCTGCTCCAGTTTTCCGAACGTCTACGGCGCCTATGACCTTGTGATCCACGACTACGGCCCGGACCGGTACCTGGGCTCGATCCACCTGGAGGTGCCGGACTACCTGACCGCCGAGGAACTCGACGTCCTCGAGCGGAATGTCGCCATGGAGATCCTAAAGCAGTATAACGTCCTCCTGACCGGCATCGGCATCTATGCAAGGAACACCAGGGACAACGCGGAGGCAAGACTCTACCAGGAGGTGCGCCGCATCGTGACAAGCCATGACACGGTCCTTCAGATGCACGGCTTCTACGCTGATCTGGAGAAGAAGACCATGCGCTTTGACATGGTGATCTCCTTTGGCTGCAAGAACAGAAGAGAAGAGTGCAATACGATCCTGGACGAGGTCCGGGCAGCCTTCCCAGGCTATCAGGTAACGGCAACTCTCGACGCGGACCTCTCCTGAGAGGAACAGGAAGACAGCAGCAGGGGGCAGCAGGAAGCGCCCCTGAAGGAGGAAGACATGATCACGATCGGAAGCCACCTCTCCGTCTCGGCAGGGTATGCCGCGATGGCAGAGAAGATGGCAGGAGACTATAAGGGAAATACCTATGCCTTCTTCCTCCGAAATCCCCGGGGCGGGAAGATGAAGGCCCCGGAGGAGGCAGATCTTGAGAGGATGCAGGAGATCCGGAGGGCCAATGCCTTTGGCCCGATGGTCGCCCATGCGCCGTACACGATGAATCCCTGCTCCGCAAGGGAGGACATCCGGGACCTCGCCCGGCAGATGATGGCGGAGGACCTTGCCCAGATGGAGCGGATGGCAGCACTCTCCCCGGAAGAGCCCATCTACTACAACTTCCATCCGGGAAGCCACACAGGCCAGGGTGCGGAGACGGGAATCCAGGAGACCGCGGAGATTTTAAACCGGGTCCTGGATCCTGATCAGAAGACCACAGTCCTTCTAGAGACCATGGCGGGCAAGGGCTCGGAGATCGGAAGAAGTTTTGAGGAGCTTCGCGGGATCCTGGACCTTGTGGAGAGAAAGAAAGCAGAGCACCTTGGCGTCTGCCTCGACACCTGCCACATCTGGGACGGGGGATACGACATCAAAGACGACCTGGACGGCGTCCTGAAGGCCTTTGATGCGGTGATCGGCCTCTCCCACCTGAAGGCCGTTCACTTAAATGACAGCAAGAATCCCCGCGGTGCCGCAAAGGACCGCCATGAAAAGCTCGGGGAGGGGGAGATCGGCCTGGAGGCCCTGCGGCACGTCGTGCAGCACCCTGCCCTCCAGGGAAGGCCCTTTATCCTCGAGACGCCGAATGACGATGCAGGGTACCGGAAGGAGATCGCCCTCGTAAAGAGCTGGATCAGGGAATGAGAACAAACCGGTTCTGCCGGAGAAGGAGTAAGGATACAGATGCAAGCAACCATCGACAAGCTGAAGGAAAAGAAAATCCTGATCTGGGGCTACGGCAGAGAGGGAAAGAGCACAGAAAAGCTGATCAGAGGGTACTGCGCGCCGGCAGCACTGGATATCTATGAGGGACCAAGAGAGGGCGTCCATGAGGAGAACTACGACTATGTCTTTGTGAGCCCCGGCATCCCCTTTGAGGAGGACGCCCCGGCCTATGACAACCGGAAGTTCACTTCCCAGACAGAGCTCTTTCTCGAGGAGTACGGGAGGCAGACCATCGGCATCACCGGGACCAAAGGAAAGTCCACCACGTCCTCGATGCTGGCAGCAGCGCTGAAGGAGGCGGGAAAGAAGGTCTTTCTTGTCGGCAACATCGGCATCCCCTGCTTTGATGCCATTGCGGAGATGACAGAGGATGCCATTGCCGTCTTTGAGCTCTCCTGCCACCAGTGCCAGCGCCTGCAGGCAGATCCCCACGTCGCGGTGTTCCTGGACCTGTATGAGGATCACCTGGACCGCTATCACACGATGGAGCACTACTTTGACGCCAAGTGCGGCATCACAAGGCACCAGAAGGAGGGGGATCTCCTCTATGTCGGCGCAGATGTGCCGGAGATTGCAACAAAGGCCAGGATCCGGAAGATCACCCCGGACATGGCAAAACAGGTCCCGATGAGAATCCCCGGCGCCCACAACCTCTACAACGCGGAGTTTGTCCGCCGCATTGCAGTGGATGTCTGCAAGGCAGATCCTGAAAAAGTGGAACATGCGATCGAGACCTTCCCGGGGCTTCCCCACAGGCTCCAGTACTGCGGAGAGAAGGACGGGATCACCTTCATCGACGACTCGATCTCCACGATCCCGGAGGCTGCGATGCGGGCCCTTCGCTCTGTCCCCAATGCCCAGACGCTCATCCTCGGCGGCATGGACCGGGGCATTGAGTACAATGCCCTGGAGGACTTCATGGCAGCGCACCCGGAGTATCACTACGTTCTCTGCTACGCCTCGGGAGAGCGGATCGCAAAGGAGCTGAACGGCCGCGTCCCGGACCTGCTCCTTGAAAAGGACCTTGCGGGCGCTGTGGCGCGGGCAAAGAAGGTCACGGACAGGGGAAGGGCCATCGTCCTCTCCCCCGCTGCGGCATCCTACGGGTACTTTAAGAACTTCGAGGAGCGCGGCGATGCGTTCCGGAAGCTTGCAGGCCTTTAAGGAGAACCGAATCGAGAGCCGGAAGAAGCGGGAAGAAAGCAGGGAAAGGGATCAGAAACAGTGCGTTGGAGACCGGATTTCCGGTATCTTTTCCCGGCCAAAACTGCTATTCTGATAGAGGAAAAGGTTT
>ONMH01000082.1 GCA_900318875.1 uncultured Lachnospiraceae bacterium | reverse complement strand
GCCCTCCAACATCAAGACCACCGCGGCGAGCATCCGCAAGTTCTACAAGTGCATGTATGAACACGGGAAGATCTCCAAAGATGCGTTCCAGGAGGTCGCCAAGACCATCAAAGAGAACATGGAGGACTGGCAGGACTGCTGCGCCCACTTCAACGACGGAGACATCGGATATCCGTTCTTCTGAGGCGGCGGATCCCCGCTGCAGTCAGCCGGTCATTTGGTACAGACAGCAGTTCTTTTGCTCGAGAATAGGAAGAGAGCTCTCCCGGAGGCAGGTTTGCTTCCGGGAGAGCTCTCTTGTTATTCTCTTCTTATTTTTCCTTTTTATTTTCTTTTGTTTTATCTATCGTTATTTCTTTCGTTTTGATTATTCTTTTATTTTGTCTTTTGTTTTTTGTCTCTGTTTCTCTTTTTGTCTCTCCTGTCGGCGCTGTCTGTTACGCCTGCTCGCTGCTCTGCAGTCTCTTCAGCGGATTTGGCTCCGGGCTTTGCATGCTGCCGATCTGGAGCTTCGCGCTGCCGGCAGAGTTGTCCCGCCCGAGGCAGGCCACGGAGAATCCGGGCAGCTGCGAGAGGGCAAGGTACCGGTCATCGGCGGTGGTAAAGACAAGCTGTGCGCCGCCGGGGTTTGTTTTGGGGTCTGCAAAGAGCTGCAGGAGCTTTTCTGCCTCCCCGAGGGGGAAAGTCCTCTCGATGTCATCCATGAGGACAACAGAGCCCTTCTTGAGAGCCCTGACGAGTCTTGGCGCCATTGCCATCCAGGCAAGGAGGCTGTCGGACTCCTGATCAAGGTCCAGGTGATACGGAATCACCCCGCCCTTTCCATCCGGGACGCTGTGCACGACCTTGAGTCCTGTGAGGGACATGGAAAGAGTCTTCGTATACGCCTCCGGGAGATCCGGATTCAGGGGATCAAGGGCGAGATCGATGTCACCGGGCTGGGTCTTCTTCACGATCCAGTGGACCGCATGCAGGGCAGCGCGTCCGCCCTCCGGAATGAGGAGTTCCTCCTCCAGGCTGTCCGTATAGCCATGGCCGATGCAGGTAAGGCCGCAGCTCAAATCCGAGAGGTCTTCCGTCCAAAGACCGAATTTCAGTCTCTGCAGGAGCCAGGCGGTCAGATATTCCGGATTCTCCTTCATCTCCTCCTGCAGGCGCTGGATGGCATCCCCGTTCATTCGCTTTCCGTGCTCATCCTTCAGGAAGTCGCCGATCCTGTGGTAGCGGAGGGTCTTCTCCTCTCCCCGGATGCTCTCCAGGGTCTCCTCCACAACGCCGCCTTCTGTGATCGAGAAGGAGAGCGCGGTCTCCTCCCTGCCGTCCTTCGTGAAGGTCAGGGCGAACTTACAGGGAAGATATTTCGTCTCCTCCGAGAGCTGAAACCTGTCCACAGGCTCCAGCAGCTTTGCCTTCTCCTCCATCCAGGGATCACACTGCTGCCAGGCATCCCGGATGCCGGCAAGGAGGCTTGTCTTGCCGCTTGCTGCGGGGCCATAGACGGCAAGGACCGCCGCAGGAGTGATCCTGCCTTCTGCCTCTTTGTGTTCTTTGCTGCTTTCAGCAGGGTTCTCCGTTCCAGCTTCCCTGCAAAGACGGATGTCGACAGCCTCGGAAAAGCAGCGGAAGTTTTCTACTTGAATTCTGGTCAGCATCGTTCTATACCCTCTCTCTTCATCTTCTCGGTTTTTCTGTCCCCGGGAGCGGTGTTTTTCTCCTGCTCTTTGGGGTCCAGCACGATATAAATCATCATATACCGTCTTGCCTGATTAAGGGAGTGAAAAAATGTTTCAGAATTCACAAAGTTTCTCCACTTGCAACAGGTTATCTTTAGAGAAAGGCTGTTTTGCCAGCTGACCGCCGATCCAGTGCTGTTTCCAGGCGATCCCGGCATTGCCTGAATGTCTCCTCCGTCACTTGTGTCACTTCTGTCACTTTTTGTTTTCGGGATCCGTGTCTGCTTCCGGATTCCTGACGTTGCCGGGAGGCTTTCTGCTCGCCTTTTATGGACCCGGATCCTTCCTGTGTCTTTGTGGCAGGTGCCGTTTCCTTTTTGCCTGCCGCCGCCGGATCTTTATTGGTCTCTCTTTCTTCTCTCTTCCGCCTCCCTGACTCTCCTGTATCTCTTATGTGTATTCCTCTCCTGCTGATTTCCTGTGCTCTCTTTCGCTCAGCTGCTGCTCTTTGCAGTCTCTGCGGCTCAAGCGGCCTTTGCTGCTTTCTTTGCACTTCTGCGGTTGAAGAAGGCTGCAAGAAGGGCACCAGAGATGTTGTGCCAGACAGAGAACACAGCACCGGGGATGGCTGCAAGCGGATACTCTGCAAAGTGCGTGGTGGCAAGGCTGGTGGCAAGACCGGAGTTCTGCATGCCGACCTCGATGGAGATTGCGCGGCACTTGGTGGTGTCAAGCTTTAAGAGCTTTGCACAGCCATAGCCAAGGGCATAGCCGAAAAGGTTGTGGCAGATGACAACAGCGAGGATCAAAAGACCGCTTGTCATGATGCGGGCACTGTTGGCAGAGACCACAGAGGCGATGATGAGGACGATGGCGGTGGTGGAGACAAGGACCACAAAGCCGAGGACAATCGGGAGCAGGACGACCTTCACCACAGACCACATCATGCTCAGGAAGTTGACATCCACCGTGCGGCCCGCATAGAGAAGCGTCAGGGCAGGGGTCAGAAGCGGGGAGAGGAGGGTGGAGACGGCCGTCATGGAGACGGAAAGGGCCACATCCCCGTGGGAGAGATAGGTCATGACGTTCGAGGACGTACCGCCGGGGCAGGTGCCGACGAGGATGACGCCGATGGCAAGCTCTGCGGGGAGACGGAACAGATGGCAGAGGGCAAAGGCAAGGAGCGGCATGATCGTGTACTGCAGCACCGCACCGATGACCACATCCTTGGGCCTCTGGAACACAACCGCAAAGTCATGGGGCTTTAATGTAAGGCCCATGCCGAACATGACGATGCCGAGCAGGGTGTTCACCCAGCTGGTCTTGATCCAGGACACCGTCCCCGGTGCAAACAGGGAGAGTGCCGCCATCGCGATGACGATGAGCGCCATGTACTTGCCAACAAAGTCGCTTACCTTTTCCAGTGTTTTCATACTCTCTTTCCTTCCCGGCCTACTGGCCTGCGCCCCGGGCTCGCACGCTCCCTGTGTAAGTGGGGCGTATCTGCGGGGCAATGTTCTGGGAACCATTTGGCAGCCTTTGCTGCGTGGGGGATCTCTTTGTAGGTCGCTTTTCCCACACAAAAACCTTGGGAGCCACTCATGCGCATCCATCAATGCGCGGCCTTCGATCACGGGGGTCTTCCGCCGGCACTTACTGGCTGTTTTGTTGCCTTCAGGGACAAGACACCTGGGATTTCTCCTGTCAGGCAGAAAACAGTTTTCAACACCGGAGCTCAGAGAGGATTCTCCAGTCGGATCCGGTACCGCCTCTCATCGCATGGCGGCTCTCTGTAACCTTCTTCCTCAGGACGCTTCTCGTCAACGCCGAATGATTCCTTTTTGTTACTGACGATGCAGAGTTTAGTGCTGTTTCCCCTCTGCGTCAATGAGCAGACAGAACAAAGTTTACAAAAACCTCGCGGTATTTCTGTGTACTTTGATTCCAGTGTACCGATATCCCAACGCTGCTGTTCTCCCCGTGTCCAGTCTGTCCATGGCATTTTTCAGACGGCTGCCCTTTGTCTGCTATCCCTGCTTCCTGCAGACGAACACGCCGGCGTCCTTGGTGATGTGGAAGCCCCCTCTGACCTTCTTTGTCACAAACTCCCGGAAGTCCTTGTACTGATCCAGCAGAAAGCTGTTCTGGTTTCCGTGGCAGGACAGGATGTAGGCGATCAGGGGATCCGGATCTGCGATCTCGATCGCATCCACATATCGGTGCAGCTCCACGTGATGGAAACAGGGCTTTAACAGGGCTTCTCCGTTCTCTAACCCGAACTTCTCATACAGGGAATCGGCAGAGAGCACGATGTCCGGGTTGTACTCTTTTACCAGCTCTGTGATCTCCCGCATGTGGTTTCTGCCGTAGGTGCTGCAAAGGAAGACTCCCTCGTCCTTTACCACCCGGGCACACTCGGAGATGGCATCCTGCAGGGGATCGCAGTAGAACAGGACGTGGTTTGCAATCACGCGGTCATAGGCGCCTGCATGGCTTGGGATCTTCTCACAAGCAGACACCTGGAAGGTAAAGCGGGCATCCTCTGCAAACTCCCGGGAGAGGTCGTGCACCATGCCGCTTGACTTGTCGCTTAAGGTGATGTGGACGCTCTGGGGAAGGCGCTCCAGGTTCTCCTTCCAGAGGGCGCCGCTCCCCGCGCCGACCTCCAGCACCTTCATGCCGGGACGGATCCCCGCCTCCTCATAGAGGAAGGGGAACCACCCTTTTGGATTATTGGAATAGTCCCTGTGAAGCCGGATTCTCGCCTGGATGTTGGCGGCATTGTCGTACTGGACCTTCAGGCTGTTCTCCATCGCCGTCATGTGGATCAGGTTTAAGAGGTTCGTCCAGTCCATCGGGGCACCGGATTTGACAGCCTCCTGGGTTTTGCTGATCGCAGCAGAGACCTCCTTCAGCTGCTCCACCCGCTCCTCGACGAGGCGCTTCTGCATGTCCAGGGACTCCAGGAGAAACCCGGAGTTGTCCCCGGTGAGCGTTGTCATCTCCCGGATGTCCTCCAGGGAGAAGCCAAGGTACTTAAACAGCAGGATCTGCTGAAGCTTTGCAAAGTCCTCTCCGGTGTAGAGCCTGGCTCCGGACTCTGACTTTCTGCTGGGCGGCAAAAGTCCCACCTTGTCGTAGTACCGGATCGTCCGGAGGGTCACATGGGCCATGCGTGCAAATTCCCCGGAGGTGTAAAAGCCGGCGCGGTTCATTTTTTCGTTGTTTCCCGAAGGCTGCGGATGTCCTCTTTTGCCTTCGTCCTTGCGTTCTGCACCCGGTTCTGCTGGAGCTTTCCCATCTGCTGGTACAGAAGGGGCATGCCGAGAATCTCCGGTGCCGGGGCGACGGGATACCCGTCGATGTTGGCAAGATCAGAGAGGAAGGGGAGCGTCGCAGTCTTTCTCTTCTCTCCAAGGAGGATCACCGGGTTGAACTCTGCGGTCTCCTCCTTTGACACGGAATCCATCGGGAAGTCTGCGCTCTTATGACAGATGCGCACCGCGATCGGGATATAGCAGAGGGATCTCTGGGCAGAGAGCTTCTGGAGCTTTAACTGCGGCACAGCATCCTTTGTGCCGTCCATGAACCAGGCGACAGCCGCCTCGTGGAGGAGCGCAAAGTCGTGCTGCATGCCGATGCCCGCCTCGAGGGACATGATGTAGCGGGGGACATAGACATTGCCCTCCCCAAAGGTCTCCTCCAGGTACTTCTGGATCTCCTGCGCGACGGACTTTCGAAGGTAGAGCGTGCGCTCCTCCTTTCTCGTTCCTGCCAGGGCGACCGGGAGGGCGAGGAACTCGATGGAGTCCTCCATCTCATTCTTCTTCAGGAGCCGGATTGCATCCTCTGCAGAGACCATGCGGGAATATTCTGACCGGGTCTCCTGGGTGTTCTCCTTGTGGTTGTCCTCCTGCCACTTTTTGTACTCGTCATCGAGGACCACAACGCGGATCCTTGCAGGGCGAACCTTTGCCTGCAGCATCTGCAGGAGCATGTTTGAGACAAAGATGTTCAGGGCATGGGGATGCATCGACTTCTCCCAGTCCTCTGCCTTGTCCGGGAAGGCCCTTGCAAACTCCACCTTCGTATAGCGGGAGACGTTGATCTGAAGCTTCCTGTTTCCAGGATCCGCCTGTTCCTTCTGCTCCGGTGCCTTTGGCATCCTCGCAAGGTCCGGCTCAATGACGGTCTCCTCGCCCGCGTCTTCCTGCTGCAGCTTTTCCAGGTCCAGTTCATCTGACATGGTTCATTTCCTCCTGTGGCCCTCCGGCCTTCGTATATCCTTCGTCTTCTCTATTCGCTCTGTCTTTTACTCATTAGGATTGTTCTGACTGTTCTGATCGCTGGGAGTTTCCTCTTGGACCAAATCCGCCTGCTCTGCAGGGTCTTCTGTCCCCTTTTCCGCCGTCCTCTTCTCCCTTTGCGGGTTCTGCCCGGTCTTTTGCGGGGTGCCGGGCTTTCTCTTCTTTTTCTTCTTCCCAGGTCCCTTCCGCTGGATGACAGGGATCTCGAGGAACGGCTTCTCATCCGGCTTTCGCCCTGCCTGCTCCATGAGGTCGAGCTGATTTTCCATTGCAATCCCGGCGCGCTTTTTCTGGTAGCGCCGGATCGCCCTCTGGATGCGCCGCAGGTACACAGACAGGGTAAAGCCCGTGACCTTGTGCAGCGCCTTGTAGAGGATGGTGTCCAGAAAGAGGACTGCCGCAATGACGATGGCAAGGAGGATCGACCAGTTCCTGCCTCTGCTTGCTGCGTTCTCAATCGCGGCGTTGTTCTCGGCAAGCTGATCCTTCATCTCCTGCAGGTCGCCGATCTCGATCTTCTCCCCGGTATCTGCAGAGACAAGGGCCCAGGTGCCATCCGACTGCTTCTCGATGGTATAGCCATCCGCAGGCCGCCCGCCGGTACCGTCCGGCTCGGACTCCGTGGCCGCCTCAGCTGCACTCTCTGTCGTCTCCGCAGCCTCCGACGTCTCCGCCGCTGCGATCTCCCTGTTGAGGTCATCGGTGGTGATATTGACAAAGTCCGCACGGATGTAGCCCGTTGCGCCATCGGGGAGCGTGATCTGGTACCAGGTCATGCCGTCCGAATCCTGCTCGACATTGCCGACCTCAAAGCTGTAGTCCTTGCTGGCATATCCCACGACGCCGGCGCTCGTGGAGGCATCGGAGCGCACATACACGGAATCGCTGTTCACGATGCCGGTGATCGCATACGCCGTATGGCCTGCGCCGAGGAGCATCAGGAGAAGAAGCGCTCCCGAGAGCCCGATATGACTGATCTGTTTCCGCATGGTTCCCTGCCTTTCCCTTTGTTGGATTGCCATTTTACACGGATGTGTGTCAAAAGTGCGGACTGGCGGGCTTATCCGGAAATCTCTCATCCGTGCGACTTTCGGATCTCCTCCGGGGTCTTCCAGTAGACACCGACCTTCAGGAGCTCCTGCTGGACGATCCTGTCGTACTGCCTTGCGTGGTCCTTCGGGTCTCCCTGGGGATATCTCTGGCGGAACACCGCCTCGATGTTCTTTCTTGCCCGCTTCATGCCCTTCTGATAGGCAGGCGTCCACTCGACGGGATCCCGAAGGTCCGTCGCATTTAGATCCAGCGGTTCCCGGCAGGCCGGGCACTTCCCGTAGCCGTATTTTGTGATCTTACCGCACTTCCGGCACTGCACGGTGATGCCGGAGCAATCCGAATCCTGCTGTGCTTCCGGCTCCTGCTGCATTTTAGGTGCGGTCGCCTTCGGTGCTGCCTTTGGAGCCGTTGCCTTGGGTGCCGGCATCTTTGCCTCTGCTGTCCCCGGGGCAGGATCCTCCGTGCTCCCGATGGAGGCCTTTGGCGCCTCATGGGGGATTTTCTGGCTCTCCTGCTCCTCCAGCTCATCGTTTGCGATGAACATCTGCCGCAGGAGTGCCGGGGTCGCCGGGATGTCTCCCTCCGGTCCCCGGAGGGAGTAGCCCGCAGGGCTCAGCACGTAGTCGAGCGTGAACGGGATGTTGCCCGCCGCATGGACGAGGCTGTCGCCCTCGAAGATGAGATCCCCTGCCGCATCGACAAGGCCTGTTGCCCTCGAGAGGGAGTCCGGATAGATCTCCTCCGGCAGGACCCTGCCGGAGACGAAGTCCTCCTCTGTCGTATCCTCGGGGACGAGAAAGCACCGCTGCGTGAACTTCCCGGAGCCCGTCTTTCCCTTCAGGGTGATGAGAGACCCCTGGAGCCAGCCGCGCCTTCCCTCTCCTGCCGTCAGAGCCCGCTGCAGGATCGACTCATCCGCATCGCGGATGGTCTGGCGATCCGTCTCATACCGGCTCCCGAACATGGCCCTCTCAAGTCTCTCCTGCTCTGCATCCTTGAGATACAGCCAGGGATCGAGGAGCGGGGACTCATAGAGATAGTCCCCATCCTGGAAGAGGTTCCCGAGGATCGTCAGCTCCGGTCCCATGCAGGCGTACAGGGGAAGGCACTGCCTTGCGTTTTTGATCGCAAAGCACAGGTGCTCCCTGTCATAGACGATCAGGTACGGATCATACTGGTTCCCGAACCGGACGACGTCGTACTCATACAGGTCCGTCTTCTTTGCACTCGGAACGCCGGTGCAGGCAGCAAGCGTACCGGGATTGACAAGGTAGGCAGACAGGTTCGTGCGAAGGTCCCGGTACACGGTTCCCTCCGGGACGAGAAAGGCCGCATAGGTATCCCTGTGCAGGACATCGCCCGGCCTTCTTAGGACCATCAGACTCCCTGTGATTTTACGGTGTTGATTCTGGGGATAGATCAGATCTCCCCGAAAGCAGTTGTTCTTTGCAAGCAGCACAGGTGCGGGCCATCAGGCCTTATTATACACGACAGGACGCCTGTTGTCTTTTCTTTTAGTGTCGGCAGTTTTGACGGGAGGATCGGATGGGGATTCAAGCAGCAGCGAAAGAGCAATGACAGATAGGACTTAGGCCGCGGCCGGGACTCTGCAGAACAGGGTATCTCGTCTGATACGGTGCGAGTTGCAGTCATCTGCCATGGCAGGAATCAGAGACACTGGGACAGACTTTCTTGCGGACACGGCAGCTGCGCTTTGCACAGCCAGGATGTCCTGCTGCAGCAGAACATCCTTCGTTCTTTTGCAGGGTATGGATGTTGGGATGCCATCTGCCTGACAGGGATGAACTTTGAGACTGGCAGGGATCCCTTTTCCGGAGGTATCGTGGGCCTCATGGGACAGCTGCTTCGGGATCGGAGCATACGGGACCTGCCCAATGGAGGGAGTAAGCCCCGTTGAGAGAGCCATCTGTGCATCCTTCCTGCGTCCCCGGTGCAGGGAGGGAATGGATCCCATAACCGGGCAGAGTCAAGCCGGAAGAGCAAAGAAATACCTCCGGCTGAAAGGGCCGGAGGCAATCTCCATAGCAGCTGTCCATCGGACCCATGAGAATGGGCATGGATGATCCGGATGGGTTTCCCGCTGCAGCTGTCCGTATCGCAGGCTGGGTCATCCTGCTGCAGGGGCAGGCATCCTTGATCGGGTTTCTCAGAGAGCCATTCGTCCCCCTGTAGACACGAACACGCAGGGTATCGCGGCAGATTTTCTTCCGTCTGCCTTTTGGGTTTTCTTCTGCGTTCTTCTGTCCGGTTCCCTCTGCGCCCTGCTCCCCTGTCTCTTTCTGCTATCTTTCCGGACCGCAGCCGGTTTCGGTGCACTCATCTGCCGCTGATCTCCTCGTTCCGGATTACGGAGAGAGTGTTCTCCCGCATGATCTTCCGGACGTAGTCTGGGTCCAGCTTCTTTGTGAGGGCTTCCCAGCAGGGAAGCATCATCGGGGTGCGGCCTTCGTCTTTGTGGGCATCGGTGCCGATGAAGCTGATGAGCTCCTCCTCAAGGAGGGCATGGCAGAACTTATTGATCCTGCGGTTGGAAAACCTCGGCACACAGTCCTCGCTGTTGAGCTGGATGAGGACACCCGCCCTTGCAAGATCTGCGACCAGGTTCCGGTCCTTTAAGAAGCACTCATACCGCTCGCAGTGTGCCAGGATCGGGCGGTAGCCCTCATAAAGAAGGGAACGGAAGGCATCCCGGATGTAGGTGTACTCCTCCCAGGGCTTGAACTCCACGAGGACGTAGTCGCTGTCCGCCATGGTGCAGATCTCCCCCTGGTTCAGGCGGTCCGGAACCGTACTGTCATACATAATCTCGTTTCCCGGATAGAAGTCAAAGTAGAGGCCTTCTTTTTCAGTCTCGTCATAGAGGGCATCCATTCTCTTGTCGATCCCTTCCAAAGAGACATTGTGGTGTCCACCCTTGTTATGGGGCGTCAGAATGATGGTCTCAATGTTCTGCTCCATCGCGATGCGGAGCATGGCAAGGGACATCTCCATGCTCTCCGAGCCGTCATCCACCTGTGGGATGATGTGGCAGTGCATGTCTGCAAAGGTATAATCCGGCATTTCCTGTGCCATCGTGTTTTCTCCATTAAGAAAGCGGACACCGTTCCGTGCCCGCCGCCATTTCTCCCGCACCGGTGCTGATTCACACGATCCGGTTCTTCATTCTTCCTGTCCGTAATTCCCGTAGTACTTTCCATAGTACTTGCCGTAATACTTCCCGTAGTACTTGCCATAGGCGCTGCCGGCGCTCATCTCCACCTTGTTGAGAACGCAGCCCAGGATATGGCACTCTGCCTTCTGCAGCTGCTTGACCACATCCTGCGCAAAGCGGTAGGAGACCTCCCGGGAGGCAACGGTCAGTACCGTGCCGTCGCACTGGCGGCCCACAATCAGGCCATCCACGACAGAGCCGATGGGAGGCGTGTCAACCACCACGTAGTCGTACATCTCCTTGGCATCCTGGAGAAGCCCTGCGAACTGCTCGCTTCCCAGAAGCTCCGACGGGTTCGGGGACACCGGGCCCGAGAACATCACGTAGAAGCCATCCTCGTTGGTCTCGCAGGTGGCATCGTCCATGCCGCAGCGGGAGACCAGGTAGTTCGAGAGGCCGTACCGGACCTTGCCGCTTTTAAAGTGCTCGCGCAGGACGGACTTACGGATATCCGCATCGATAAAGAGCACACTGCTCCCATTCTGTGCCATGGCCCTTGCAAGCTCGAAGGCGACCTCGGACTTTCCCTCGTTCGGGATGCAGCTCGTCACACTGATCGAGCGGATGTCGTTTCCGGAGAACTCGATGCCCGTCCGGAGCGTCTTGAACGCCTCTTTCGTGCGGAAGCTCAAATTTAGATCATTGACAATTACTTTTTGCATGGCCCGCCTCCTCACTCGATCGTGATGTAATCATCCTGCACGCCCTCTTCTGCAGCGTCCGGGGTCTGCGCCTTCGTGCTCCCCTTGACGGCAGGCTTCGGGGCAGGGCGCCGCGGTGCCGTGTTCCTGGGTTTCTCGGTCTCCTCCGCTGCCAGAGCCTGCTTCCTGCCTGCATGGGTGTACGTATCGGAGGCATGGGAGCTCATGGCAGCTGCATGACTGCTGTGACTCTTGGAAGAGGTCTTTTTTCTGGCCGGCTTTCTCTTTTTCTTTCCCCGCTGGCCCTCGATGCTGTTCTCCGTGACGGTCTCATCCAGCGGGATGACAGCCAGGGTGTAGAGGCCAAGGTACTTCTCCACATCCTCTGACGTCTTAATCGTGTCGTCCGTGATGAACTTCACAAAGACGGCGATGGCAACGATCAGGGCGCCGATCGCCGCGCAGACGGCGGTCCACTTGCTGTAGGACGGGGACGACCGCTCCTCGGGGTGATTGGCCTCATCGACGATGTTGACGGCGTCGATCTTCATGACATTCTGGATGTGCTTTGCCGCAACCTCCCGGACCTCATTGCAGATCTTCTGTGCTCTTTCGGGATCTGTGTCCGTCACCGTCACCACCAGGATGTGGGTATTGCTCGGGGACTCGACGCTGATCGCACGGTACAGGCTGTCGTAGGTAAAGCCCTGAGACGCAAGATCAAGATCATCAATCGTCTTCTCAATGACGTAACGGGACTTGATCAGCTCCTGGTAGTCAGCGGTCAGCTGCGAGCTGACCTGCAGGTCACTGTAGGTTGTGGATTCCCCACTGCTGCGATCCAAAACGTAAATCGAAGTCGTGGACTCGTACTCCGCAGGGAGCACAAAGCGTGCGATACTGTAGCCCAGTACACCTGCTGCCAGAGCAACGACAAGGATCAGCCACAGCCAATGGAGCAGGGCGTGGAAGATGCCCCCGAGATCGATTTCGATCTCGTCGTCGTTTTCCATGACATTCTCGTTTTCCTTCATAAACAAAGACTCCTCAATACTCTTTACACGCAGCAATTTGAAAGCGCAATACCCCTGCGCCACAGCAATTCCCTATTTTACAAGTGACAATTCGCTTTTTCAAGGCGTTCCGAAGAGACAAGCTTCAATTTTTTTCTTTTTCGTTGATGTGGACAAATTTTTTCCACAGATTTAAAGTTTTTTAACACATTTTCTGTGATTCCTTCCGGAAGCCTTTCTCCTGTTCTTCTCCCCGCGTTTCTCTTTCCTTACGCGCGCCCGTCTCCGGCTGTCCCCGCTGTGCCTCTGCACATAGCCTTTCCCCACGCGGGGATTCCGGTCCAGACAAGGCACAGGCCAACGCAGACGATGGCAAGGAGGAAGGCGATGAGAACAGCAGCCGGGGTGCTCTTTTCCAGGAACCACTTCGCGATCCCGGCATGCTTTGCAGCCGCCTGCACGGCGACCACCGGGAACTTGTTCCACAGCATGACTCCCAGCGACCTTCTCCCAAGCTTCTCCGGCGTCTCCCACGCCGGCAGGATTTTTGCAATCTCCCAGAACGCCAGCACGTTGAGGACAATCGTCAGGTAGGAGAGGAACCCTGCCGGGTACTCATCCGTCCGGATGCTGCTCCCGCCAAAGGGGATCGAAAGGAGGATTCCTGCGGCAAGAAGGAGGACCGTCTGCAGAAGGCTTCCTGTTCTCTCTTTCCGGTCCGGATTCTCTCCGCCCCCGCTTCTGCCGTTTCCTGTCAGCGCCGCTGCTGTGCACCCGCAGGATTCGCTCTCGCGCTTTTCTTCTCTTCTTCTCCGGTCTCTCTCTCCGAGGGCGATGCCAAGCTCCAGGAAGGGGAGCATGTGACAGGCGGTCTCCCCCTGCCAGGGAAGGCGGGCATCATACAGGGAAACCAGAATCCAGCCTGCAAGCAGAACCAGGAGGGAGAGGACAAGGCGAAGGATGTTTTGTTTTCTCTCCTGCAGGATCCCGTCTCCTGCTCTTTCCTGTTTCCCTGCGCGCTGCGTGCTCTCTCCCTCCCTGTCTCTGGTCTCCTGTTTCTTTGCTTCTGCGTTCTTCCCTGCTGCTGTCTGAACAAGGGCCTCGATCAGGGCGGAGAGAAGAAGCGCAGCGAGAAAGCAGGGGAAGAACCAGAGCGTCTCGTTCCACTTCATGCTGTGGTGGTTCTTCGAGTTTGCATAGAGAAGGTACCAGAGGTTCTGCAGGATCCCGGTCTCCGTCTCCTTCGCATTGGTCTGAAGAAGGCTCCCCGCATACCGCCCAAGGACGGAATAGACGAGGATGCTGACAAGGCCCACTGCAAGGTAGGGGAGATAGATCCTCTTCAGGCGCTTTTGTACTCTCTGCAGGAAGGTCCCCTTCCTGTGCATCACATAGCCCGAGAGAACACAAAAGAGCACAACGCCGGTGGACATCAGGTAGTCCGCGGCAGCGCCCTTTCGAAGGACATGCGCTGTCACAATCATGAGGATCGCAAGGCCGCGGCCGGTGTCGACCGCTGCGATCCTTGGTGCGCACGCTGTGTGATTGTTTTGTTTTGTCTCAGCTCTGTGCATCGATTTTCCGCACTGCCTCTGCAATGCGCGCCTTGTATGCCCCGGCAAGCTCCTCGGTGGCCGCCTCCACGCCGACGCGGATCACGGGCTCGGTGCCGGAGGGGCGGACAAGAAGGGACCCGTTTCCGGAGAGCTCCCCCTGGATCTCTTCAAGGAGCTTTATGAGATCCTCGTTCTCCATGACCTTTTTCCTGTCAGATACCCGCACGCTCTCCTGCACCTGAGGATAGACCTTCATGGTTTCTGCAAGCTCCGAGAGCTTTTTCTTCTTTGCCAGCATCACCTGCATGACCTTGAGGCTTGTGAGGATCCCGTCCCCGGTCGTTGCATACTTGCTGAAGATGATGTGGCCCGTCTGCTCGCCGCCGATGCGGTAGCCGTTTGCCTTCATCGCCTCGTAGACGTACTTGTCGCCCACGTCCGTCTTTACGGTGTCGATGCCGGCCTCCTTCAGGGACTGGAACAGGCCGAAGTTCGACTGGGCAGTGGCAACCACCGTGTTGCCGATGAGCTTCCCGCGCTCCTTCATGTACTGGCTGTACATGTACAGGATGTGGTCGCCGGTCACGACATTTCCCTTCTCATCGACCGCAAGGCAGCGGTCCGCGTCGCCGTCGTAGGCAAAGCCGACATCCAGGCGGTTCTCCAGGACAAAGTTCTGGAGGGCCTCGATGTGGGTGGAGCCCACGTTCCTGTTGATGTTGAGGCCGTTTGGCTTGTCGCCGATCACATAGGTGTCCGCGCCGAGGGCATTGAACACCGCCTTTGCGATGGACCAGGCGCCGCCGTTTGCGCAGTCAAGGCCGACTTTGATGCCGCGGAAGTCGTAGACGCCGAGGGAGATGAGGTACCCGATGTAGCGGTTTCTGCCCGCGATGTAGTCGATGGTCGTGCCGATGCCATCGCCCTTTGCAAAGGGGAGGGTGTCCCAGTCCGCATCAAAGACGTGGAGGCGCCGGTCCAGCCAGTCCTCGATGAGACAGATCATCTCGTCCTCCATCTTCTCGCCCAGGTGATTTACGAGCTTGATGCCGTTGTCGTGAAAGGGGTTGTGGCTTGCGGTGATCATGACGCCGCAGTCAAAGCGGTCGACCCTCGTGATGTAGGACACCGAGGGGGTGGTGGTCACGTGGAGGAGATAGGCCTCTCCGCCGGAGGAGGTGATGCCGCCGACGAGAGAGTACTCGAGCATGTAGGAGGACTCGATCCCTCTCTTCTCTTCTTCTCCGTGTAATACCAGCCGATGAACCTTCCGATCTGGTAGGCGTGGTCTGCCGTCAGGGCCGTGCCCGCCTCTCCACGAAAGCCATCCGTTCCAAAGTATCTTCCCATCTTTTCTCTCCGTGTCGATTCTGTCGTTTTTATCTGCTTTGTCTGTGTCCTGTCCTCACACGTCCATTCGTTCCATCTCCCGCCGGTAGGTGATGCAGGTTTCCATCCTCCCGGTGCAGGCAAAGCCGTTCTTTTCAAACACCCGGCAGGAGGCGGTGTTTCCAGGGATCACCTCTGCGGTGAGGGCCCTGATTTCTGGCAGGTTTTGCTCCACCTCTTCAATGAGGAGGGCGATGATGACATTGCCAAGGCCCTGCCCCCGGAAGGAGGCCAGGAGGCTGTAGCTGATCTCCGCCTCATTCGCCTCATTCCGATCGATCCGGACCTGTCCCGCAGGGGTATCCCCAGCCATCAGAATGTAGAGATGGCGATTGTCATCTGCAAGGACCTTTGCAAGCCACCTCTTATGATCCTCCAGGCAGGTCTTATCGTGGTGAAAGGACCACTTCCGGACCAGGGGGTCGTTTCGAAGCGCAAGGAGGAAGGAAGCATCCGCCGCCTCGGCAGGGCGGAGGAACCGCTTCTCTTCTGTTTTCGGGTTTTCTCTTTTTGCTTCCCCTGCCTGTATCCTGGCTTCCATGGCGGTCTCCTGTGCGCTTTCCTTCTGCCTACGCCTTCACTTGCGTCTCCTCAAGGTACCGGATCATCCGCCGGTACATCTCCGGAAGGTCTGTCTTCGGTGCCCAGCCAAGGCTCCTGAGCTTTGTGCTGTCCAAAAAGAGATGGGTGTCTGCCGCATAGCCGAAGGTGTTGGTCTTTGGGATGTCATAGACAACGTGAATCTTCCCCTCTGCAATCGTGTCTGCCACCATCTCTGCCATCCCGCCGATCGTCGTGTGGCAGGATTCGTTGGCGATGTTGTAGGCGGTGCCGTCCTCACCCATAAGGAGGAGGTAGAGGAGCCCCCGCACGCAGTCCGCCGTGTAGCAGTAGTTGCCCTCGGAGAGGCCCTTTGTGTGGAGAACGATATCGCTCCCCTGCATGGCACTATTTGCAAACTGGGCAAACACCCGCCTCTCCCAGGGGAGGATCCCCGCACCGAAGGTCTGGGCAAGGCGGGCAATCTTCACCGGAACGCCATACTCTGCATGGTAGGCGCAGCAGAGGTTCTCACAAAGGCGCTTGGATTCCGGGTAGTCGGTCCGCACGTTTAAGAGGTCCAGGGCACCGAGTCTGTCCTCTGTGGCCCTTGTGTTCCCATCGCCGTAGACCGACATGTCCCCGTAGACCTCCATCGAGGAGAGGTAGACAAAGGAGTCTGCATGGAGAATTCTTGCGGTCTCCAGGAGATTTCTCGTCCCGTCGCAGGAGGCGGCAATCGTCTCCACCGGTTTTTCTACCATCGTCTTCGAGGTCGTCACCGCGGCGCAGTGGAAAAAGTAGAGGTTTCCTCTCCTTGACTTTCTGTCTTCCTCTTCCCCACTGCACTCCTTCGCCCTACTGTCCTCTTGTGCCTGTTCCCCCGGCTTCTGTGATCCTGTATGCTCCAGGATCTTTCGGATCTTCTCCCCCGCCTCTTTGACAAAGTCCCTCTCTGTGACATCCGCCATGACAGGGCAGACTGCAGCCGGGATCTCTCCGAGGATCGTTTTCAGCTTCTCCTCATTCCGGATGACGGGGATTACCGTAAGGTGCAGGGCGCAGGTGTCATTCAGATACAGCAGGGAGCGAAGAAGAAGGCTCCCCACAAGCCCTGTCGCACCGGTGATGACAACAGTGCAGCGCTCCAGCTTCTCCAGGTTCTCCCTGGCAAAGAGGGTCTTATCCCCTGCGATCCCCTGAAAATCCTCCTCCAGTACGGTGGTACTCATGTCGCTCCTTCCTGTCTGCATGCGGTAGTGGTTCTCAGACCGTCTGATACATGCCGGTCTCCTTCTCCTTTTCCTTCTTGGCCTCCTGGTCCGCAAGGCGCTTCTGGTAGGCCTCGGCGTAGGCATCGATCTGCTCCTGCTTTCTCGGGACCTTTGCCTTCTTGCCTCTTGCCAGAAACTCCTCGTAGGCGTCGCAGGTGTGCTGCACGTCGTCCGTGAAGCAGATCTGCTTTCCGTGGTCCAGCCACAGGATCTTTGTGCAGAGCTCCCGCACCTGGGGCATCACGTGGGAGACCAGGATGGCGGTCACGCCGCCGTGGATGATCTCCTGCATCTTGGCACCGGACTTCTTGCGGAAGGCACCGTCGCCTACGGAGAGGACCTCATCGAGGATCAGGATGTCCGGGTGGACGAGGCAGGCGATGGAGAACGCAAGCCTCGACTTCATGCCAGAGGAGAGCTGCTTGAACATGTAGTCCTGGAAGTCCTCGAGCTCCGCAAAGCGGATGATCTCGTCGTACTTCTCATCCAGGAACTTTCTCGTGTAGCCAAGGAGGGCGCCGCGAAGGTAGGTGTTCTCCCGAACGGTCATGTCTCCGTCAAAGCCGGAGCCGAGCTCCAGGAGCGCCGCGATGTTGCCATGCACCGTAATCTTTCCGCCCGTCGGCACCATGATGCCGGTGACGGCCTTAAGGAGCGTTGACTTTCCCGCGCCGTTGCTTCCGATGATGCCCAGCATGTCGCCCTTGTTGAGCGTAAAGGTCACGTCCTTGTCCGCCCAGAACTCCTTCACGTGATAATTGCCGGTCAGTCTTCGGATCACGTACTCCTTGAGGCCGATGGACTTGAAGTCCCCGGTGATGTAGCGGATGGAAACGTGTTCACACTTGATTGCTGTCTCATTGCTCATAGCTGGTATCCTTACAGGTAGTAGAGGAACTGCGTGTTGTACTTCTTGTAGATGAACATCCCGATCGAGAGATAGAACACCGGGAAAAAGAGGCACAGCAGGTGATAGGCGGGCGAGGGGATGATGCCGTCGATCACAATCACACGGAAGTACTTGATGTACACATAGACCGGGTTGAACAGGAACGCTGTCTGCAGGTTCTTGCTCAGAGAGTCCACCGAGTAGAAGATCGCGCTCATGTAGTTGAGGAGGGTCAGGACAACATCGTACAGGTAGGACGTGTCCTCAAAGAACACGTACATGGCTGACAATATCGCGCCGATGCCGATGCAGGTGATGAGAAGGCAGATGGAAGGGTACACCAGAAGGAACATCTTTGGCGTGAACCTGATGTGGTCGATGCCGCAGAACGCAAAGTAGACGATCAGCGTCAGGCCAAAGTTCACGAGGGCGGAGACGTTCTTCGAGAGCAGGAACAGGTACTTGGGCACGTTGATCTTCGTGAAGATCTTCGCGTTGCTCGTCAGGCTCCGCATGCCGTTTCTCGTCGACTCCCTGAAGTACGACATCACGATGTTTCCGGAGAACAGGTAGATCGTGTAGTGGGGGATGTCCTTGCCGAGGAATTCCGTGAAGATGACGCGCATGACAAGGAGGGTCATGAGGGGCGAGAGGATCGACCAGGCCATGCCGAGGATGCTCCGCTTGTAGCGCTGCTTGAAGTCGCGCTTTACAAGCTCCTCAAACATGAACTGGTACTTTTTCATCGTGTCCACGATTCCTGTTTTTTTTCTGGCTGTCGTCTTGCTCATTGGTCTCTTTCGTCTTTTGGTTCCGCCTTGGGCTCTTTCTCAAACAGGAGCCATTGTGCGGATTGATGGATCTGTCTCTTGTGCTTCCGATACGCCCCTGCAAAGAGGCAAACGAGAAGGCCGTTTGCAAGGGAGAGGGCGATGTAGATGAGAAGCCGCAGCTTCCCGCTGTAAAGGTCCGGGGACAGAATGCTGTTCAGGTGCTGCGCAAAGTAGAGGTGGGAGAAGAACAGCGCCCCGCTGTACTTTGCAAGAAGGCCGGTGATTTTGAGGGCCCTGTCCCCCTCGAAAGCCTGTGTCAGGATCCCATACCCTGCAAAGTCGAGGGACAGGCACAGGCACAGGAGGAGAATGAAGAAGTAGTCCTGGAGAGAGGGAAGGTGAGAAGCCATGTACCAGACCATGTATAAGAGGGAGAGGAGCTCAAAGAGCTCGGCTGCAATCCTGACCCAGGTCCTCGGGGTTCTCTTTGCAAGGTGCCGCACGAAGGCCCTGATCGTGACGCCAAGGCTGATCTCCGCAAAGCCCCGAAGGAGTCCCTTGTAGACCAGGCCAAGCCACTTCGTGGGGTTTCTCGGGTGCCCGAAGGCCTGGCAGAAATAGCCAAGGATGAAAAGCGCCGCGATGGGGCAGACGATCCGCTCCATCACCTCCCTGTGCCTTCGAAGGAGGGGATAGAGGACTGCCATGGAGAGGAGCATTGCGGAGAGGTACCAGACGACACCGTCGATCCCCCGAAGGTAGATGCCGGTCATCTTTAAGAGGAGGACCTCAAAGATCTCATCCCGGAAGGCCCGGAAGGCCTGCAGGAGCGTGTACTTCTCTGCAAAGGCGACAAAGACAAAGCCGATGGCCCAGGCAAAGAGGAACTCCGGCACAAACCCCGAGAGCTTTCTCTTTAAAAACGCCCAGGTCTCCTCCCCGGGGTGCTCCATGGGACCTTTTTTCTCCGCCTTCTCCACGGAGACCGCCATCAGGTATCCGGAGACGAGAAAGAAGAACTCCACCGCAAGGGACCCGCCGATAAAGACCGCGCTGTCATCTCCTAACACGTACCTTGAGTGGTGCAGCATGATGACAAGGGAGAACACAAAGCGAAGAAGATCGATTCTTCCGTTTCGCCTGCCCAGCGGCCGGTCTCCCGGACCCTGTCTGCCTGCTCTTTTGCCTTCTCGCTTCCCTTCCCCATCCAGGAGAGGAACAGGTCGGCGATGCGCTCACTCGCATGGCCGTCGTCCATGCAGCCCTTGCCGGACAGGAATGCGGCAACGCGCTCTTTGTAGTCCGCCTCATCAAAGTTTTCGATGTCGTCTACGATCTCATCCGTGTCCGTGGACACCGGGAACGGGCTGTCCTCGAGCTTGAAGTAAAAGCCGCGCTCGTCGTTGTACTTCTCCACATCCATGGCAAAGAGAAAGCACGGCTTACCCGTGAGGACAAAGTCGTAGATCCAGGAACTGTAGTCCGTGATGCCGACATCCGTGAAGGACAGAAGCTCCTGCATATCCGGATAGTTCGTGACATCGATGACGTCGGGGCCCGTGATCGTATTTCTCGTTGCGGAGTTCGTCTTTCTGTCGTTGTCGTGGTAGCGGACGAGGAGCTTCCAGGTGCCGCCAAAGCGCTTTTTCAGGGCCTCCACCACCCGCTCGCCGTCGAGGTCGAAGACCGTGAAGTCGTGGTCGTCGCGGAAGGTCGGTCCGTAGAGGGCAAAGTGTGTATCCTCCTTCAGGCCGTGCTCTTTCAGAAAGTGCCTTCTCAGGTAGTGCTGCATGCCCTGATAGTTGTCAAAGAAGATGTCGTTTCTCGCATGCCCCAGCCGCAGAATCTTCGTGTCGGGCCAGAAGGTCTCGCGGAACACATCCTCCTCAAACGTCGAGTTGGAGAGGCACTCTGTCGTGACCGTGCCGGTCCACTTCGCAAACACCGGCCAGGAGAGGTTCGTGTTGTAGTGGGCGGGATCAAAGCGCTTGATGCCCAGGGACCCGTGCCAGGTCTCCACGACGTGCTGCTCCTTCTTGACAGGGAAGCTGTAGAACTTGTCTCCCAGAATGCTGTTTGTCACCAGGATCTTCGAGGTCGCCGCGGCGTAGAAGTACTCATAGGAGTTCGGGCGAACGAAGTGGACGTGGGTTTCGATCCAGGACTGAAGCTTTCTGTACTCCGGGGACTTCTTCTTTACAATCCCGTCCGCTGCATCCCGTGCCAGGATGTCTGAGGGGTCCATCCTGGCAAACTGGGCCTTATTTACGGACCAGTAGATCTGGATGTCCGGCATCCTCCGCACCAGCTCATCGGAGATGTACTTCGGGTTGCAGGCCATCTCGTGCTGGTAGGGGAGAAACATGATCTGGTTCTCCACAACCTCCCAGGTCGGCATGACAAGGTTTCTCGCTCCGTCGCCGATCTTCCGATCCAGCCAAACCATGCCCCGCTGGATGTTGACGCCGGTGCGGCGCAGGAACTTGCCCTCGATGATGACCGGTCCCACGCTCTTTGCCTTTTTCTCGAATACGGATGGCAGCAGCATATGTCCTCCCTCTTACGTCTGTGAATGTTGCCCTTGCTCTTTTTTACAGTCCGAAGGCGTTGGAGCTCTCCTTCGCCGTGATGATCGCCTTGAAGATGTAGAAGTCGATCGGAGTCGTGATCTTGATGTTCTCGGTCCTGCCCTCCACGGTGTAGAGGGGCTTTTGGTAGTACCGGAACAGGTTTGCGCTGTCGATGAAGTTGTTCTTTCCCTCATTCAGCGCCTTCGTGTGGCAGTCCATGATCTCGGGCAGGCGGAAGGTCTGCGGGGCCTTCGCCAGCTCGCACTGGGACCGGTCCAGGATGTTTCCCACCTCGCCGTTTTGGGAGTCCACGATGATCGTCTCCGTGGCAGGGGTGACGGTGATCGCGTTTCCCTTCTCCCTCGCACAGGCGATGTTTTTGGTGATGGTGTCCGGGTCCACAAGGGGCCGCACGCCGTCGTGGATCAGAACGATGGTGTCCTCCGGCTCCGGCACGGACTCGTAGATCTTCACCAGGCCGTGGTAGATGCTCTCCTGCCCCGTGGAGCCCCCGGGGACGATGGCCTGGACTTTGGTGATGTGAAACTTGTTGCAGAGCTTCCACATCTTGGGGATATAGGCCTCGAGGCACGAGATCACGATGTTGTCGATCTCGTCATGGTTCTCAAACTTCTCCAGCGTGTAGATGATGATGGGCTTTCCGTACAGCTCCAGGAACTGCTTCGGCACGCCGTGGGTGTTCATGCGCTTTCCGGTGCCGCCCGCAAAGATCAGTGCTGTGTTCATCTGCCTTCTTCCCCCTCTTCCCCAAGGACTTCTCTCTTCTCGCTCTCGTTCAGGTAGAACGGCGCAAAGTAGACGTGCTTTTCCTGCTCCTTCTTCTTCGGGATCTTCTTCCAGCTGCCGTAGAGCCTGGTGAGGTATCCCTCTGCATCGGCAGCTACCTGCATGGGTCTTCCCTCGTAGAGGACCGGTTTTGTCTTCACAAAGTCCTCTCTCCGGTAGAGTTCCCCGAAGAAGTGCTTCTTTCCGGAGGGGACGCTCACCCAGACGGAATCCTCGTCATGGCACTTCCCGTACCACTTGTCCGCAAGCCTCGTCCACTGATCCATGGAGAGGAAGGAGAGCAGTCTCCCGATCCGGATCTTCGTCCGGAATACCTTTTTGAGCTCCTCGTCTTTCTCCCCGTTCTCCCCGTTTTCGACAAGCTTCATCAATGGCTCCCGGTCCCGGTAGAACTTCCTGCAGGACTGGGCAAAGCCAAGGGCCATGCAGCCAAAGCCGTGGAGCTTTCTCCTGATCGGATTGTTATAGGTGTTCTCGATGATGAAGATGTCGACAAAGCAGCCGCACTCCTCGTTCCAGAAGTCCTCTCTTGTTTTCACGCAGGTGCCCTTCAACAGGACCCTCGAGAGGAGAAGCCCGTAGTTTTTGGACTCCCTTGCCGTGTGAACCCAGTAGCGGTCGCCGTACTCCTTTTTGAAGATTGCAACGAAGCGGTCGTGGTCGGTGCGGGGCATGTTGATGTCGACGTCGTCATCCCACGGAATAAAGCCCCCGTGGCGCACCGCGCCCAGCGCAGTGCCGCCACCGAGGTTGTAGCGGATTCCGTATGTTTCGCACACGTCCACGATGTCAAAGAGCATGCCGTTCAGCGTCTGCTGGAGTTCCTTCAGCTGGGCGTCCGAGAGCACGATGGCATCTTTGGAGCGAAGGTGCTTGAATGCTTCAATCGTCGAGAGTTTCATGCAGCCTGTCCGGTGTGCCCGGAGATCCCCGGGGTTACTCGTACTTTCTGTTCCAGAACTTTGCCTTTAAAAACCTGGCTGTCTTGCGCAGCCAGTTGACTTTCTCCGTGTAGAGATAAGGGAGCGTCTTCACCTCTCCCCGCTTGATGTGCCCGGTCCGGAGCTGCTGCTCCACCCAGACGTTCAGGATGATCTCCCCGACCCTGCCGCAGTACCGCCCCTGGAAGAAGGAGTACTCTCCTGCGCTCACGCGCTGCTCCAGCGTGAACAGGATGTCAAAGAGCCAGGCGCAGTACTCGCCCAGAAGGGACTTCTCACAGATCATCATGTTGAACATGTGCCCCGAGCGCCGCTTCATGACATCATCAAAGGCGTCCACGTACTCCGGATACTTCTCCTCAAGGATCTGCCTCGTCTTGTCCAGGTGCTCGATGTAGTGCGTGTGGGCATAGTGGGAGTACAGGGTCTCGATGACGTAGTACTGCTTTCTCGGCAGAAAGAGCTTTGTCTTTCCAAGCTGGGGGAGAAGCTCCTCGCTCTTCAAGATCCGGTTCCAGACATCGCCCCTGCCACGGCCCCTGAAATGCCGCCGGTAATGGGCAAGGCCGATGTAGTCGGAATCGAGGTGCTTCCAGGCCCAGTAGAGCCCTGTGAGCTCGCAGTAGCAGGGATTTTTGGCAGAGATGTTT
This sequence comes from uncultured Lachnospiraceae bacterium, assembly GCA_900318875.1. GTDB lineage: Bacteria > Bacillota > Clostridia > Lachnospirales > Lachnospiraceae > CAG-791. Next base: position 4,238 of record ONMH01000082.1, on the reverse strand, counting down.
TCTCCCTCGTCGTCCCGCTGGTAGCCGGGATCCTGCCGTCTTCCCGTTGCCGCCCCGATGTAGAGCGGAAGGTACATGGGGTCCTCCGGCATGCGGTACTTCTTGTGCGCCGCCACGATGATCGTGACGCGCTTTTTGCTGTCAACCCGGACAGGATCAGTTTCCCGTGCCATCTGCTGTCCCTGTGGCAGCGGCTGCCTGGGCCGCCGCTGCGTCCGCCTGCTGCTGCGCCTGCTGCGCTGCCACTGCCTGCTGCTGCGCCTGCACGGCCAGCTGGTTTGCCTGCGCCTGGGCAGCCGCACGCTGCTCGTCTGTAAGGGTCGAATCCTGCGCCTGCAGCGCCGCCTGCGTTGCCGCCGCCTGGGACTGGGTCGCCGCCGTGTTCAGCGTATCCGCCTGCTGCTGGTAGGCAGCCTGCTGGGAGGCGTAGTCCACTGTGGTCCCGGTCTGGGTACCCTCGCCATCCGTATTCGTCAGATCCGTCTGCGTCTGGCTCTGATCAGCAGACGCAGCGGTATTGTTCGTTGTCGTTGTCGTCTGCGGCACGTTCATCGACTGCTCGACTTCCTGCGTTGCCGACTGCTGCCTTGTATAAGTGCCGGAGGTGGTTCCCGTCGTGCTGCCGGAGGTCGTACCGGACGCTGCGGTGCTGTTTGCCGCCGCCGTATCCTTCTCTGCCTTCTGCTCCTGCGCTGCCTGCGCATCCTCGGCGGTCACGCTCTGGTCGGAGACATAGCCGGAGGTTCTGGAGGTGTTCGTGTAGTCGGTGGCAGCAGTGCCGCCTTCCTCATTCACCTGCTCCTCTGCCTCCTCGTCGGTGATGCCATAGAGCATCTCCTTGAGAATCTTTGCGTTGGCATTGAAGTCCACCGCATACATGGCCCTGCCGTCCATGCCCTTCATGGAGCCGTAGGTGCCGTCTGCGGGGACCGTGATCTGCTGGATCTCGGCACCCATGAACGTCGGTGCCAGGGTCAGAAGCTCTGCGACCTCGGTCTCAGACAGGTCTGTCTGGACAAGAGGAACCACCGCATCGAGGGTCTTGATCATCTCGGAGGCAGAGAGCTTGGAGAGCTTGTCCGCAGCGGCCATGATGACCTTTCTCTGCCGCTGGACCCGGTGCCAGTCATCGTCGATGTAGCGGGTTCTCGCATAGACCATGGCGGTGACGCCGTTTAAGTGGTTTGTGCCCGCGACAAGGTCAAACTGCTCCTCGTCCTCCATGCCGATGCCCTTGGCATACCCTTCCGTAAACGTCCCCTCCGGGTGATCCAGGTGATCTGCCTCGGCCTGGGTCAGCTCCACATCGATGCCGCCGATGGCGTCGATGAGCTTGACCAGCGTGCGGATGTTGATGCGGATGTATCGATTCACATCCACCAGGTAGTTGTCGCGGATCTCCTCCACCATCATCTGGGCGCCGCCGTAGCGGAACGTATGCGTGAGCCAGTCCCACTGTCCCTCATAGGGGCCCCAGAGGACCGGGACGCCGGTGCCTCGCTCAAAGCTTGCCAGGGTCACCTTGCCGGTGTTCTTGTTGATGGAGAGCAGGATGCAGGTATCGCCTCTTGCATCTGTGGAGAACTTTTTGGTGCGATCATCCGTGCCGATCAGGAGGATATTGTAGACAGCGGAGTCCTGGAAGATCTCGCCCTCTGCCTTGATGGTCTCTGCCTCCCCGACGTCCGCGAGGTTCTTCTCCATGTCCTCCTCTGCGGACTTCGCGACGGAAGAGTTGTCCTCCTCCTCCTTGAGCTTCGTGACGTAATCGTCCGTATAGGCTGCAGACTGGTCCTTCTGGAGCCTGGAGTACTCATAGTGGAAAAAGCCAAGGCAGAACAGGATGATGCAGACGATGACGGTGAGCGCAATCCGGGCGCCGCGCTTCAGGTGATGCCACCAGTTCCTGACCCTCTGAGGCCTGGACGTTTTCTTCTGGGGTTCGTCCTTTTTTTCGTCCTTCTCTGCCTCCGGGAAGACCCAGCCCTTTTCCTCGGCCTCTCTCTGTGCCTTCTTCTCCTCGGTGGCGGCATCCGTGAGCTCGATTCCGTCGACAGAGGGCTTCTTATCTCTTCCCGGCACAGGGTGCTTCTTGGACTTCGGGGATTTCTCAGAAGGGACAGGAGCTGCCTTTTTCTCTTTCTCTGCAGGTGCTTCGGCTTTGGTCTCTTCCCCTGCCTTCTGGTCCTTTCGCTGCTCCTTGGGCGCTTCCTTTGGCTGTTCTTCTGCCTTCTCTTCTTTCGGCTGCTTCTCAGGAGCCTTCTTCTCCCCGGCCCTTCCTGCAGCCCTCATCTTCCCGGGTTCCTCATAGGCAAGGTCGAGGGTCTCCTCTTCCTCCTTTGGCTTCTCTTCCGGGGCGGCATCCTTCTCCTTTTCTCCGGGATCCGTCACGTAGTCCATCTGGAGGGTGCCGGACTCCTCTGCCTTCTCCTCCTCTTCCGGGAGGTTTTCGATGACGACAGCATCGGAGGTACGGGCAGGGGCGGTGGGTCTTGTCTTGGGGGAGGATGCTTCTTCCCTGTCTAAGTGGGCAGCAACGGCTTCGTCTGCGTCGATCACGTCGATGCCGGACACCTGTTCCCTTGTCTCAACCTTGTTCTGCTGCGGCTGCGGTTTTCTGTTTTTTCTGCGTTTGCTCATAGGATTATCTGCTTCTGTACCTGGGTCTGCGGTCTTTGTTACGACTTTGTTAACTCGCCGCGCCGCTATTCGTTATAGTCTCTCCCGGCATAAGTTGCAACCGATTTCGGCCTGTTTGCGGGTTTTATGGACGGAATTTCTCACGCGTGTCTGCCGTCGTCGAGGTGCTGACGGGCAAGGTCCTTTGCCACGATCTCCTCGCCGGTGGTTCCATCCCTGAGCTGCTCCTTCGAGGCAGCAGAGAGGCCGTTGTCTGCCACGGCACACAGGTCGCAGGTGCTCCTTGCGTCCAGCTCTTCCTTTGTGATCTTTCCGTCCCGGTAGTCCCGGACCGCGGGGATCTCATACATGGAGTACTTCTTCTTTTTCCAGAACCGCAGGAACTTGTGCTGCACAACCCACCATGCGGGCTTCCAGATGTACTTGTGCATTGCGGGGGAGGCGGAGCCGATCATCCAGCACTGCCGGTCGCAGTGGCGGACTTTGTTTCTCACTTCATCCGCCCTGGCAGAATTCCAGAGCTCGTCCCAGCTCTGCGTATTCAGGTTCCCCATGACCCACTTCTCCTTCGTGCCGTTGCAGGGCATCACGTCCCCATAGGGGTCGATGAAGAAGGTATCAATGCTCATGTCGCAGGGGAGGAGGCGCTTCTGGCCGTAGATGTAGTTGATGAGCCCGTGGTTAAAATAGGCGCGGAACCACTTTTTTGGACTGCCCGAATCCAGAAGCCGATTGATGAGGTCCTCAAAGTTCTGTGCCACCATGGGGCGGTCGTGAATGATGTTTTTGGCCTCCACGAAGTAGAAGCTGTTGTGGAGAGAGGCCGTGGCAAACTCCATGTCCATCTGGTTGGAGAGCTCGTACAGGGGACACAGGTCCTTTGCATTGACATCCTGCACGGTCATGCCGAAGCCAACGTCCTTCATGCCCATCTCCCGGAGCTTCTTCAGTGTGGTATAGCCCCGGTTGAAGCCGTCGGGAAGGCCGCGGATCGCGTTGTTTGTCTGCTCAAGGCCCTCAATGGAGATGCGGATGCCGATGTCCGGGAACTCCTTTGCAAGGTCCAGGATTCGGTCTGTGAAGAACCCGTTGGTCGAGATGACAATCCGGTCGGACTTCTTTTTCAGTTCCCGGACGATGTCCTTCAGGTCAGAGCGGATGAAGGGCTCTCCGCCTGTGATGTTGGTGAAGTACATCGGAGGGAGTTTTTTGATGGTCTCCAGGGAGATCTCCTCCTCCGGCTTCGAGGGTGCCTTGTAGCGGTTGCACATGGTGCAGCGCGCATTGCACCGGTAGGTGACGATGACCGTACCGTTGAGTTTTTTCATGAAGTTTTCTGCCTCTTATCCCCAGGATTTCTGTGACGGAAGTGCTGCCGAAAAGACGGATGCGTTGGACTTATGGCATCCGCAGGGCATACTTCCCCCTGATATGAATTTCCGTAAAACGATAACTTATCATACTACAAACGGCAGGGAAAGCAAGATTTTCCAGCCTGCTTTCCTTAACTTCCAGCGGGGTGATGACTTTACAAAGCGGCCCAGAGGCAATTCCAACGTTTTGCCTCTGGGCCGTACTTTTTCATTTTTGGAGCTTCA
>ONMH01000025.1:1709-27887 GCA_900318875.1 uncultured Lachnospiraceae bacterium | reverse complement strand
GGATGTATCACCTAAAAAGGTAACAATTGTATATCATGCAGGAGCTTTTGTGTGAGAAAGGGGGACGGCGCTCCTCCCCGCTGCAAGCAGCGGGGTTCCTGCGCCTGTTGTAATTTATGGCCCCTGCATGGAGGAGGGGTCTCTTTCCTTCGCGCTGATGACGGGGGCTATGCGGGAAGTCTGCGCGCTGGCGGAGAAAGAGGGCATCCCCGTGGGAGAAAAAGAGGTGGAAGAGTACCTCGCAATCCTGAGGACGCTGGACCCCGATGCGGTGCCCTCCATGGGCCAGGACAGAAGACAGCACAGAAGGTCCGAGGTGGAGCTCTTTGCCGGGACCGTGTTAAAGCTCGGAAAGGAACTTGGTGTGGAGACGCCGGTCAACGCCTACATGTACCGGAAGGTGCAGGAGATCGAGGCGGCCTATTCTTCATCAATTATATGAAGAAACGTCGCCCCTTTAAGGAATGTTTTTATTAACCCTGATTGGTGATATATTCCTGAATGGTCTCCGATGAGGCATCTCCGACACTTGCCGAAAAATAACCATCTGACCACAATGTATGTTCAGTCCAATAATAGTTTCCCAAGAAAGCAGCATACGTTTGCCAGACATGATAGGTACTTTCCTGTTTCAAAATACTGACGATACGTTTGATGCTGTCGGCGGATATTGAAGAAGAATATGTATGAGGTCTCTGTCGGTCTCCATTGCTTGAATATACCAGTGATGACGTTCTGCACTTTCGTACAACAGCTGTTTAACAGTGATACGAAAATTTCCGACTAATCACGATCAATCGCGTATCTGTTGAGTTGAAAGATAAAAGTAGATGCCAGCTATACATCGCAAAGATGCCCTCGCTGCGGACGTATCCACTAAGAAAACCGCGATCACAAAATGCACGCGTATCATTGTGATAAATGTGGTTTTCGTATCAATGATGATCATGCCGGAGCTGTGAACATATGGCTTCTTGGAACATTGTGGGTATCCGGAATTGATAATCCATCATTGCGTAACGGTCAAACTTGCAATGCATGATCAGGCAATAAAAGCATAAGGCCCTGCATGCAGGGCGCAAATCGAAGGAAGGAGAACGCTCCGGCGTTACGTTTGCACTTCCGGGACCAGCTGCAAGCTCCGACCCTTTAGGGTCGTGAGCAGTTGACGAGGCGACAAATACAGACAGCAAGGAGGCTGAGAGGTTGAAATGAAGATCTTTTTCTATGCAATGCGGGAGTACGATGAGATTCCTTTTGCGGAGGAGTTCGCAAAGGAGATGGGAATCTCCTTTGGCTGGACAGCCCAGTACCCGACAAAGGACACCGTGGCGCTGGCAGCAGGGGCGGATGCGATCTCGACAACGCCCTGTGATCTGTCGGCGCCGATGATCGACGCCTTTCATGAGATTGGCGTCAAATACATCCTCTGCCGCTCCATCGGCTATGACCACGTGGACATGGTCCGGGCCGGGGAGTACGGCATGCGGGTTGCAAACGTGTCCTATCCACCCTCAGGGGTGGCAAACTACGCGATCATGCTGATGCTCATGCTGCAGAGAAAGATCGTTCCGATCCTGAAGCGGGCAGAGCTCCAGGACTACAGCTTAAAGGGCAAGATCGGAGACGATCTCTCCTTCGGCACCGTTGGCGTCATCGGCACCGGCAGGATCGGGACGACCGTCATCGAGCACCTGTCCGGCTTTGGCTGCAGGATTGTCTGCTACGATCCCTATGAGAACGACACGGCAAAGAAGTATGCAAGGTATGTGTCCCTCGAGGAGCTGCTTGAGAGTGCGGATGTCATCACCCTCCACACCAATGCGACCGAGGAGAACTATCACCTGCTCGATGCGGCGGCCTTTGCCAGGATGAAGCCCGGCGTGCAGATCGTCAACACCGCGCGGGGAAAACTCATCGACACCGACGCCCTGGTGGAGGCTCTGGAGTCCGGCAAGGTGGGCGGCGCTGCCCTGGACGTCCTCGAGAGGGAGGACGGCCTCTACTACTACAACCGCATCGGAGACATCATCGCAAACCGGGACATGGCGCTGCTGCGCTCCTTTCCGAACGTGATCCTCTGCCCCCACACCGCATTCTACACAAAGCAGGCCGTCGGAAACATGGTCCGCAGCAACTTCGACGCGGCAGCGGCCTTTGCAAAGGGAGAATCCACCCCGCACGAAGTCCGGCTGTGAGATAGAAGAATGGGAGAGGACAGGCTGCCGGAAGAGACGGTCTGTCCTTTTTTCTGCCTGCTGCAGCGGGGTCTTCAGTATTCACGCGGTGCAAAAGAGTGTATGATGAAGCGGTATCCGAAAGGAAAAACGGGAACAGGAGGAGCCGGATCATGAGAAACAAAAACGAGTTTGCAAAGACCCCGCCGAGGGGCTGGAACAGCTATGACTACTACAACACCGCAGTGACGGAGGAGGAGGTAAAGCGTGCTGCCGACTACATGGCTTCCCACCTCCTCCCCTATGGCTATGAGTACGTTGTGATCGACATCGAGTGGTACGCAAATGACGCGGACACCGATGACCGCTACCAGTACCTGCCCTTCGGGAACAACGAGATGGACGCCTATGGGCGCTTTCAGCCATCCCCGAAGCGCTTTCCTTCCTCCGCGGACGGGAGCGGCTTCACGAAGCTTGCAGCCTATGTCCATGAAAAGGGCCTTAAGTTCGGCATCCACATCCTGCGGGGCATTCCCAGGGAGGCGGCGCACCGGCATCTGCCGCTGTATGACTCGACAGCCACGGCGGCGGACATCGCGGATCCCGCCTCGATCTGCGGCTGGAATCCGGACATGTACGGGGTGCGGAACACCCCTGAGGGCCAGCACTACTATGACACCCTGATCCAGATGTACGCGGACTGGGGCGTGGACTTTATCAAGTGTGACGACATCTGCGACAGCTGGACCTACCGGCCCTCCAACCACAACCCGTTCCTTGGCTGGGAGGAGACGCGGATGCTCCACCGGGCGATCATGAAGTGCGGGCGCCCGATCGTCCTCTCCCTTTCCCCGGGGCCGGCGCAGCTTCCCCGCGCCTGGGAGTACGCCCACAACGCCAACATGTGGCGCATCACGGACGACTTCTGGGATGACTGGAGCCTCTTAAAGCCGATGTTCGAGCGGTGTGAGGTCTGGCAGAACCACGTAAGCCCCGGGTGCTATCCGGACTGCGACATGCTGCCGGTGGGGAAGCTTGGAGGGAGATTCCCGGGACACCCGGAGCGGCAGACGAACTTCTCGAAAGAGGAGCAGAAGACCATGATGAGCCTCTGGTGCCTCTTCGGGGCCCCGCTCATGATCGGCGCCGATCTCCTCTCCCTGGATCCGGACACCCTCTCCCTCCTGACAAACCGGGAGATCCTGTCTCTGGACGATGGAAAGCACCGGGGCGTGCAGGTGAAGCGGAGCGGGACAGAGGCCGTCTGGGCAAGCATGGGAGAGGACAAAAGCCTTGTCCTTGGCCTCTTTAACCTCGGCGATTCTGATGCGCAGATCCGGACAGATCTTTCGGATCTTGCCGAGGCGGATGTGGACGCCGAAGCTGTTCCGGACGGCACCTCCTTCCGGGAGCTCTGGGGAGAAGCGCCTGCCGTCTTTGCGGGCGGCATAGGAGCGATGGTCCCCGCCCACGGCGTACGGGTGTTCCGGATCCTGTGATAAATATTTCAAGAGAAGAGGAAAAACGGTTGGATGCGTCCCTCCGGGTGGTAAAATCGGGAGTGCGGAGACAATCCTGAGTCCGGAAGAAGGCAAAGCATGAGATACAGCATGTACAACACACTGAATGAGATCCTGTCCTGCCCCGGCATGCGGGACTACCTCCCTTATTTCTTTTCGGAAGAAGCCCTCGCCTGTTTTCCAAAAGACCTGGCGGATGCACCGCTCTCCCTGATCCGATACCGCGGAAAGACACCCTGGTCCAAAGATCTCTGCGAGGCGTCAGAGCAGCTCGTGGATGCCGCAAATCTGATCAGCCAGATCCAGAAGGGAAAGCGGCGCTGCGTGGACCCGGGAACGGGCAGGGACTGGTTTCCGGAGGGTGTCCGGAAGGAAGCGGAGCCGGCGGAGGTCTTTCTCGTCACCCCGAAAATCCGGAAGAAGATCACAAAGACAAGGCCTGCCCTCCTCATCTGCCCCGGCGGCGGGTATGAGTTCGTGAGCTTTGCAAACGAGGGAACCCCCATCGCGGAGCGGGTGCAGAGGAGGGGGTATCTCCCGTTTCTCCTTCGCTACAGCACAGCACCCGCAAGGTTTCCCAAGCCCCAGGTGGACCTCGTGGAGGCCATCTGCTACATCCGGCGGCATGCCGCAGAGTACGGGGTGGATCCGGAGCGGATCGGCCTTGTCGGCTTCTCCGCAGGAGGACACCTTGTCGCCTCCACCATGTGCCTCTATGCCCACCTTGCGATGGGCATCAGCGAGGATGCAGCGCTCCATCCCCCGCGGGCGATTGCCCTGGGGTATCCCGTCATCACCTTTGAAACGGGCAGCACCCATGAGGGAAGCTTTCAGGCCCTGACAGGCGGCCAGGAATACCTGCGAAGCCGCCTCTCTGTCGAGAACATGCTGCCGGAAGGCGGCGCCTTCCCGGCAGCCTATGTCTTTGCCTGTGAGGATGATGAAACGGTCCCTCCGGAGAATGCGAGGATCTTAAAGCGCGCGCTGGACGATCGCGGCATCCCCTGCAGTCTCCGCCTGTTCCCGCAGGGCGGTCACGGCTGCGGCCTTGGCTTTGCAACAAGTGCCTTTTCCTGGAGCGGGGAGATGCTGGATTTCTTTGACCGGCAGCTTGCAGCAAAGGGCCGTGACACCATCCCCACAAGAGAAAGCAAATGATTCGAAACGCCATTATTCTGTACAGCATCATCGCAGCAGCTGCCGTTGTCCTTCTTATCCCCTACCTTCGAGGGCAGCATAAGAAGATCAGGAGGTATCAGAACCGGTGCACCAGGAAGACGACCGGAACTTTTGAGGAGTACCGGTACTGCGGCTCCGAAAAACACCCGAGGGTCTGCGGCGTACGCTTTGCCTACCGTGCCCCGGACGGGGAGATCGTAAAGCCGGTCTTTCCGATCCAGTCAAAGCCCTTCCGGAGGGGCGATACCCTGGAGTTCTGGTTTGACCCGGGCAATTACTACTTTGTCTGCACGGACTCGATGATCAAACGTCTCAAACACGACATGATCTTCACCGTCCTCATGGCGGCGGTATGGCTTGCGGCGGGGCTTGTGATCCTTCTCAACTACCTGCACCTCTACTGAGGGCAAAGGAAACGGGACGGCAGCTGGTGTCAGATTCATTTTCGGGGTGGAGACGGACCCTCTGTCCGCTTCCACCCCCTTGTCTGTGCCCTGCCGGGAAAATATTCCTAAAAAACTGAAAAAAGTAGAAATCTTGAACTGCCCTATGGTACAATGCGGGCATTAAAATCCGGACATGGAGACCGGAGGGGAAATCTGTGCAGGGAAAGTCCTGCTCTGCGGAAGGAAAGCCGGATGCCGGGAGATGTCAGAATCATTGCACGGAAGGAGTCCATCCTGGAGAACAGCGATGCGGATGCAAAGAGGCTCCGGGAGCTTACGGGCAGCCTTCGCTGCGGCGTCATGGAGGCGGACATCGATTCGGACGTGGATGCCAGAACGTGCTGGATACGGGATATTCCGCCAGGGCCCTGCAGTCTGCAGAACAGAGAATCTTGCCTGCGAGATCCTTGAGAATGCCGGGAACCTCGTCTGCCCCGCGGAGGGGGACACCGGCGCCTCGATGAACCTGGAGATCCTCCCGGCCCCCGAGGGGGATGACAAGCCCCTCCGGTATCTGCTGATGTTCCAGGCGGTGTCGGCGGTCCTTGTCAACAAGATCGACACGAGAGCCTTCTTCGACTTTGATGACGGGAAGGTGACAGAGATAATCCATGCCCTGAACAAGAGACTTGGGAAGGCTTTGGAGCCTTCGCGGCCTGGCTCTCGGAGCAGGGTGATACCTGGAACGGAAAACAGGGGGATGCGTCATGATCCTGGGGATGACTTATTATGAGATCTGCATGTACTTTCTCATGTACTCGTTTCTCGGGTGGTGCGTGGAAGTCGTCTACCACGCGCTGGTCGTGGGAAAGATCGTAAACCGGGGCTTTTTAAACGGCCCCGTCTGCCCGGTCTACGGCTTTGGCATGCTGGCCGTCTGTTCGATGATCCACTTCATCCCGAAGAATGCCGCGACCGGGGAGGTCAATGTCCTCGGCGTGTTCTTTGGCGGCATGATTCTCGCAACCGCCGTGGAGTTTGTGGCGGGGTATCTGCTCTACCACCTGTTCCACGCAAGGTGGTGGGACTACTCCGACAAGCCCCTGAACATCGGCGGCTACATCTGTCCGCTCTACTCGGTGCTCTGGGGCATCGGCTGCGTCATCGTCGTGAAGTACGTCCATCCGCTGGTGCAGAGCGCCTCGGATGTGGGAATCCCGGAGAAATACGGCTGGCCCATCATGCTGGTCCTCTACATCATCTACTTCATCGACCTGATCGCGACGGTGCTGACTGTGGCAGGCCTGAACCGGAAGCTGAAGGAGCTGGATGGCCTCGACAAGTCCCTCCGGACGGTATCCGATCACCTCTCCGAGGCGATCGGCGGGACGACGCTGAAGACCTCGGAGAAGGTCGGCGAGGCAAGAGTCCAGGGCGCTCTTGCCAAGGCACAGCTTGCGGACGCCGCGGGCGAAGCCTATGAGAAGAGCCAGATCCGCCGCAGGGAGAAGAAGGCGGAGCGCCTGGAGAGGCGGGAGGAGACGCAGCGCCTCTATCAGGAGGCTGCAGCGGAGTCGAGACAGAAGGTGGAGGAGACAAAGGCGCTGCTACTGGAGAAGCGGGATGCGATTCTTGCCCAGCTCTCCTCGCACCGCGCCTTTGGCGCAGAGCGTCTGTTCCGGGCCTTCCCGGACATGCACCACCGGGACTACGGCGAGACGATGGATCGGCTCCGGAACTATCTTTCTGAGAGGCGGGAGAAGAGGGACCGCGGCTGATTATTTCGCGGCATCCCCCGAAACTTTTGAAATATATAAACTATCACACAGAAAAGACACCTTATGGAAAAAGAAACGGACAGCTGTGGGAAGAGGAGGCAGGATGACCCTTACAGAGGCAATGCAGCAGTGCATGGAACAGGATGCCAGGGTGCTGGCGGAGGATACCCCCTCTTTTGAGGGGGCAAAGAAGCTCCGCACCTGCCACCTTGCCCTGGAGGAGGCCTTCACGGCTGCGGATGAGAACACCATCGCATCCCTCTTCCCCGTGGAGGAGGATAGGCGGCAGTTCCTCTCGGAAAAGACCCTCCTCGGGATCCTTAAGACGGAGTATGACACCGTAACGGCGCTCACGACCTTCACCTGCTTCTTCCTCTCGCGGGAGGAGGGGGAGACCCTGCACAGCGCCCGGTACATGAAAAACGTCAGGAAGCTCCACGAAGCGGTCAATCTCGCCTACGGGAAGGACCCGAAGGAGGCAAAGGGCTGCTGAAAGAAGAATGACAGCTTATTCTACTGACTACAACAATTCGGAAAAGAGAAATAAATCATTGAATTTTGAAAAATGTGGAAATTCCGGGGAATCTATAGTATAATATAGATACTTCTGGTAGATGTGCCATGGGAGAGGGAATGAGAACGCACGAAATCAGAATAGACAGAAAAAAGTGTGTCGGATGCGCAAGCTGCGCAATGGACTGCCCGGTACACAACCTGAAGGTGGAACAGCAGAAGGCACAGGTGATCCGGAAGAACTGCCTCTTCTGCGGGCACTGTGTGGCGGTATGTCCGATGGGTGCCGTGGAGATCACGGGATTTTCCGAGGCGCCGGTTCCGGTGCCGGAACAGAGCCCCTGCCCGAGGCCTGAGGCCAACCTGGACGTGCTCCGGTTTCGCCGTTCCATCCGGCAGTTCCGGAAGGATTCCATTCCGGAGGACGTGCTCTCCCGTATTCTGGAGGCAGGAAATCTCACCCACACTGCGAAAAATGCGCGGGATGTCTGCTTTGTGGTTCTGCAGAAGCACCTGCAGGAAGCGGAGACAGAGGCCGTGAAGGCGGCAAGACGCCTGCAGAGGGCGGGAGGAATCTTCAGCAGAACGCTGAAGGAGGCAACGATCGACAGCAGCTTCTTTTTCCACGGAGCGCCGGTCGCCATTGTGATCTATGCGGGGCAGAGCGTGGATGGCTGCCTTGCTGCAGAAAACATGGCCTCTCAGGCGGAGTGCGAGGGACTGGGCGTGCAGTTCTCCGGCCTGTTCACCGCAGCGGTGAACCACGTGCCGGCGGTCTCCCGTGCCATGGAAGTTTCCACAAAGAAAAAAGCGGTTATGACGCTGGTCATCGGGGTCCCCGCTGTGCGGTATCAGCGCAGCGTCCCGAGAAATCCGGCGAGAACTCTGTACCGATGATGCGCAGGGCACATGGCGGTCACCCGGGCAGAGAGGACAGCAGGTTTGGACAGCAGGAGGGAAAAGCAATGCTGGAAGTGACGCCGAAGAGAAGAGAAGAGTCTGCAAAGGAATACGTACGCAGACAGATGATGAACAATATCGTATCGCTCCGACTTGCACCCGGCCAGCAGCTGGATGCAGATGAGCTCTGCTCACTGTTCAGTGTGAGCAGAAATCCGGTGCGGGAGGCAGAGCTGGATCTGAACCTGGCAGGCCTTGTTGAAATTCGCCCGAAGGTCGGGGCCTTTGTCACCAAGATTGACCCGGTGCTCATCGAGGGCATCCAATCCATGAAGCTGCTCATCGGGCAGCGGCTCGCGGAGGAGGCCTGCGTCTGCAGGACGGACGATCAGATCTCGTACCTGCGCCTGAACATCCGGAGTACCAGGAGCAGTTTCGACACGGATCCCCAGCGCGCCTTTGAGCTGGACCGACAGTTCCGCGACACGCTGTACAAGATCTGCCACCGGGAGGTCTGGGGCGAGATGGTGGGAAGATACCAGCCCCACTATGACAGGATCCGGATGATGGAGTACGCAATCCGCAAGGATCCGGGCTTTCTGGACGCCAACGAGGCGCTGACAGATGCCATTGAGAAGAGAGACAAGGAGGCTGCCGTTCGGGCTGTGGTCGGAGGAGGCGCCGAGTACCGCTCCAACGTGATCCGGCTCTACGACGTGTACGGGGAGTTCTTCACACCGGGCTTTTCGCCGGATGTGGAGGAGGCCCGCGCGGCACAGGCATAAGGGCAACAGGAGTCCCGTGGCTGCCTGAATGGGCGGCTGCGGGGCTTTTTTGTCTTTTGCCTTTGCGTGACACCGCAGGGAACCTGTGGTAAGATACCATCTAACCTGAGAGAAAGGAGTGGCGAAAGGCCATGCATCAGCCGGAAAAGGTCAGAAACATCATCTACACCTACCTCTACTGCCTGCAGTCTGCAGACAGGATGTTTTGCTGCGGAATCCGGCCAGGAGAGGTCCTTTGCGCCGCCTGAGAGCGAGCGATACGGGCACCGTCTGCGGATTTTCCGCAGGCGGTTTTTTTGTGCCGGCAGAGCCGGAAGGAGGAAAAAGATGCCCGTGATCGATATGGTTGCAACGGGAGAGAACATCGACCGCATGCGCAGGGAGCAGGGGATGTCCGTGAAGGACATCCAGGAGTTCTTCGGTCTTGGAACGGTGAACACGGTGTACACCTGGATCCGGGGTAAGAAGCTCCCCTCCATTGACAATCTCGTCCTTCTTGCGGACATGTTTGGGACGACAATCGACGACATCCTCGTGACAAGGCGTGTCTCATAACCACACAGTTTCTGAAATCTGTCCACCCGGGATCTTCGCCGGGAAGCTTTACAGAATGCTCCGGCCAGCGTATGATAAGAATAGTTAGTACACACTAACACTTGAGCAGAAAGGACCGGATCATGCAGAATCACGAACTCGGACAGTCGAAGGAGGATTACCTGGAGGCCATCGCAGTGGTGCGGCAGAGGAACGGTGCCTGCCGTCTGACAGACGTGGCGGAATACCTGCACTTCTCCAAGCCCTCTGTCTCCATTGCCCTCAGAAAGCTCGAGGACGAGGGGTATGTCCGCCACGAGGAGTGGCAGGTGGTGCTGACGGAAAAGGGCCAGGAGATCGCGGACAGGACGCTCGAGAAGCACCGGTTCTTCCGGGCACTCTTTGAGTCCATCGGCATTCCGAAGGAGCGGGCAAATGAGGAGGCCTGCGCCGTGGAGCACGTTATCAGCGAGGAGAGCTTCCGCCTGATGGTGCGTCACTGGGGCGATCTTGCAAAGGAGCCGGCGCGCACAGAAGCGGAGCAGAGCGCAGGCTGACAATACAGAGGACACAGCAGGGTTTCGGGGACTGCCCGGGACTCTGCTTTTTTATGCACAGCCGGGGGAGGAAAAGCACCAGTGCAGGTGCTATAATCCGACAAAAAGAAAAGAGGAGATACCATGTCAAGAGAACGAGCAGAAGCAGATCTTGCAGCAAAGGGCTTTCTGGACCATGTGATCCGGCTGGAGGCACTGACCGCCACGGTCCAGGAGGCGGCGGATGCCCTCGGGGTGGAACCCGGGGCTATCGCAAAGACCCTTTCCTTCCTCGTCGGCGACGAGCCGGTGTTGATTCTGGCGGAGGGTTCCGCTAAGATCGACAACCACAAGTTCAAGGAGCAGTTTCACACAAAGGCAAAGATGATCCATCCGGATGAGGTGGAGCAGTACGTCGGCCACGCGCCGGGCGGGGTCTGCCCGTTTGGGGTAAAGGAAGGCGTAAAGGTCTACCTGGACGAGAGCCTGAAGGCCTATGACACCGTCTACCCGGCAGCGGGGGATGACCACAGCGCTGTAAAGCTCACGATTCCGGAACTGGAACAGGTCTCCGGCTTTACGTCCTGGGTGGACGTCTGTAAGGAGCAGTGAGCAAAAGGAAAACGGTTGCCGCAGAGAACGCGGCAGGAGGAGAAACCATGTCGACACCGCACAATGCAGCAGAAAAGGGCATGATCGCAAAGACCGTGCTGATGCCCGGCGATCCGCTCCGGGCAGAGTACATCGCAAAGACCTTTCTGGAAAACCCGGTGTGCTTCAACACCGTCCGAAACATGTTTGGCTATACAGGCACGTATCAGGGAAAGCAGGTATCCGTCATGGGCTCCGGAATGGGGATGCCCTCCATCGGGATCTACAGCTATGAGCTCTATCATTTCTACGACGTGGAGACGATCATGCGCATCGGCTCTGCGGGCGGACTCCAGGACGACGTGAACCTGAGGGACATCGTGATCGCCCAGGGCGCCTGCACCGACTCCCGCTACGCCTATCAGTACCAGCTCCCCGGGACCTTCGCGCCGATCGCAAGCTTTGACGTGCTCGAACGGGCAGTTGCCGCGGCGAGAAAGAGAAACATTCCCGTAAAGGTCGGCAACTGCCTCTCCTCAGACGTCTTCTACAACGAATATCCGGAGGTCAACAAAAAGTGGGCGGACATGGGCGTTCTCTGTGTCGAGATGGAGAGTGCTGCCCTGTACATGAATGCGGCAGCAGCCCACAAAAAGGCCCTCGGCATCTTTACGATCTCCGATCACCTCTTCAAAGGGGAGGAGCTCTCCGCAAAGGAGCGGGAGACCGGCTTTACGGAGATGATGGAGATCGCCCTCGACACAGTCCTGTAAGAGACACTGATGGGGCTGGGGCTGCCTGAATGGGCAGCCTGCGAAGGCACCTACAGCCGGAAAGCATACTGGCGAATGGCGAACTCGGGTGTGGTTAAGACAGCTTTTAACAAAAGAAAGACTGATACGCTGGGGATTTTATGATTTAGCCACAGCACATCAGTCCATGCACGTCAACTGTTGAAACCGCCGTGTACCGAACGGTACGCACGGTGTGAGAGGACGGGAGCTAATCACTCCCTCCTACTCGATTACGGCTTATTAACACGGCGGCTGGCAAAAGGTGGGAAAGTGCGTTAGAATCAGACTGTCAGATGACAGCAGCGGGGAAGGTCCCCGGTTCCGGTGCCGAACGGAGAAGCGGCCGGAGAAGCATTCTCATTGTGACGCACGAAAGGAGATTTCAATCCGGCTCCGGACGGATGCCATATGACAGAAGTTAACAAACGCAAGATGCTGGTGGAAAAGAGGGCGATGCGGTTTTCGTTCCTCGGCAGCGCAGCCTTCGTGGCGGCAGAGCTGATCTCGTTTTTCTGGACTGGGGCCCATACGATCCTGATGGACTGTATCTTCGATGGGATGGACCTGATCCTGATTGGCCCCTTCATGGTGCTGATCCCGTTCCTGTACCGTCCGGAGACCGAGCGGCACCCCTACGGCTACAGCCAATTCGAGTCGCTGTTCATCATCCTGAAGTACTCAGCCCTTCTGGTGGTCTGCGCGGGCACGATCGTCGACAACATCCGCCTGATTCAGAGCGGCGGACACCTCGTGAATGCCGGAGATGTGGCAGCCTTTGAGCTGTTTGTGATGGCAGGGTGCCTTGCGGTGCTCTTTGCCCTGCACACGCTCTCGAAGAAGTACTCCTCGCAGATCATCCAGTCAGAGCTCTATGCCTGGAAGCTGGACACGGTGACAAGCTGCGGCATTGCCATCGCGTTCCTTTTACAGATCGCACTCGAGCACACGGAGCTTGCCTGGGTCGCCCCCTACATGGATCCCCTGGTCGCCATCGTGCTGACGGGACTCCTCCTTGTAGAGCCCGTGAAGGAGATCTGTGAGAACGTGCGGGAACTCCTTCTGTTCTCCGCACCCAGCGAGACCGTGGACCACGTGAGAGAGATCGCAGCACCGGAGGTCGCGAAGTACGGCGCGGAGATCACCTTCCTGGAGGTCGTCCAGACGGGCCGGAAGACCTGGATCGAGATCTACGTCCGGGAGAAGAGTGACACCGTCTCCGTCCGGCAGCTGGCAGAGGCGACAAGGAGCATCCGCGAGAAGCTCAGCGGGGACTTTGACCAGTACTGCGTGGAGGTCGTTCCGGATGTGGAAGCAGCCCCGGAGGAGGAGCGGTATCCGCAGGAGAAGACCTATGCGGAGCATCTTCCCGAGCGGGAAGCCGTGTGAGAAGGCGCGTGCAACAAGAAGAACAGAGCACTCCTGGAACAGGCAGGTCCTGTTCCGGGAGTTTTGATTTGTCTCCGATCTGGAGAGAAAGGACTGCCATGCCGATCTGGAGCCCCTGGAAGTGGAACAATCCAAAGCTGGGTTCCGTGGAAAAGACAACCTCCTGGAACCTCCCCATCCGAAAGGACCGCACCGGCGGGTACAGGCTGATGACGACGGCGACTCCGGTCCTTGTCTGCCCAGGTTCCAGCTTCTTTGCTCCGGGGGCAGCGGAATGCCGGAGGGATGCGATGCAGATGATGCGGGAGCGGCGGGACCTCTTCTTTCTCCTCTTTGCGGAACGAGCAGAAGAGGTGAAAGGCGCCCTTCCCCCGGACTGGGGGAGGGAGGATGACAACATCGGCATCTCCCTTCGCATCCGGAGCCAGGAGGAGGCAGACCGCCTCCTCTCTCTTATAAGAGAAGGGGACCTTCCCTTCTCCCACAGGGAGATCCGGGCAATGCCACTTACCGCGCCGCTCAATCTTCAGGAAGTGCTGAAGACCGGGGCCTTTGCGGCCGTCTCTGTGTCGGGAGATGAGAATCCGCAGGGCGCTGTCCTGGATTTTGCCTTTGCGGAGGACCTGCTCCTGCAGTGCCGCAAGACCGGGACAGCCTTTACCTTCCTCTCCACCGGGGCGAGAATCCTCGCGGGCGGCAGGGTCTATGCGATTCCGGCGCAGTACCGGGAGAGCCAGGCAAAGAAGGCGGGACTTGACTTTCTGCCGGAAGGGGAACAGGAGCCGGTAAAGATCCGCATCGAGAAAGAGCGGGCGCTTTCCTCCGGAGATCTTCTGAAAGACAAACTCTTTCTTCGCCTCTCCCAAAGCGGCTTCCGGAGCGGGTTTGCCCTTTCAGAAAAGGACAGGGCATATATCCGCAGGAAGGGGATGGAAACGATCCGGCAGCACGCTGCGGACTTTGTCGCACAGCGCCTTGCACCCGCCCATCCCGAAAACGACGGAAAGCAGACCCCGATGCGGGGGCATCCCGTGTTTACGGCACAGCACGCCACCGGGTGCTGCTGCAGGGGGTGCCTTTCCAAGTGGCACGGCATCCCGGAGGGAAGGCTCCTCACAGACAGGGAGCAGGCGTATGTCACGGACATCCTGATGGAGTGGATCCGCAGGCAGCTCCTGTAACAGCGGCGGACATCTGAGACTTGCGGCGGAGCGCGCCGTTGCTCTAAGATATACAGCACAAGGCAAAACGGACAGAATCAGAAAACGGGAGTAAGCATGGCAAAGATTGCAGCAGTATTTCCGGGGATCGGCTATCACACGGACAAGCCGCTCCTCTACTATTCGAAAAAGATCGCCCTGAAGCAGGGCTATGAGATCGTAAATCTCACCTACACGGATCTCCCCCACGGCATCAAGGGAAATGCGGAGAAGATGCGGGAGGCGGGACTTCTCGCCCTGAAGCAGGTGAAGGAGCAGCTGGATCCCTTAAACCTCGCTTCCTGTGAGGACGTCCTCTTCCTCTCCAAGAGCATCGGCACTGCGGTGGCGCAGGCTTATGCAAAGGAGCGGGGGATTGCCGCAAGGCAGGTCCTCTACACCCCGGTGGAGCAGACCTTTGAATATGTTGAAGAAAACCCCGTGGGCATTGCCTTCTGCGGCACAAAGGATCAGTGGGCAGACCCCAAAAAGGTGATGGCAAAGTGCAGGGAGAAGGGCCTTCCCCTGTATGTGACAGAGGGGGCAAACCACTCCCTGGAGACGGAGGATCCCCTGCAGGACATCAAAAACCTCGACGTCATCATGCAGCATACGTACCACTACATCGCAGAGAACAGGAGAGACCCCTCTGACATCTGACAGCATTGGGAGAGAGCAAGGAGAGCACACGTGAGCAGCGGACCCCTGATCGAGAAGGAACGGAACGAACCGGCGGAGACCCGGTCCAAGACAAAGAACAGCATCGGGAGAGGCATCTTTGCCGCCGCATCCATGATCCTGCAGATCACCTGGGTGTGCCTTGCGATGACATACTTCGAGGACAGCTATGTCTGGATCAGCTGGCTGATCCGGCTTGCCGCGGTCTGCATGGTGCTGCACCTCTACGCAAAGCGGGAGAACATCTCCTTCAAGCTCCCCTGGATCATGCTGATTCTGACCTTTCCGATCCTGGGCGTTGCGATGTACGGCATGGTGGAGCACTCCGGCACGATGAAGCGCATGCGAAAGCGCTACCGGGAAATTGACCTGTGCCTCCTGCCCCTTCTGCCCGACAGCACGGAGCTCATCCAGGAGGTGGAGAAGGAGGACCTTATCTTTGCAAACATGGCAAGGGCCATCCAGAACGCCGGGGGAGAGCCGAGGGGGTATCCCCTCTATGCGGGCACTGAGGTTCAGTACTATGGGGATGCCATGGAGGGACTTCTTGCCCAGGTGGAGGCACTGGAAAAGGCGGAGCACTTCATCCTGATGGAGTACCACGCGATTGAGGACGGACAGGGCTTTGCAAAGATCCACGAGGTGCTGCGGAGAAAGGCTTCAGAGGGTGTCGAGGTCAACCTCATCTACGACGATCTTGGAAGCATCGGCTTCGTGGACAGGACCTTCCGGGAGAACCTGAACCGGGAGGGCATCCACACGAGGGTCTTCAATCCGGTGGTGCCGATTCTCGCGTTCTTTCAGAACAACCGGGATCACCGCAAGATCACGGTGATCGACGGAAAGGTCGGCTTTACCGGCGGTTACAACCTGGCAGATGAGTACTTCCATTACATGGAGCCCTACGGCTACTGGAAGGACTCCGGCGTCCGGCTGACCGGCGATGCGGTCCTCTCCCTGATTTCATCCGGTTTATGCCGCGGAGTGAGGCGGCCCTCCCCGGAAGGCACGGCTATGTGCAGCCCTATGCGGACAGCCCAATGGACAGCATCCTCGTCGGTGAGAACGTCTACATGAACCTGATCAATGCGGCGCAGAAATACATCTGGTTCACAACACCCTACCTCGTGATCACGGAGGAGATGAAACGCATGCTGATCCTCGCCGCGCGCCGCGGCGTTGATGTACGGATCATCACGCCCGGGATTCCGGACAAGAAGCTCATCTACAACGTGACCCGCTCCTACTACGATGAGCTCGTGGACGGGGGCGTCCGGATCTTTGAGTACACGCCGGGCTTTCTCCACACGAAGGACTGCCTCTGCGACGGCAGGTATGCGACCTGCGGCACCATCAACCTGGACTTTCGGAGCTTCTACCACCACTTCGAGGACGGGGTGCTGATGATGGACACGCCGGCAGTCGGCCAGATCAAAGAGGACTTTGAGAAGACCTTTGCGGCATCCGAAGAGGTGACAGAGGCATACCGGAACATCAGAAAGGTCTCGCCACATCGGCTGTGGCAGATGATCCTGCGGCTCTTCTCCCCGCTGATGTGACAGACAAAGGAAAACAAAAGGCGCCCTGCCGGGGGAAAGCCCTGGCGGGACGCCTGTTTTGGACCCATGGGGAATACAAAGAAAGCGGACAGGGGGAGGGAAAATCACTTCTCTCTCTCCTCCAGCGGAATTCTGGGAAGGTTCAGCTCAAAGCGGATCGCAAGAAGCCGGATCAGGACGACCGCGGCGGCGCCGAGCAGCATCGACGGCGTCTCGCCGAGGATTCCCCAGAGCACGGTGCACAGAAGCGCCCCCGCCATGGAGGCGCAGGCGTAGATGTGCTTGTAAAAGATGTAGGGGCGGTCCCCCGCAAGGAGGTCCCGGAGAACCCCGCCCCCGACGCCGGTGATGGTGCCGAGAAACAGGCAGAGAAACCACCGGGAGCCCTCGTGCAGGTCAAAGCCCGCCTGCACCCCGACCACGGAGAAGACCGCAAGGCCGATCGTGTCGGAGATGAGCAGGACCCGCTGGAAGAGGGGGCCGTTCACGGAGCGGAAGCTCGCGAGCCGGAAGTAGAGGACGAGGAACACCACAAAGGCCGTGAGGGCGCTCACGATCCCATACAGGGGGTCCGTGAAGGCATCCGGCGGGATCTGTCCGAGGACCAGGTCCCGGAACACACCGCCGCCCACGGCGGTGACCATGCCGAGGATCAGGACACCCAAAAGGTCCATCCCCTTACGGATGGCGGTCAGGGCGCCGGAGATCGCAAAGGCGGCGGTGCCGATCAGGTTGAGAACAGCAAGAAGCGGTTCCATGAAATACAAATCCTCCCAGACGTCAGTGAGAAAACTGTACACGCAAAGGGGAGACATTGCAAGAAAGAAGGTGGAAGCATGCTGCGGTCCGAGTACGAATTTCTTACCGGAAAGCTCCGGGAGTTGGAGGCGGCAAAAAAGCAGCTCCTGGTGGACATGGAGCTGCACCACATGGTGGACAGCCCGGAGGACTTTGATGCCTGGTGGAACGAAGAGGGAAACCTCGAGCGCTGCCGGCAGCTCTCCGAGGACGCGGAGCGCCTCTCCATGCAGCTTTCAAGGGCGCAGATCACGGAAGATTCCGGTCCAAGGCACATGTTCGCGGGCGCGGCGGAAAGAACGCCGCAGGACGGAAACGGATGAGACCCAGGGGGCGGCAGTAAAAGTTCGCTGCATAAAAAGCCCGCCTGCGGCAGCCGGCCGGAGGCGGGGGACAAAAAGAAAGGGATATGCGGGAGCACCGCTCAGAGGGCGAGGCTGTCAAAGATATCGTTCAGGGTCTTTGCACTCTCCCGGATCTTTGCCTGCTCCTCCTCCGAGAGCCGAAACGGAGGCAGG
Source organism: uncultured Lachnospiraceae bacterium (assembly GCA_900318875.1). GTDB lineage: Bacteria > Bacillota > Clostridia > Lachnospirales > Lachnospiraceae > CAG-791. The sequence continues at coordinate 10,056 of ONMH01000025.1, read as the reverse complement.
GTCTCCACGCCCGCTGCGCCGACGATGGCGGGCAGGGAGAGGACGGACTCGCCGATGCCATAGCGGTTCCGGACTGTGACGGAGACCGGCAGGATCGACTTCTCGTCCATCATGACGGCGCGGCAGATCCTGGTCACGCTCATCGCGATGCCGTAGTAGGTCGCGTGCTTCTTCTCGATGATGCGGTAGGCGCTGTTTCTCACGTCGTCTGCGATCTTCTCCATCGAGGTCTGGTGATTGTAGTAGCCCCGCATCTCGCAGAAGTCGGAGAGCGGAATGCCGGAGACGTTGGCGCAGGACCAGGCCGCGATCTCCGAGTCGCCGTGCTCGCCGACGATGAAGGCGTGGACGCTGCGGGCATCGACGTTTAAGTGGGCGCCGAGCTCGGACTTTAATCTTGCCGTGTCGAGAACCGTGCCGGATCCGAAGACCCTTCCCTCTGGCATGCCGGAGAGCTTCATGGCGACGCGGGTCAGGATGTCCACCGGGTTGGCCACGATGAGCAGGATCCCCTGGTAGTGCCGCTTTGCGATCTCCGGGATGATGGACTGGAAGATCGCGACATTCTTGTGGATGAGGTCGAGCCTTGTCTCTCCGGGCTTCTGGGCGGCGCCGGCCGTCACGACAATGATGCCCGCATCCATGATGTCGTCATAGGTGCCGGCGCTGACCCGCACGTTTCCGACAAACGGGGCGCCGTGGGCGATGTCCATCGCCTCGCCCTCCGCCTTGTCGGTATTGGCATCGAGCAGCACGATCTCCGAGAAGAGCCCGGACTGCAACAGGGCAAAGGCCGAGGAGGAGCCGACAAAGCCGGCCCCCACCACAGCGGCTTTTCTGTTGTTCACGACGGAATTTCTTACTTCTGACATTGGACTGCCTCCTTCTTAAATTTCACCAGGTCTTTCGGACCTGTCTTCTTTCCTTGCTTCCTGTGGTATCATAGTGCAGGTGAAGCGTCCCTGTCTGTTGCCGGGGCAACACTTTGCAATCCCCCAAGGAGAGACAGCAGCCAGCATGATTCAGAACATCCGTCCCCACATCTATCACAACGAATACCGCCCGGCACCGCCGGAAGAAGAGGACCTTGTGTTTGCCTTCTCGGAAACGGACCGGAAGATCCTGCTCTCGCAGGATGAAAAGCGCGTCCCGAGGGTTCGGGATCTGAAAACAGAGGACAGAGAGTGCCTTCGCTTTCTCTTTTTCCTGGACGGCAGGAACTGCTTTCTCTTCCGGGAACCTGGAAAAGACCTGCAGATCCCCGGCTTTTTCTATGACGGGATCAAAACCCTGCGCCGGGATGGAAGCGATGTCCTCGGCTTTGCGGGGAGCACCGCCTGGCACCTTGCCACCTGGTACCGCAGGAACACCTTCTGCGGCGCCTGCGGGGCAAAGCTGGTCCCGGGAAGCCGGGAGCGCTGCATGATCTGCCCCTCCTGCGGGAACGTCGTGTACCCGATGATCGCCCCTGCGGTCATCATCGGCATCACGGACGGCGACAAAATCGTCATGACCCGCTACCGGGGAAGGGAGTACCGGGGAAGAGCGCTCGTCGCAGGCTTCTGCGAGATCGGCGAGGAGGCGGAGGACACGGTCCGGAGGGAAGCGAAGGAGGAGACCGGGCTGTCCGTCACAAACATCCGCTACGCGGGCTCCCAGCCCTGGGGCTTTGACTCGAACCTCCTCCTCGGCTTTTTCTGCGATGTCACGGGAGACAGGACGATCGTCCGGGAGGAGGATGAGCTCTCCGCCTGCGAGTGGGTGAGAAGAGAGGACATCACCGAGGATCCGAATCTCATGAGCCTCACGGCGACGATGATCGAGCGCTTCCGGGAGCACCGGGAGTGCGAGGCGGTGAAGGAAGACTGAAGGAGAATGAACAGCTATCCAAAGGGCATGAAGTCGCCCTCCGAGTCCGTGGAGGTGCGCTCCAAGCATGTCATGTACGCGGACATCAACGGATACGGGCGCCTCTACGGCGGGCGGCTGATGGAGTGGATTGATGAGGTGGCGGGCCTTGCCGCCGTGCGGCACTGCCGCCACATGGTGACGACCGCCGCGGTCGACAACCTGCAGTTCAAGCGCCCGGCGTCCCTCGGCGAGATCGTGGTGATGATCGCCAAGGTCACCTATGTCGGTCATACCTCGGTGGAGGTCCGGGTGGACACCTACGTGGAGGATGTGGAGAGCGGGATAAGGCGCCCGATCAACCGGGCCTACCTCACGGAGGTCTGCATCGACGAGAACGGCTCCCCCGTCCCTGTGGAGTACGGCCTTGTCCCCGAGACGCCCGGGGAAGAGGCGGAGTACGAGGGCGCCAAAAAGCGCATCGAGCTGCGCAGAAAGCGCAGACAGGAGGGCTTTTAAGCCCGGAATACAGAACATCAGAGCAGTTACGCGAATCTATACAGGGCCGCCAGGCGGCCGGAGAGGAGGTTTGAAAGTGACGTTGATACGTCCCTTTCAAACCAGCCCTGGTGCCGCTGCACCAGGACCCCGATTCGCGGGAATTCCCGCGCGGTTGCCGCAAAGAACGCGGCAGGAGGAGAAATCATGCCATTTCATATCCTGGAAAAAGATATCACGAAGGTGCATGCGGGGGCGATTGTGGACCCCGCAAATCCCTATCCCACCTACGGCGGCGGGACGGATGCGGCCATCTACAAGGCGGCAGGGGCCCAGAAGCTCCTCGAGGAGCGCAAGATGATCGGGAATATCCGCCCCGGCAACTGCGCGGCAACCCATGCCTTTGACCTGGACGCCGACTACATCATTCACACGGTGGGGCCGTCCTGGGAGGGCGGAAATGCGGGAGAGCTCGACATCCTCGCGGGATGCTACCGCAACAGCCTCGAGTGCGCGCGGATGCTCCAGTGCAGGAGCGTTGCCTTCCCACTCATTGGGACCGGGGTCTACGGCTTCCCGAAGGACAAGGCGCTGCAGACGGCTCTGTCCCAGATCACGGACTTTCTCTCCGCCCCGGAAAAGGACCACATGATGAACATCAAGCTCGCGGTCTTTGACCGGGAGAACTTCGAGATGCCGGCGCCTTTGATGAACGACCTCGACGCCTACCTTGCGGAGAACTTCGTCCCCGAGAAGCCCGTCGAGGAGGAAGAGGAGCTCTACGACGAGGAAGAGCCCAAAAAGAAGAGCTTCTTCTCCCTGTTCGGCAAAAAGAAGAAAAAGGAGGCTCCGGAGGAGCCGGCTCCTGCAGAGGATGCGGGGTCTGCCCGTCTCTCCGACTACGTGCGCGCACGGGGAGAAAACCTGGGACCCATGGTGAGCCGCTTTGCGGGGGAGAAGAGCATCGCGATGGATGAGCTCCTTCGAAGGAGCAACCTCTCGCCCGCCCGATTCCACCGGATTCTCTCCGGCGAGGAGGCCCCGGAGAAGAAGGATGTCCTGGAGCTCTCCCTCGGCCTTCGTCTCACCGTGCAGGAGGCGGGATCCCTCCTCTCTGCAGCCGGCTACCGCTACAGCGCATCGGACGTCACGGACGTCATCACCTGGTACCTGCTGACCCACCATCTCTACAACTGCGTTCAGGCAGAGGCCCTGTACTTTGCGCGGGCGGACTACGGAATGCAGTAAGAAAAACAGAAATCGTCAGAAGTGTCGGTACCGGGGAGAGATCCCCGGGGCCCTTTTGCACAAAGTGGGAAATTTGTGGCGTTGATTCATTTTTTTATTCGATTAAAATATATCGGGTAAGGATATCCGGGATTCTGCGCCGTCCTGCCAGGCGGCGCACCAGAAACAGCGGACATTCCGGAAGTCGTACAGAAATATTCCATGCAGGCCGCTGACCTGCTAACAAGAGGAGGAACCAAGACAATGGCGGAAACATTCGACAAAGTGAAGCACGCTGCAGAGCGCAAGGCCTTTGAGGTCGTTCTCGACGGAGCACTGAAGAAGGTCGGAAAGGACAGAGCAAATGGTTACATCTCCTTCCTGAACTTCGCAGAGAAGGGCCTCGGCGACCTCTGGGGGCATGCGGCATTCGACAGACTGCGCGGCACCTTCAAGGAGGGCGGCAAGTACAACGAGTTCTTCAATTCCGTTCTGGATGATCTGGATCACGATTACCTGAAGGGCCTGTTCATGAGCTTCGGCTTTGAGGGCGGCGTCTGGGGCTATCACCTGGCAAAGTCTATCGAGAAGAAGGAAGGCATCAAGATTCCGTGGGTCATCCTGTTCGATCCCACCTCTGCCTGCAACCTGCACTGCACCGGCTGCTGGGCATCTGAGTACAGCAAGCAGCTGAACCTGTCCTATGAGGACATGGACAGCATCGTCACCCAGGGCGTTGCCCTCGGCATCCATGCCTATGTGCTGACCGGCGGCGAGCCGATGGTCAGAAAGAACGACATCATCCGCCTTGCCAAGGCCCACAAGGACTGCGGCTTCATGATCTTCACCAACGGTACGCTGGTGGATCAGGAGTTCTGCGACGGCATGAGAGAGGCCGCCAACATCGTGCTCTCCATGAGCATCGAGGGCGACGAGGAGGCAACCGATTCCAGAAGAGGAAAGGGCACCTTCCAGAAGATCATGAAGACCATGGATCTTCTGCGCGCCAACAAGCTGGCCTATGGTACCTCCATCTGCTACACCCACTACAACTACAAGGCAGTCACCTCTGACGAGTTCTATGACTTCCTGATCAGCAAGGGCGTCAAGTTCTCCTGGTACTTCCACTTCATGCCCGTCGGCAACGACGCCACCATGGAGCTGGTTCCCACCCCGGAGGAGAGAGAGTACATGTTCCACAGGATCCGCGAGGTCCGCGGCTACGAGGGCGGCAAGAAGATCTTCTGCATGGACTTCCAGAACGACGGCGAGTGGGTCAACGGATGTATTGCAGGCGGCAAGAACTACTGCCACATCAATCCCAGAGGAGATGTGGAGCCCTGCGTGTTCATTCACTACTCCAGCGCCAACATTCACGACCAGTCCCTGCTGGAGTGCTTAAAGCAGCCTCTGTTCCGCGCATACCAGGCGGCACAGCCGTTCAACGAGAACCTGCTTCGTCCCTGCCCGTTCCTCGAGAACCCGGAGAAGCTCCAGGCGATGGTCAAGGCAACCGGCGCAAAGAGCACCGATATGCTGGATCCCGAGTCCGTCGAGCACCTCTGCGGCAAGTGCGAGAACTACGCAAAGGAGTGGGCTCCGGTGGCAGACAAGCTTTGGGCCGAGGAGATGGAGAAGAAGGCAGCTGCCAAGAAGGAAGCTGCTGCAAGGTAAGCCACTCCCAAAACAACAGAACATCAGACAAAAAAGACGTCCGCAGCGGGAGACCCCGCTGCGGGCGTTTTGCGTTGGGAGAAAAAGCGGGGACTTCCCCCGGGCCTCTTCTGCCGGTATCATGAGGCAGAAAAAGAGGACAGGAGAAAGACCCATGTATGCCAGGCCCTTTATGAACCAGATCATCCATGTCACCGGTGCTGCCTCCGGCATCGGAAGAGCCGCGGCCCTTTGCCTTTGTAAAAAAGGGACACCTGTCTATGGCATTGCCCGCCACGCGCAAGACACAGAGACGTCCTTTCCAGGCGGCGGGAGCCTGACCCTTCTTCGGGGCGATGTGACGGACTCCGCCTCTCTGAAGGGGGCGGTCTGACATCGCCGTCCTTACCGCGGAAAACGGGATTGCAGGCCCTGTGGAGGAGGTGACGGCGGACTTTGTAGGAAAGCAGATGGAGCGCAACTGCTTTGGGGCGGTGAACACGCTGAATGCCGTGCTCCCTGAAATGCGAAGACAGCATTCCGGGTGCGTCCTCTTTGCGAGCTCCCCTGCAGCCAGGGTCCCGATGCAGAGCCACTGCAGCGCCTCGAGGTACGCGCTGGAGGCCCTTGTCATGGCCCTTCGCCTGGAGATGGCAGCCTTCGGGGTCCGGGTGTCTGTCGGGAAGCCCGGCGATACGAAACAGGGTTACGGCGAACAGGGTCCGGTATGACGATGCGGACTCCCCTTACCGGGAGATCTTTCGAAAGAGCATCGCCCGCATGGAGCACGATGTGTCATCCTCTCCTGCGCAGGAAGGAGAAATCTCGGTCCGGGTCCCTGTCGGGGGCGGGCGGAAAGACCCTTGTGTTTCTCCTCCACCTCCTCCCGGACCAGACGGTTCCTGCCCTCCTTCAGAGGGATCTGCCTGCCCTGATCGAAAAGGCAGCAGAAGAAAAACAATACCGGCACAGAAAAGCGCCCGCAGCGGAATACTCCCGCTGCGGACGCGCTGATTCAAAGACAAACAAAAGAAGATCAGAAGGCAGAGAAGACAGGCACTCCTAAGAGAACCCGCCTGCTGCAATTCAGAGGGTCTCCATCTTCTCCAGATCCGGACGGTACTTCTGCACGTGGCGCAGGACGGCCCTATAGGTCTCCTCCGAGAGATCATGCTCCACCTTACAGGCATCGATCCTCGCCTGTCCGGAGGAGACGCCGAGCGCTTCAAAAAACGCGGTCAGCTTCTGGTGGCGGTCATAGACTCGCTCTGCGATCTCGCGGCCGGTGTCTGTCAGAATGAGCATGCCGTTGGGATCGGCGGTGATGTAGCCGTTCTCTCTCAGGCGCTTTGTCGTGTAGGTGACGCTGGGCTTGGCAACGCCGAGCTGCTCCGCCACGTCCACGGAGCGCACGTACCCCTGTCTCTCCCAGATCATGAGAATGGCCTCGAGGTAATCCTCTCTGGTCTTGCTGACGCCCTCCTGATTGCGATCCATCACACTCACCTCTTCCCCTGAAATTAGTTAGAATGGTCTAACATTAACCAGTTTACGCTACGCGGCCGAGGTTTGCAACCGGGGATTGATACGAACAGATGTGCGTGATAGGATAGGAGAATCGGAGGAAGGAGCAGCACATGCGGCAGAGCGTCGGGGATTTTTCATTTGAGACAAAGCAGAACGGGGTGCCGGTGCTCTCCTATGCCGCCATCGACATGCTGGCAGAGCGGATCGCAAGGCGCGTGCAGCCGGAGCTCTACACCCGGCAGATCGACAGGACGGACCTCAGAAAGCTCCTCTCTGTCATCCCGGACTGGCACTATGCGGGGCGGTACCTGTCGGAGAACGGAACGCTCCTTGGCTGTGCGGTGTTTCACGGCGGCAGGACTACGGTTTACGACAGGACGAGGCAGAGGGGAGAGCCCTTTGCTGTCCCGGACCGGACAATCCTCGTGGACCGGGCGCTGTACGAGAAGCCGCTGGAGCGGGTGTTTCGGTTTACGCTTTCCCACGAGATCGGCCATGCGCTCCTGCACGGCGCCTTCTGCAGCGATCCGAAAAACATGGCGCAGTATGCAGAGGACGAAAAGCAGCACTTCTTCGGGGACGGGAGGGAAAGGCTCTCCCTCCTCGACAGCCGCCGCCTGAAGACCCCGAGGGACTGGGTCGAGTGGCAGGCAAACGCCTTTGCCTCCGCCGTCCTCATGCCAAAGTCGCTTGTCTATCAGACCGCGTCGCTGGTGCGGGAGGAGGGGCAGAGTCCCCTTGCGTTTGCAAACGAGCTGGCACAGACGCTGGAGGATGTGTTCCGGGTCTCCCGGAAGGCAGCCTTTTACCGGATGAAGGAGCTGGAGATCCTGCCGCCGACCGCGGTACAGCTCGAGAACGGGCTCATCAGCCCGCAGTAGCAGGAAAGGAGAGAGCGGATGGAAGAGGACATTCTGATGGACTTAAACCCCGAGCAGCAGGAGGCGGTGACCACAACAGAAGGGTACGTGCGGGTCGTCGCGGGGGCCGGCTCCGGCAAGACGCGGGCGCTGTCCCATCGCTTTGCGTTCCTTGTCAATGAGCTCGGGATCCTGCCAGGCCACATCCTGTGCGTGACCTTTACGAACAAGTCCGCAAACGAGATGCGCCAGCGCATCCACAGCCTGACGGGGGACGATGACACGGGCTACATCAACACGTTCCACGGCTTCTGCGTCTCTGTCCTGCAGGAGGACTCCCATGCGGTGTCCTATCCCAAGAGCTTTCTTGTCATCGACAACTCCGACATCGACGACATGCTGAAGATCATCTACGACGAGCGGCACTTAACGCTCCGGGACATGACCTTTGGCAGGGCGCGGGACATGATCGAGATGAGGAAGGTCTTCACCCAGAAGGACTACTACCTGGACATGATCGCGATGAGCCAGGAGGCCCTGAAGGAGAAGTACGAACAGGCGCAGGATCCGAACGACATCATCTTCTACGGCTATCTGTACCAGGAGAAGAAGGCCTTTGCCCTGGACTACAACGACCTGATCCGGTTCACCCTGTACATCTTCCATGAGCACGAGGACATCCGGCTCAAGTGGCAGAAGCGCCTCGAGTACATCATGATCGATGAGTTCCAGGA
>ONMH01000025.1:0-1699 GCA_900318875.1 uncultured Lachnospiraceae bacterium | reverse complement strand
ACCTGGCGCGGCGCCGAGATCCGCTACCTCATGGACTTCGACAAGGTCTTCCCCGGGACGAAGACGATCCTGATGATGACCAATTACAGGTCGACGCCGGAGATTCTCTCCTGCGCCAACGCCCTGATTGACAAAAACACCTACCGGATCAAAAAGAACCTGATCCCGGTGCGGGAATCGGGGGAGGTGCCGCTGTGCCACCACGCGGACAGCACGGAGAAGGAGGCGCTGTGGATCGCAGATAAGGTCCTGGAACTGCAGAAGGCGGGCACTAAGCTCTCTGACATCACGCTCCTCTACCGCGCCCACTACGTGACGAGACCCATCGAGGAGGCGTTTATCAGGAAGAAGATCCCCTACACGATCTACAGCGGCGTGCAGTTCTTTGCGCGCATGGAGATCAAGGACGCCCTGTCCTATCTGCGGATGATCTCGATGAAGGACGACCTCTCCTTCCGGAGGATCTGCAACAAGCCGAAGCGGAACATCGGCGAGAAGCGCATCGCCTTCCTCGAGCAGAAAGCGGCAGCCTCCGGGAAATCCCTCTACGACACGCTCCGGGAGAACCTGGACGATCCCCTGTTTCAGGGAACCGGGGCAGCGGACTTCGTGGCCCTTGTCGGGGAGTTTGCCGATTCCTATGAGGGACAGCAGATCTCAGACCTCTTCTCCGCCCTTATGAATCGCTCCGGGTATGAGGAGATGCTGCGCACGGAGGGCGCCCAGGACCGCCTCGACAACCTGGCAGAGCTCAAGCAGTCGATCTATGAGTACGAAATGAGCTGCGGGGAGGAGGCGCACCTTGCCGACTATCTGCGGCACGTCGCCCTGTTCACCAACCAGGACGCGGAGGAGCCCGGGGACAAGGTAAAGCTCATGACGGTCCACACCGCAAAGGGCCTCGAGTTCCCCGTCGTGTTCCTCGTCGGCATGAACGAGGGAATCTTTCCCTCGAGGAAGGTGAAGGACAGGCGGGGCATGGAGGAGGAGCGCCGCCTTGCCTTTGTCGCGCTGACACGGGCAAAGGAGAAGCTCTTTCTCACGGAGGCCCAGGGCAGGAACTTCGACGGCTCGCCCCGGTACCCATCCCGTTTTCTGTTCGACATCGGGGAGGAGAACCTGCGTTTTACGGCGCCGCCGGATGCGGGTCTTGTCAAAGCCGCAAGGCAGTACATCGCCCTGCAGGAGCAGGCGGGGGAAGAGAGAACCGCACACTTTGCCAGGGGGGACAGGGTGCGACACAAGGTCTTTGGAGACGGCACCATCACGGAGATCGACACAGACGCCGGCGCCTACGTGATCCGCTTCGACCGCCTTGCGACGGACCGGGAGGTGAGCTTTCGGGCAAAGCTTGAAAAGGTCTCAGAGAACACAGATCAGACATCGAAAAATCACAGCGCTGCTACACTTTGAACACAGAAGGGACTGCTTTTCCCGGTACGATAGGAGTATCGAAACGGAAAGGAAAGTCCCCTGTGAACAGAGCCGGGGGACGTGGTGAGGAAAGATGAGATATCCCAATCATTACAGCGATGAGAACAGAAACAGAAGGGGAAGAAGACAGGGCAGGACCGCTGTGAAGATCGCAGCCTGGGTCGGCGCGGCAGTCATCGGCGGATCCGCCGCAGGGATCTGCGCGGAGCGTCTCTTTGTCGGCGGCACTACGCAGGAGACCTCCTACTGGGAGTCCATTCCGGAG
>ONMH01000052.1 GCA_900318875.1 uncultured Lachnospiraceae bacterium | reverse complement strand
GTTGTCCTCGCCGCGATCCGAAGATAATGGACTGCATTTGGCTGCCTGATCAACCGCCCGAAAAGAGCCGGACAGATGCGCTGACAAGTCTCTTGCGCCTCTGCCCGGCTCTTACTCCGGCGTTTTGTATTCGGACGACTGCGTATTTCCCGCTGAACTTACAGAAGCTGAATGGTTCCTCCGGTCACCAGGCGGCCGCTGGCTCTGTCATAGAGAAGGACTTCTCTGCCGAAGAGATCAATGCGCACCCTGGCTCCAATGGGATAGGTAACGTCCCCGAAGATCACCCCTGTCAGAAGATAATCTCCCACACGGATTTTCAACGTGGATTCCATGCCGCTCGGCATCGCCCCATAGACAACAGCCTCCAGGGTTCCCTCTTTCTTCTCCGTGATACGGATCCGTTCCGGGCGCACCGCCAGCACGAAATCTTCATCGGTCGGAACGGACTCCTCTGCAAGGGAGTCATCCTCTTCCTCTACCGTGTCGATGTGGTACTGGAAGACCTCGTCCTTGTTTTCCTTCTCCACTGCCCTCTTCTGATTCTGCTGTTTCTCTTTCTCTTCCCTGACTGTGCGCTCTCGGAACCACTCCTTCATGTCGATGGGCTGAGAAGGAGTGAAACAGACTTTTTGCCCGTTCAGAATTGTAAAGACAAAACTTCCATCCTCCCCCTGGCTTCCCTTTGCATTCAGGAAATTGATGGATGGGTTTCCCACAAAGTCAGCCGTGAACAGGTTGACCGGATGATTGTATACGGTCAGGGGCGGATCATACTGCTGCAGCACACCGTTGTTGATCAGACAAATCTTGGTTGAGAGCGTCATGGCCTCCATCTGGTCGTGCGTGACATAGACAAAAGTGCTCCCGGTCTCCACGTGCAGGCGCTGCAGTTCGTAGCGCATCTGAATTCTTAGCTTTGCATCCAGATTGGAGAGCGGCTCATCCATAAACATCACCTGCGGCTGCGGTGCCAGAGTTCTCGCAATAGCGACCCGCTGCTGCTGACCTCCGGAAAGCTCAGCCGGGTACCGATCCATGAACATGCCGATCTTGACTACTCGTGCGGCTCGGCGCACCGCGAGATCAATTTCCTCCCGGGAAAGCTTTCTCACCTGTCTCCTGACCGCGCCGTTAACCATGACCTCGCATTTTTCATTCAGCTTTTCTCCCCTGGCGGCATGCGCGTCTTCCAGTTCTTTCCATTTCTGCTGGAGCTTCCCGGTCTCCTCGCGGGATCTCCCGGCAGGATCCTGAGCATCCTGAATCCCCAGGGCGTACAGCTTCTTCGCCGTGTCCATGGAGATCGTAAACGTGTTGATCAGGCGCAGATAGAGCTTTTCCATCTCCATCTTGCCGTCTCTGCCACGGCATTCTTCAGCAATGTCACGAATCCGTTCCGGATTTCTCAGTGTCCGCAGCAGATCGCTGACCACCTTTGCTTCAATATCCAGAACCGGCAGTTCTTCCTTCACATTTTTGAGTCCAAAGGAAATATTCTGATAGACCGTCATGTTCGGCCAGAGGGCATAGTTCTGGAACAGGAAGCCGACACGTCTCTTGCTCGCCGGCACATTGATTCCCGCCTCGCTGTCAAACACCACCTGGTCACCTATCTCGATTCTGCCCTCGGTCGGCGTCTCCAGTCCCGCAATCATGCGCAGAGTTGTGGTCTTTCCGCAGCCGGAGGGGCCCAGAAGAGTCACAAAGGCATTGTCCTCTATCGTCAGGGATAGATCATCCACCCCATAAAAGTTTTTCCATCTTTTTGTTACGTTCTTCAATACGATCTGCGGCATATCAGTCTCCTTCTTTACCAATGCCCGAATCCAAGCCCGCTCCGGTCAGTTTGTTCACCAGGAAGTTGAAAACCAGAATGGTCACAATCAAGATCAGGTTGATGGCGCTGGAAAAGGCATACAGTCCCATTTCATCAAAATAATCCAGCGTAGTGGACAGAATAAAGCCCTGGGTGCACAGAAGCAGAAACAGGGACAGCTCCCGCAGACAGGTCATAAACGGGAGCATGTATCCGCTGAGAATACTGGTCTTCTGAATCGGGATGATGATGTGCGTCATACGGCGGATCCAGGGAACATTTTGAATCTGCGCAGCTTCCTCGATTTCACCGGACAGTTGCAGCATCGAGTTGAGTGCATTCCTTGACGCGAACGGAATATACTTGACCGTACCAGCTAGGATCAGCAGGGTATAGGTGTTGAACAGATTGATCCGCTGCGAGGAAAACAGGACGAAGAACGCAGCGCTGACTGCAATACTCGGCATCAGGTAGGGGAGAAAGGCAATGCTGTTCACATAACTCGCCCACTTGGATCTGCGATGGCGGGAGACGGCATAGCCGATCAGTGTCCCGATGGTTCCCGCAAGCAGTGAGCAGGCCGCCGACACCTTCAGCGTCCCCGCATATGCATTCCAGATGGTCTTGTTGTATAGAATTCCCATCTGTCCGTAGAGGGCACTGTCATTGCTGTCTCTCGTAATCCACCACTTGGTCGTCAGATGCGACGCATTCCCCGTATAGAGAAAACTGTAATCTCCTGGATTTGGAAGGAATGTCTCGAAAGCAAACAGCACGATCGGGAAAATGCTGGTGAAAAACGTCAATACTATGAACAGCACCGCCAGGATATGCTTTCCCGCATGCAGGTTCGCCCTTGAGAGCTGTCCGCTCTTTCCGGTCACAGTCGTATAATTGGCTCTCGACTTCAGACTTTTCTGATTGAGTCCCAGAATGAGAAGCCCCAGGAGCATCATGATCAGTGCCAGGATGCTGGCCTCTCCTGTGTACTTGGAATTCATGGAAATGTACTTGGTGGAAAGGGTAGACAATCCCAAGTAGTGCGGGACCGGATAACTTCCCATCGTGCTTCCGAAGACCAAAAGGATCGTGGAGAGAATCGCCGGACGGACCATTGGGATCGTAATCCGCCAGGTAATTCTGTGCCGAGGCGTATTCAGAATCATTGCCGCCTCCTCCAGGTTGGCGTCCATATTCCGGAAGATGCCTCCGATCAGAATGTAGGCAAAGGGAGCGTAATGCAGCCCCAGCACTATCGCACTGGGAAGCAGTCCTCTGCACCACCAGGACGGCATACAAATTCCGGTCAGAGAAGCAAGCAAGCCGTCCGATGTGCCCGTTACACGATTGGAGTTGAATACGTTCTGCCAGCACACAGCCAGCGTCCACTGAGGCATGATGTAGGGAAAGATGAAAATCGAGCTCAGATATTTCCTGCACTTCATATCTGTCCGTGTGACCAGGTAAGCAAAGATGCCGCCGTACAGGATCGAAATCACACAGGTCAGCACCGCCAGGAAAAGTGTGTTCAGGAGCGGTTCCCAGAGATTGGTTCGCGCAAGCCTGCTCGTAAACAGATCGGTATAGTTGACCACGGAGTATCCGCTGGTCTTTTTTGTCAAATAGGCATCAATGGTGCCGGGGTGAATCTGGAAGGTATCCCGGATAATGGCAATGATCGGCAGAAGCGTGGAGATCGTGCAGACAATGCCAAAGATCAGCAGAATGACGCGGGAGGGATCCTGAAACCAGATCCGAAGCCGGTTTCCCACTGGGGCCTTTGCTTTCTTTGCATGCATCATGAAACCGTCCTTTCACAAAATTGGGCTGCTGCACCGGAATCTGATTCCGTCTGCAGAAGCCCAATCCGTCTACAGCTTATGTATCCTCTTTACGCATTTCACTGTGCTGCATCCGGGGACCACCTGGTCAGGCCCTCAATCCAGCTGCCGATTGTCCAGTCAGCATCCGCGCAGTACTGGGGCTCCTCCAGCACAAGGTGTCCGTCTCCGGCCCACCACTCATATCCTCTGTCATCCTTCGCGGGATAGGTGTCCACGCCGTCCACATATCCGCCTTCCTTGTGGTTGTATTCTTCTTCCGTCTCCTCCATGACTGTCGGATTTGAGGAGTAGCCGCCCATATCCTTGCCCCAGGCGGAGAAACCGTCCTTTGTGGTCGTCAGATAGGAGATAAATGCGCATGCAGTCCAGGGAAGCGGACTGTTGTCCGTTACGAACAGGTAATGGCAATAACCATAGCCGCCGATACCCTGATAGCCATCCTGATAAGCCGCCACCGTGATGTTGTTGACGGACGTCTCGGCGGACTCCTCAATGGAGCGGAGCTTGGAGTAGACCAGCAGACCACTCTGGTCAGTGGCAGAGGCAGCAGTCAGCGTCTCACAGATTGGTCCATCATCAGTCTGGGCATTGTAATTTTCCATCCACAGGCGGATCCAGGCCAGTGCATAGGCACCATTCTCATCAAGTCCGAAATCCGAAGCATCCTGCTGCTCTTCCTGGATGTAGGGATCGAAGTATGCCTTCTCATCATCGGAGAGCTGGTCATAGGCATCCTTCAGGACTGCGGCATACTCTGGTTTTGTCAGCATGGTGAGGAAGTTTTTGCCCACCACTTCGGAGTCAATATCCATGAACAGGGGATGTTCTCCTTCCCGGATGAAATCCCAGCAGTTGTCAAAGGTTTTTGTTCCGGTGTTATTGAACATAAAAACCTTGTTCAGGGTCTGCAGCGGCAGGAACCCCTGATAGGCGTCTGCCGTTGTGCCGTTTGCCTCTGCCCACTCCTTCGGAATGAAAGTATCCAGCACACCGGTATCTGCCATCTTGGATTGGATCTGGTTGCCGTCCTGGATGAGCGTCATGGCAAAAGTGCCGGAGCTCTTTGCGCTGTCAGCTGAGAGCTGATCAAAAATCTTGTTGTTCTTGGGCTGCTGCCACTCATATTCCATCGAATAGGACGGATCAATGGTTTGCAGATATGCAATGAAGAGCGGCAGTGCCGTCTTGCCACGGGAACTGTTGCCGACGCCATAAAAAGTTTTCCCATTGGACTCTTCAATTGCTTTCTGGGCCAGTTCGTCGAGTGTCATGCCCTCGGCTTCCTGGATAATCTGCTGTGTAGGCGTCAGATCCGCCGTATTGGTTTCCGCTTCCTGTATCGTTGCCTCCGGTGCGGCGGCTTCCGCAGCCGCAGTCTCCGAACCTGCTGCGGTCTCTCCTGAGGCGGTGCTCTGGGCAGAGCTGCTGCCGGAGCTGCTGCCGGAGCTGCCGCAGCCGGCAAGTGCTGTCGCCGCCAAAAGCCCGGCCATCACGCAGGATAAAAGCTTCTTTTTCATGAATCAACCCTCCTTTTTCTGCGCTAAGACAGCTTCCCCTGCTGTCTTCTGCGCTGTGCTCTGTTTCTGCCTTCAGAGTATTCATTTTGGAGACATTTCACAATCAGACAAACCTGACATTGTTTTAGAATTTCAGATCATGCACAATTACAGTTCGATAATGAGCAATATATTCAGCATATCGCACATGAATTGCCGCAGAACGATTCGGGTCGATTATCATAATTTCCAACCTGCAAAAGCGTACGAAAACACCTGCCCAATCCGGTCCAGCCGGCGGGCAGGTGTCTGCTATGATCTGAACTTGTTCTGATAGTCCGAGGGGGTACACCCCACATATTTGCGAAACGTGGCAGAGAAGTACGCGATGTCGCAATAGCCGCACATCCCAGCGATCTCATAGACCTTGTAGGCATGCATCTGCAAAAGGCTTTTTGCATTTCGAATCCGGACCATGGTGATGTATTGGGCAGGTGTGATTCCGGTATTTGCACGAAACTGACGTGTCAGATATCCGTCACTGATTCCGAGCGCTTCCGACACCGCGCAAACGCCGAGGGTACGCTCTCCATAGTGCTCCTTGATGTACTGCATGGCACGCCTGCAATAGAGATTGTCCGTGATCGGATCCCGGAGAGCGGGTGCAATCGCCCTCTGCTCTCCCGGCATATCTGGCCGTACTGCCACAGAAGCCTCTCTCCCGGCCGCAGGAATTTTCCAGCCGCGTCTTTTTACCACTTTTGCAACCGCTGCCTCAAGTTCTTCGTCCTCAAAGGGTTTCAGAAGATAGTCCGCGGCGAGAAGCCGGAGCGCATCCCGCGCATAGTTGAAGTCGCTGTACGCCGTGAGAAAAATCACATCGATCGTGCTGTCCTCCGCACGCAGGCGCTGCAGCATCTCCAATCCGGTCATCTTGGGCATCCGAATGTCCGAAACACACAAATCCGGGGAGAGGGTATGTACCGCATCCAGGCCCTCCAAACCATTATTACAGGTCCCGCAGACCTGAAATCCCATCGAAGGCCAGTCAATGGAACGGGCAAGCCCCTCCCGCACCAGTTTTTCGTCATCCACGATCAGTACACGGTGTGTCCCCTGATCCATTCTGTTTTCCTCCCTCTGTCTCGACCAGCGGAAGGAGAATCCGAATTCGCGTTCCTCCCTCCACAGGCCGTTCTGCACGAAGGCCATAGTGATCTCCGTAATGCATCCGCACAATCCGATCCACATTAGAAAGTCCGAGATGTCCCCGGATTTTCTCCCAGTTGTGCGTATTGATTCGCACAAACATATCCTCCGGTATTCCACTTCCGCTGTCCGTGACCGTGAGAATCAGACAATTGTCATCCTGCGCAGCCGTCACCTCCACTGTCCCTTCATCGGATTCCTCCAGACCATGGATGCAGGCATTTTCCACGATCGGCTGGAGAATGAGCTTCGGAATTTTTCTCTCCCGGAGAGATGCCGGGAGTGAAAAGGTAAACACAAATTTGTCAGCAAAGCGGATATTTTGAATTCTGGCATAGTTCTCCGAAAGTGAAAATTCCTCCGCAAGCGTAATCATCGGCTCACCCGAAATCGCGGTACGAAGGATCTTTGCCAGCTTGCTCGAGAGCTGTACAATTTCCGGAACTCCCGCTGCCTTGGCAAGCCATTTGATAGAATCCAGGGTGTTGTACAAAAAGTGGGGATTGAGCTGTGCCTGCATCATGGCGATCCGCACTTCGTTGAGCCGCTTCTCGTTCTCGATGCGTTCCTGCAAATTCTGGCCGATCCGCTCCGTCATCGCATTGAAACTGGAGGAGAGCTGCCCCAGTTCATCCGTTCTCCCCTCCGAAATCCGGACGGCGAGATTTCCTTTCTTCACCTCCTCCATCGCACGGTTCATCACGAGAATCGGCTTGGTAAAGTTCTGCGAAACCTTCACCGATGCCAGCGCACAGACGGAGAGACTGATCGCTGCAAAGAGCAGCACTAAGCGACGCATGGCGTGTTCCATAGCCGCATCAAACAGTGGCCGCTTCACGAGAATCAACGTAAGCCCTGTGTCTCCCACCGGGCGGGCATACGTCTCAAATCCCTCCAGTTCTTGGCCACCATCCGCTGCAAACAGGGCACTGTGAAAGGCAGACGCTGCATCCAGCTGATGAACCGTGGTGGTAGCGTATACCTCCTCATACCATCGATTAACCAGAAGAATTCCATCTCTGGAAGGCAGGGAGGCTGCGAGAAGGCGTTCCAGATTTTCCCTTGTCACTGTGGCAGTCAGATACCCCACTGTTTCTCCATTCTCGTCCTGCACTGCTCTGGCACATCGGATTCGGACCTCTGCATTGCTCTCCATGGATCCGCTCCCGATCCTGCATGCCCAAACTGCCATGGATTCCGACTGTTCTTCCGCCATCCTCAGGATTCCGAAATAGGCAGGGAGGCTCTCCCCGTTTTGTCTCTGCCCCGTCGTGTACCGGCAGACACCGTCCGCGTCCAGCAGATCAAACCTGGCAAAGTTCCTCGCCTCCTGCGTCTTTTCATAGAGCAGCCCGTTGACCTCCGCATCTCCGGAGATTTTCCGAGACAACCTTCTCTGAATGATTTCCTGTCCCTGCAGTACTGCCATGGAGGAGGATATCTCCCCCATCTGGTCTGTGAGCAGCTCACATTCCTGTGAGATCTCCTCCATCGCCTCCGTGTGGTTTTCCTGGCGCAGCTTTTGGCGAAATACGGTAATCATAACAAAGCCGCAGAGCACCAGCGGCACCACGGAGATGGCAATAAAACTTGCAAGCAGCTTTCTTCGGAAAGACCCGGAGAGATATCTCACAATCCGGCTGCGCCGCAATCTATTACACCGCATCAGCAGCCTCCCTTTCTGCCTTCTGCGTATCTGTCCAGATCTGCATCAGCTCATCCTGGTGCTGTGCCGTCCAGCCATAATCAAAGGGCACGATCTTCATCTCCGCCGGACTTGCAGCATTAAGATCCCGCCGCACACTTCTCCGGTACATCTGATCCTGCAAGAGCCGCTGTACCGGGATGCTGACCGTAAAATCGATGAACATGCCGGCATTGGCAGCATGTGGAGCTCCATTCACTATAGAAGTTGCATCCGGCACAATACAGGTGCCGTCTTCCGGGTAGATCACCGCCAGTGGTGCACCCTGGGCAATCCGCTTTTTTGCTGTCTCCTCCAGTGTGATTCCGACCCGAAATGTCCCGTTCTCCACACTGTCAACAACATCCGCACTCCCTCCACACAGTTTTCCATCCAGCTGAGAGGCAAACGCCGGGATACAGATCTTCGGATCCTCTCCCAGGATCTGTGGGATCGCCGCCAGAATGGTGACACTGGTTCCGGAGGTTCCGGGATCCGCAAAGGCAAGCTGACCTTTCCACTTCTCATCACCAAGCAGTTGTTTCCACCCCTTCGGCGCGGCGTTTTCCTCCACAAGGCGGGAATTGTAAATAAAGACAAGCGGCAGTTCGGAAAAGGGCGTCCACACTCCGCCTTCCTCCGCTATTGGGAGATTCAGCTTGGCAGACGCAGAACTCTCATACCGGTCAAAACAGTGCTGATAAGCGTTGTAGCTCTCCGCGCCTCCGCCGAACATAACATCCACTGTACCCTTTCCGAAATTCTGGATGTCCTCCATCAGTTCCGTTGTTCCGCCATCCCGAATCTCGACATAGATCCCCGTCTGATTCTCAAACTCTTCCACAATGGGCTGATAAACCTCCGGTTTGTGGGAAGTGTAGAGGACAAGTCGATTCTCTTCCCTGACAGTAGGCAGCAGTTCACTCATTCCGGCTTTCTCCTGACTCCCACAGCCAGCGAAGAGCTCACTCAAAATCAACAAAGTGATCAACAGCACGGTATGTCCTGTTATTCTCTTTCGATCTCCCAGCATTCCCCGTTTCCCCTGTCTTTGGCGATAGATTTATAAATATTGTCCAATGATTATTCTATATGTTGTCCTATTTTGGTCATTATGTCAAACTCAACTTTCTTACTGCCCTTTTTTTATTTCGCAAATTTCCGGAATTGACAATAGTCCGATATCAGACTATACTCTGTTCCGGTCACGAAAGTCCGATATCGGACTTCAAAGGAGCAGCTCATGAATACCGAAAAAACCAGCACCATCCGGCGCTTTAACCGAATCAACGACGAGATCACATCCCTGTACCACCGAGCCAGCACCAAACTCGGCTTTTCCGACAGCGAGCTGATCATCCTGTACCTGCTCTGCAGCTACGACAAAGAGCTCACCCAGAGCTGCATCATCGATCTGACCGGGATGAGCAAGCAGACGGTCAACTCCTCCGTGCGGCGAATGGAGCAGGCGGGATGGGTGGCTCTCGGAGAGCGGACAAACCACCGCCGGGTAATCCGCTTCACCAAGGCAGGAGAGGAGCTCTCCCGAGAAGTGATCCAGCCCTTTATGGAGCGTGAGGAGGGCCTTTTTGCCGACTGGACGAAAGAGGAAAAGGAGACCTTTTTGTCCCTGCATCAGCGGTACCGGGACGCCCTCCGCCGGATGGTGGAGATGCTCCCGGATCGCCGGAGCAGGAATTTGGGGGCGAACAATTCATGAGCAGAAAAAGAGCAAAGAAGGCGGTGATCCAGCTGTCTGATCACTTCACCACGGGGAAGATGCTGCGGTTTACGCTGCCCTCTGTCGTGATGATGATTTTCACCTCCATCTACGGCATGGTGGATGGGTACTTTGTGTCCAACTATGTGGGCGCCGTTCCCTTTGCCTCCCTGAACCTGGTCATGCCCTTCATCATGATTCTCTCCGCCGTGGGATTTATGTTCGGAACAGGCGGCACCGCCCTGGTCTCCATGACCCTCGGCACGGGGAAACATAAGCGGGCAAACGAGATCTTCTCTCTCCTCACTTACCTTTTGATTGCCTGCGGTGTGGTGCTGGGAGCCATGGGCTTTGTGATTGCCCCCTGGATGTCGCGCATTCTCGGTGCCACCCCCGAGATGCTGCCCTATGCGATCCAGTACATTCGCATCAATATGATCGGTATCCCGTTCTTTATGCTCCAAAACCTGTTTCAGAGCTTTCTCGTCGCCGCGGAGCGCCCGCGCCTGGGACTTCGGGTGACCATCCTGGCGGGCTGTACCAACATGGTCCTGGACTGGCTCTTTGTCGGGGTTCTGGGCTTTGGCCTTGGCGGTGCTGCTGCCGCGACGGTCATGAGCCAGGCAGTGGGCGGCATGGTACCCCTGTTCTACTTCCTGCTTCCCAACAAGACGATCCTGCGCCTTGGGAAGACCCACATGGACGTCTCTGCGGTCTTCAAGGCCTGCACCAATGGTGCCTCGGAGTTTCTCTCCAACTGTGCCTCCTCCATCGTGGGCATGCTGTACAACCACCAGCTCCTGCGCTACATCGGCACCGACGGTGTCGCCGCCTACGGTGTCATCATGTACGTGAACTTCTGCTTTGTTGGCATCTACTTCGGCTACTCCATGGGCATCGCGCCGGTGGTCGGCTACCACTATGGGGCGGACAACAAAGACGAGCTTCGGGGGCTCTTCCAGAGATCCCTCCGGATGATCCTCACCGCGGCCATCGTGCTCACCCTGCTCTCAGAGGCCGCCTCCGGATTTCTCGTGCGGATCTTCGTGGGGTATGACCCAAAGCTCTTTGCCCTGACCGTCCACGGCTTTCGGATCTATGCCATCGCCTTCCTGTTCATGGGCTTTAACATCTTCGGCTCGGGCTTTTTCACCGCGCTGAACAATGGCAAGATCTCCGCCCTGCTCTCCGTGTCGAGGTCCCTGGTCTTTCAGCTTATCTCCATCTACCTGCTGCCGGCGCTTCTCGGTGCCACCGGACTCTGGCCACCGGACTCTGGTGCGTGGTGGTGGCATCCGACGGCCTGTGCCTTATCCTCACCATCCGGATGTGGATCCGGTTCCAGAAGACCTACGGATACTGATTATGCGCAGAGCAAAGGGAGCTGCCAGACCCGCATGGGAAAGGCAGCCCCCTTATTTTTGTCCTCCTGAATTATTCCGGCGGGAAGCAAAGATCTGCGCAAATGAGGGCTGCATGTCCAAGACAAAACGGCACTCTTTCCGGTACCGGGTCTCGATCAGGCCATCCTGCGAGACTGCCGTCCACAAGGCTCTTTCACTGCCCGGCGGTGGATGCTGTTGACCACAAGGATTCCCGTTCCAGGAAGATCATCGTGCGGTGTCCTCTTCCGGGTGCGCCCCACACTCAGGACTGCACGATTGGTTTTCCCTGCTCCAGGGCAAGAAGACGCTTTTTGACCTCCAACCCGCAGGCGTACCCGGTAAGGCTCCCGTCTGCTCCGATGACCCGGTGGCAGGGAATCAGGATCATGACCGGGTTGTTGTGGTTGGCCGCGCCGACGGCTCTTGCTGCTTTTGGCCTTCCGATCATCTCTGCAATCTCCCCATAGGTTCTGGTCTCCCCGTAGGGGATGCGGACAAGTGCCTCCCATACGCGCTTTTGAAACGGGGTCCCCTCCGGGGCAAGCGGAAGGTCAAAGCAGGTTCTCCTGCCCGAAAAGTACGCAGAGAGCTCCCCGGCGCAGGCAAGGACCAGCTCCCCAGGGGTGCCGGGGAGGGTGAGGCAGGTCTTCTGCTCCTTCTGCGCCTTCTCCACGCGGGTGATCCCCCTCTCGTTTGCCGCCAGAACCAGGGTTCCGATCGGGGTGTGTACCAAAAGAGAGCTCTCTATAGTTTTTGGCACTTGCATCGCACTGCCTCCTATGATCTTTTCAGATCTTGTCCATTCCGGAAGCTATCTTACAATATTTGCAGGAAATGATCACTCCCGGAGAGACCGCAGAAGATGCTCTGCGTTTCGTCTTCCAGTCTTTGCCTTGCCGATCCGGCTGCAGACTCCCGCAGGGTCTTCAGATATGGTCCTTTCACTTTTTGGTCCCTTCACTTTTTTAAAATTTCCGGTTGACAGCCGGAGTTGGATCCTGTATTTTAGATTTAGAATAATTCTAATTTAAAGAAAGGGAAATCGCAATGGCAAGATACCAGCAGAGCATTGAGGAGCTTGTCCTCAACAACGGGCGGCACCTGACAGCCGAGCAAATCTATCTGCGGCTCAAAGAGAGTCACCCCTCTCTGGTGCTTGCCACGGTCTACAACAACCTGAACGAGCTGACAAGGCAGAGAAAGATCCGCCGCATCAGCCTGGAGGGATTTCCAGACCGATACGATGCACCCACCCGGCACGATCATCTGGTCTGCACGGTGTGCGGCGGCCTGACCGACCTTCCCCTTCCGGATCTGACGGACTGGATCGAGCAGCAGACCAAATCTCCGATCGAGGGGTATGATCTGAAGATCCACTGGGTATGTCCCATGTGCCGGGCGGCACAGGGAACAAAGACCTGACATTACCGGCGGATGCCTGCATGACATCCGCCTTCTTTTTCCCCGTCAGGTTAGA
>ONMH01000092.1 GCA_900318875.1 uncultured Lachnospiraceae bacterium | reverse complement strand
GGTGTTGTGCCGTGGATGGTGCCCGGCGGGCGGCAGATCGCCGTAGAGACCTCCAAGCTCATGGAGGAGTACAACGCGGTTGTCTGGTCCATGCACGGCCTGTTCTGCAGCGGCAGCACCTTTGATGAGGTGTTCGGCCTGATGCACACGATCGACAAGGCCTCTGAGATCTGGCTCAAGGTTGCCTCTGTCACCGGCGGCAAGAAGAGACAGACCATCACCCCCGACAACTTCCGCGCGCTTGCAAAGGACTTCCACGTCACCCTGGACGAGCGCTTTCTGTATCGCAAGGAGAACTGAGACAATTCGGCAATAAAGAAGAAGCGGACCGCACTGCCCAAAGGTGATGGGCGATGCGGCCCGCTCCTTTTTGCACTTGGAAGCCCGGGAGAGATGGGCACTGAGGGGGAAAAGCAGAGTCTGGTCCGCGGCCGGGACAAGGCGACACGGCGATCAGGGCGATGCAGATGTAGGCACGAACGATTCCTGCCAGGCGGTCATCCGCTGCGAAGGAGGAGACGCAGGGAAAGGACCGCTTTTCTTGTAATCCGCCCTGGCCTGCCGTAAGATCAGACATGTATTCAGGAGGAATCTCTGTGAAAAAACTTCGCAATCCGCTGCTGATGGGAATCCTGCTTGTCATTGCGGACTCCTTTTTCTTTTCCCTGATGACCGCCATGGTGCGGCTCTCCGGGGATCTGCCCACCATGGAGAAGGCTTTTTTCCGGAATTTCATCGCCAGCATTGTCGCGGTGATCACGCTGCTTCGCTCGAAGGAGAAGTTCCATATCCGGAAGGGATCCCTGCCGTCGCTGTTTTGGCGGGCCCTCTTTGGCTCCCTTGGCCTTGTCTGCAACTTCTGGGCGATTGACCACATCGGCCTGGCCGATGCCAACATCCTGAACAAGATGTCCCCGTTCTTTGCGATTCTGTTCTCGATCCCGATCCTGCAGGAGGTCCCGAACCTGGTGGAGATCGTCACCGTGGTCATCGCCTTCTTCGGGGCAGCCTTCGTGGTCAAGCCGACGATGGGTGCGGCGATGCTCCCCGCCATGGTGGGCCTTTTGAGCGGGTGCGGCGCGGGTATCGCCTACACCTTTGTGCGAAAGCTCGGAAAGAGGGGAGAGCGGGGACCTGTCATCGTTGCCTTCTTCTCGATCTTCTCCTGCCTTCTGACCCTGCCCTTTATGATTGCGGACTTTGTGCCGATGACCCTTCCGCAGCTGATCTGTCTGCTGCTTGCGGGTGTCTTTGCCGCCGGCGGGCAGTTCACGATCACCGCGGCCTACCGGTTTGCTCCGGCCAAGACGATCTCGGTCTTTGACTACTCCCAGGTGATGTTTGCCTCCCTGTGGGGATTTTTGTTCTTTGACGAGCTCCCGGACCGCCTGTCGGTCCTGGGGTATGTGATCATCATCAGCATGGCGGTCTTCAAGTGGATCTACACCATGCGGCACGCAGAAGAGAAAAAGGAGAGCACAAGAAATGGTTGACTTTGCCAGGAAAAAGGGATTCATCTGCGACATGGACGGCGTGCTGTACCACGGGAACCAGGTGCTGCCCGGGGTGGCCGCGTTTGTCGACTGGCTCAAGAGCGAGCAGAAGGAGTACCTGTTTCTCACAAACAACAGCAACTGCACCCCCAAGGAGCTGCGGCAGCGCCTGCTGCGCATGGGAATCGACGTGGGGGAGGAGCACTTCTACACCAGTGCCCTGGCCACCGCGGCCTTCCTCTCTGAGCAGGCACCGGGCTGCACCGCCTATGTCATCGGTGACGCGGGACTGATGAATGCCCTCTATGATGTCGGCATCACGATGAATGCGGTGGACCCCGACTACGTCATCTTCGGAGAGGGCAAGGTCTACTCCCTCGATACCCTGACCCAGGCCACCAACCTGGTCCTGCGGGGTGCCAAGCTCATCGGCGCAAATCCGGATCTCTCCGGTCCCATCGAGGACGGCATCATGCCCGGCGGAGGCGCCCTGGTTGCTCCGGTGGAGCTTGCCACCGGAAAGAAAGCCTACTTCTGCGGAAAACCCAACCCGCTGATGATGCGGGCCGGGCTTCGGCGTCTTCGCTGTCACTCCGAGGAGGCGGTCATGATCGGGGACCGAATGGATACGGACATTATCGCTGGCATGGAGAGCGGCATGCAGACCGTGCTGGTGCTCTCCGGAATCTCCACCGTGGAGACGGCGTCCGAGTACGCATACCGCCCGACGGTGATCCTCTCCGGCGTTGGGGACATCCCGAGGCTGGCCGCCGGGGAAAAGGTCAGGACCTTCGGATGAGCAGAAAGAAGGTGCGCACATGACGCTGATCGAGCGATTTGATGGGGATGCCAGCGGGCTGCGGGAGTGCCTGGAGCGGGCCGAAACACCCGTGGGCTGTCAGAAGGAGGTGGTGGAAATTCCGTTGGGATAATATCAGCACAAAAAAGAGGCGCGTTCCGCGGGACGCGCCTCTTCACGATTTATGGGACAAATTTCAGGATGGTCTGCACAGCAAGTTCCGCCGCCCCGCAGGCCACCATGACCTGAATGGGGCCGATCTTGAACTTTCGAAGGGCAGCGAGGGCTGCAGCGAAGTAGATGACGACCCGGACGTCGGTTCCGCCTGCCGTGAAAATTGCAGGCAGGAGGATGTCCAGGCCGGCGACGAAGATCAGTGCCACCACGGTCGGCCGCAGGAACCCGAGGATTCCCTGCATAATGGTGAGGTTCCGATACCGGTTGTAGAGATAGGCAAGGAGCGTGACAAAAATGCAGGAGGGGAGGATGACGCCGAGGGTGGCAGAGATCGCGCCTGGGATGCCCGCGACGAGGTTTCCCACAAAGCTCGCCGCATTGACTGCGATCGGTCCGGGCGTCATCTGCGAGATTGTGACGAGGTCGGTGAAGTCCTTTGTGGAGAGCCATCCGTACCGGTCGATGACCTGGGATTGGATCAGAGGCATGGCGGCGTATCCGCCGCCAAAGGAGAAGGCACCGATCTTGAGAAAGGAGAGAAACAGTTCAAAACAGGTTTTGACCATGGCTTATTCCGCCTCCTTTCCCTTTTCCCGGCGCCCGCGCGCGATGGTGACGAAAGCGCCCAGGGCGGCGGTCATGAGGATGATCCAGATGACGTTGACGCGCAGAAAGTAGTTCAGGGCGAAGGCTGCGATCATGACGGCGATGAGCAGACCATCCCGAGACTTGACCACCCCCATGCCCATGTCAAAGACCACGGAGATGATGACGGCGGCGACCCCCGCGTTCATGCCCCTGAGCATCGCCTGGACCACGAAACTTCTCTTGAACGCATCGTAGAAGAAGGAGATGGCTGTCAGGATGACAAAGGGCGGGAGAATGGCCCCCAGGACGGACACGACAACGCCTGGAATGCCTGCCAGCTTATAGCCGACTACAATAGAGCCGTTGACGGCGATGGCGCCGGGGGAGGATTGGGCGATGGCGACCAGGTCCAGCATCTCCTTTTCGTCGATCCAGTGGAGCTCGTCGACGAATTTCCTTTTCAGCAGGGTGACGATGACGTATCCTCCGCCGAAGGTAAAGGCGGAGAGATAGAGGGTCGCAAAAAACAGCTGTTTCAGGACCGCCCTCCTGTTCCTTGGCAGCTTGGACATATCCGTGTTATGGTCTTCCATCTTCGGCCTTCCTCCTTGCGCTCAGGTTTTATTGTAGGACAGAATAAAAATATGTTAAATACTATTGAATTATGAATGTGATCGTATTTTCATGATGATCTGCGGAAGAGGAGAGCAAGGCGGCATGACGATTCACAACACTTGCATCTTTCTTTTGGTGGTGCACCACCACAGCGTGTCGGAGGCGATTTGCTGGATCTGAAGAAGACGAGAAACATCGTCTACGGGTACACTGTGACGCCGGACGGCTCCGGCTTTTACATCGAGTACTCCCGGACCCCCGCCACTTGGGATGGCGCCTGGCGCCGCTGGTACGGGCGGTTTTACAATCACTACGCAAAGGGCATGAACGAGAAGACCGGGAATCTCCGGTACAAGATCTGGAACCCCCTGGAGCACTGGGATCACCACTTTGTCAACGGCGACAATGACCGGGACGGGGTCTGGTCCCTGGAGACGCTGAAAATGACAGAGGGCACGGATCCCAGGACCGGGATCCCCGCGATCTCCCACAACCTGGATCTTCTGGAGTACGGCCTGACAGAGGAGAAAAAGAAGGCCCTGGAGGATGCCGGCTGCCGCGCGGATGCCTGCTGGGAGGAGTTTGACGGTCCGGGGCATCACCTGGTTCTGCGTTTTTCCAGACCCTGCCCGACAGGAGGCAGGGAGAGCTTCAACTGTGAGTGGCTCGGCTACTATGCAAAAAACGGCCAGATCATTCGGGACGCGGATACGCCGGTCAGCGAAAAGCTCCTGCGCGCCATCCTGATCCACAACACCGTGGAGCGGGAGCACCTCTTGGAGGTCCTTCCGGATCTCTACGCTGCCTACCACGACAAGCCGCTGGACGCGGACTGAACAGAGCAGAAACAAAAAACGCAGCTGCAGGCTGGACCTGGCAGCTGCGGATTTTTACTAAGATAAGGAGACAAACGATGTCAGAAAATCTCATCAAGACCGACGAAAACGGCGTGCGGCACTGCACCCAGTGTCCCAACCAGTGTCCCGAGGATGCCCTGCGGTGCGGCAGGGGCAGGAAGCTCTTCGGCACAGAATCCGGCGAGGGCAAAGAGGGCCGCGGGGAAGGCCGCGGCGAGGGATCAGGCCGCCCCGATACGCATGAGCACGGACATGGCCAAGGCCATGGCCACGGCCACGATCATGACCACCATGGGCACGGCCACGGCGGGGATCACGACAAAAAGTCGGATCGCTGAACAAAAAAAGAAGTGTAGCTGGGAGATCCCCTGCGGGGCCACCTGGCTACACTTCTTTTGCGTGCGGCAGACCGATTTGGCAAAAGAGCGCCTCAGTCCCCCTGGGACTGCATGTAGCGGTCCATCTCGTCGGCGATCTTCTTTGCCGCCTCCACCGCGTGCACCACAGTCTTTGCGCCGGTCACCACATCGCCGGAGGCGAAGACGCCGGGCATCGTGGTCTCGCCGAGGGCATCGACCTTCAGATTTCCCTGGTCGTTGAGCTGAAGCTTGGCGTTGTGCTCTACGAGCCGGTGCCGGGGCACCTGGGAGACCGCGATGACGACAGAGTCGGTGGGGACAAGGCGCGCGGTCTCTTTTAGGACCTCCACTTTTCCGCCGTCGGTCACTCTTGTGTCGCAGATGACGGGACCCTCGTCCTCGATCCGGATGGCGGTCTTGCAGAACGAAAAGCGTACGCCATCGAGCTGGGCATACTCGTACTCGTCTGGGCTTGCCGCCACCTTGTCCCTTCTGACGTAGACGGTCACGTCCCGGCAGCCCTGGCGGATCGCAGTGCGGGCAACGTCCATCGCCGAGTTCCCTGCGCCGAAGATCGCAACGCTTTGCCCCAGGTCCACCGCATCCGGGTCGTTCAGGTAGCCGATCGCATAGTGGACATTGCCGAAGGTCTCCCCCGGGATGCCCATGCGGCGGGGCCGCCAGGCACCGGTTCCCACGAACACGGATCGGTAGCCGTCCGCAAAGAGGTCGGTGAGGGTGACGTTTCCGCCGATCGTGAAGTTGGGACGGTAGAGAATGCCTACTTCCTTGAGCCTGGCCGCAATCCGGTCCAGGATGCTGTGGGGGAGGCGAAACTCCGGGATGCCGTAGCGCATGATACCGCCGATCTTGTCCCGGCCCTCAAAGAGGGTGACCTGGTAGCCGCGCTCGGCCAGGATCAGGGAGATCGTGATGCCGGCGGGGCCAGCGCCGATGACCGCGGCTTTCCTGCCATTTCGCGGCGCTGCGGGGATCGAGATCCGCTCCAGGCAGGAGTCGGAGAGGTAATTCTCGATGGCGGAGATGTGAACCGGCTCCCCCTTGATGCCGCGCACGCAGTGTCCTTCGCACTGGGCTGCGTGGTTGCACACCAGGGAACAGACGACGGAGAGCGGGTTGTTCTCAAAGACCATCTGGGCAGCCTCCAGCACCTTATTTTCACGGAAGAGCCTGATCATCCTGGGAATGTCGGTGTGGATCGGGCAGCCCTCCTGGCATCTCGGAACTTTGCACTGCAGACAGCGGTTTGCCTCCTCCATCAGATGAATTGCCATGTTCAACCTCCTTTTTGGTATCGCGTTTGACACACTGTGAGCCATTATACGGGAAAGGGCACCTCTTCGCCGGGAAAATCCTGTCGACACCGCGTCAAATCCTGCCCGGATCCCGGAAAAGAAGGCCTGATTTCGAAGACAGCCGGGAGAAAATGCAGGGTTGTTTGTGAATTAAAATAAGCCCTCCGTCCATAAAATCTGGGGGAAGGCAAGAAAATGAACGATGAAAAAGAAAAGAAATTCGGGACCTTCGGGGTTTCCGAGAGTACACCTGAGAAATGGAAAGAGGCGCCGTGCAGATCTTTGCACGGCGCCATCGCCATCTTTGCAACTTTGAAAATGAGAGGTCAGAAGGATCAGCAAAAGCCCTGCAGACGGGTTCCCTGTCCTTCCCTTTGGTCTGAAGGAGGGAAAGGCCGGTCTGCTCTCTGTGCGGGAGTTTTTTCGCATCCCGTGTGCTACAATCGCAGGGATGAGAGCAGAAGAAAGGTGGGAAATCCGATGACGCTGACGGAACTTTGGGACGAAACTGCAGAGAACGTGACGGAAAAGGTAAGGCGTGCGCAGGACCCGGAGCGGTGCGCTTCCCTTCTCGAAGAGGAACTGGATCATCTCCTCTATCGCTACGGAAGCAGCGAGGAGGATGGAGCAAGGAGAGACCTTGCAGCCTCCCTCCTCTCTGCCCTTCGGATGGCACTCCCCCTCCTTGCCAGGGGAAACCGGGCACAGCTCTGGGAGGCAAAAGAGGAGAACGAGGGGAAAAAGCCTGCAGGAAACACCTTCTTTGCGGTGATCGGCTCCCTCCTTGTCCTCGTCCCGGAGGTGCTCCTTCTTCTTGCAGACCACCAGTCGCCGCTCTGGGTGCTCCCCTCGGCAGCAGGTGCAGTGCTTCTGTTCCTTGCAGGCAGGGGACACAGACTGCCAAAGCAGGGGAAGAGGCAGAAGGTGGAGATTCTGACGGATGCGGAGGGCACGGTGCAGACGATCCGAAATGCCCTGGTTGTCTGTGACCAGTGCCTTGCCGATGCGGAGAAGGCAGGAGGAACGGTTTCTGCAAAGGAGACGCAGATCGGGGAGAAGGACCTTACAAGGGAGGAGCTTTCTCTCTTTTCCGGCCTTCTTTGCGCTGCCGGCATGAAGGATGGAGACTATGCGCTCGAGGAGGCGCAGAAGGTCCGGGACGTTCTGCACAGCCTGGGGTATGAGGCGGTCGACTGCAATGGCACGAACCTTTCCTTCTTTGAGCGGCTCCCAGGCGATCAGGACCGGACGATCCTGCCCGCAATCGTGAGGGATGGGGCACTGAGGAAGGAATTGCGATGGAACAGTATTTCGGATTTGATCTGGGGGATGCGGAGAGCGCCATCGCCCGCATTACAGACAGGGATCACCCGGCACCGGAGGTGCTGAAGGTCCGCGGGCAGGGGAGCTTTGTGACAGCCTATGCCCTCCTTGCGGACGGCTCGCTCCTTGTCGGCGAGGAGGCCTGCTACGCGGTGGGCGCCGTGAGAAGAAAGCTTCGCTTCAAGTCGTCCTTCCTCACGGACCCGGATGCGCAAAAGTGTGTGGAGACCTTTGCCGCAGGCGTCCTCGGGGAGCTCTATGCGGACGGGGACCTTGCAAAAGACGGGGAGACCTGCTTCTACATCGGCTGCCCTGCGGGATGGGATCGGAAGTCTCCGAGTCAAGAGCGGCGATGATCTCCGCCTGCCAGTCAAGGCATCTCCAGGTCGGGACGGACATCCTCTCTAAGCCTGTTCTTGTGATCGACATCGGCTCCTCCACGACAGACTTTGCCTATATCCGCCGCGGAAAGGAGGAAAGGCTCCAGACGGGCGGCGAGGTGCACCTTGGCGGCGGCATCATGGATGAGATCCTCCTGGAGCAGTGCATTGCTTCCTCCGGCCTTCTGGAGAAGCGGATCCGCAGGGATCTGTCAGAGTCGGAGCCCTGGAAGAACTACTGCGAGTTTGCGGCAAGAAAGCTCAAGGAGAAGTACTTCTCGGAGGAGGACTACTACCGGGAGCACGGCCTTGTCCAGAGCGTTGTCATCGGTCTTCATGCGCCGGTGCGCCTGAAGCTGTTCATGAATGAGGCGATGGGGGTAAAGCTCCTTGAGACGGGATCCCCAAGGCTCTCCGGAAAGTCCTTCCATGAGGCCTTTCTGGATGCCCTGAAGGCGGCAAAGGCCGGCATCCAGGGAGAGCTGCCGGAGCTTTTGTTCCTCACCGGCGGCGTCTCCAGACTCCCTGCGATCCGGGACTGGTGCAGCGAGGTCTTCCCCGATGCGGTGGTAGTGACCTCCGCAGAGCCCGAGTACTCTGTGGCAAGGGGGCTTGCCTATGCGGCGGCCATCGATGCCAGGCTCAAAAACTTCCGCACGGAGCTGGATGCCTACATCGCCTCGGACCGGGTGGAGACCGTTGTCGGGGAGAGAATCGGCGACCTGTACAGACGGGCCGTGGAGGTCCTGACAGAGCCGGTCCTGGAAAAGGCGGCGCTCCCCGTCCTTGAGAGCTGGCGGCAGGGAAACATCAAGAGGCTCGTGGACGTGGATGCCAGAATGCAGGAGGAGATCACGACATACCTGAAGTCCGACGAGGCGGCGGAGCTTCTTGCGGGACCCACAAAGAGCTGGCTTCGCGGCATCGCGGGAGAGATCGAGAAGGACACGGTGCCCCTGTGCGTTCGAAACGGCGTACCGGTGCAGCAGCTCTCTTTGAGTTCCTACCTTGCTCTCCCCGACATGAAGATCGATGTGAGTGCCGGAGACGTGTTTGCAGTGCACGAGATCACGCTCCTCATCGATGCAGTGATCTCAGTCCTTGTCGGCATGCTCTGCGGCGGGAGCGGGATTGCCCTTGTTGCCTCGGGCCTTCCCGGCATTGCGGCAGGCGTGGTGGTCTCCTTTGCCCTGCTCCTTCTCGGCAAGGGGCAGATGGAGAAGGTCGTCCTCCGCGCCAACATCCCGGTCCCCGTGCGAAAGCTCATCCCGAAGGGGTACTTTAAGAGCCGGCTCGGGAACATCGCGGGGCGTGTAAAGGAGGAACTACTCGGAAATCTGACAGGAGAGAAGGCAAGGGTCCTCTCGGAGTCCCTGACGAACGAGATCTCCGGGCAGATCGAGCAATGCCTTCTGCGGATGGCAGAGGTGGTGGAGATCCCGCTTGGCTGAGGGAATCACAGAAATCCGCAGCAACAGGCAAAAC
>ONMH01000140.1 GCA_900318875.1 uncultured Lachnospiraceae bacterium | reverse complement strand
CGGGATCCGGAAGACGAATACCCGGGCCAGGTTGACAAGGAGCGTCAGGTTGGTCCTGCCCAGGCCGTAGAAGAGGGCGAGGGCGCCGGCGTTGAGGCCGAGCGGAATGGCACCCAGGGCCTCGTACCGGTAGACGAGGCAGATGAGCCGGTGGAATTCGGGGTTTCCGGAGTCGAACCAGCCGGCCAGGAAGTTTAAATTTGCCAGCTCAATCCCCGAGATCACACCGCCCAGGAGCATGCTGACAAGGGAGGTGGCGGCAAAGGCGGAGACGACCCGGCGGTACCTGCCGGCGCCGTAGTTCTGGCTGATGATCGCGGCGCCGCCGTCCTGGAAGCCGTTCTGGGGGTTGGTGGTGATGCCGCCCAGGTTGTTGGAGACCCCCATGGCGCCCACACAGAGCGCACCGTACCGGGTGCTCATGGCGTTGACAATGGTCTTGCCGAAGGCAAAGAGCGCCTTCTCCAGCATGCTGGGAAAGGAGGTCACCAGCATCGGCCGAACGACAGCGGCCTCTCTTGTCACGCTCCCTGCGGAAAAGCAGAAGGCACCCTCCCCGGAGAGCGTATTGCGGACCCCGAGGACAAGGAGCAGGAAATTGGAGAGGAGGGACGCCAGGGCGATGGTGACCAGGGTTCCGTTCAGGACATAGACGAATAAGGCGGTGAGGGAGAGCTTTGCCAGGATCACGGCAAGGTTGAGGCGAAGGATCCTGCCGGAATTGCCCCGGGCCCGCTCCACCGCGATGTAGACGTTGTCAAAGAGGAGGCAGACCGTGGAGAGGAGCTGTACCCTAAAGTAGGAGGCTCCGACGCTGATCAGCGCCTCCGGGGTGCCGGAGAGGCGCAGGATCGGATCTGCGAAGGGGAGGAGGAGAAGCACCAGGCCGCAGAGGAGCGCGGTCATCGCGTAGACCGTGGAGACGCGCTTCTGCACCATCGGAATGTCACCGGTGCCGAAGGCCCGGGAGATCTGGATGCCGCTGCCCACGGACAGGCCGGTGCCGACGGACTGGATCACGAGGAGCACCTGGGCGAGGTAGGCGACCGCGGAGACGGACTCCGCGCTGATGTGGGCCGCCATCATGGTGTCCAGAATCGTGAAGAGCTGCTGCAGCCCCTGGTAGAGGGCAAGGGGCGCACCGGTGGAAAGGACCACCTTCCAGACGGGGGCGTTCAGACTCTTCTCCCGAAATGCCGCATCCCGCGAAGTCAGTTCCATCTTGTCCGTTCCGTTCCTCTTCAAATCCATCCCTCGCTGAGGCAAAATCCGCGCTGCGGTTCTGCAAAATGCGGCAGCCGGTGCGGCAAAGCAGCACCGCTGTCAACCCACCTCCGTCTCCCGTCCATTCTAGCCGGAAAGATCTGCACTTACTGCCGAAAAAGCCGCTATTTTGCCAAAAACCGCTGATTTTTCACAACAATGGGGATAGGATGGAACCAGAGTAAACCAGAGAGGAGAAAGAGGATGACCCAGCAGGTTCGAATCGAGAGATTGCGACGCGATCCGCAGTTCCAGATGCAGGAGGCCCATCTGCACAGCCGATATGAGCTCTACTACCTGAATCGCGGCAGCTGCAGTTTTTTTGTCGGCGGCAGGCTCTTTGCCATGCAGGAGGGGAGCGGCATCCTGATCCCGCCCGGGGTTCTCCACTCCACGAGCTATCGCTCCTCCCATGCGGGGGCAGAGCGCACGGCGCTGTTCTTCCGGGAGGAGGACCTGAACTATGCCGATCTTCGGGACCTTGTCGGAGGCTGGGCGAAGACGGAAAGACCTTCTCTCTTTCTCCTGGACCAGAGCTTCCGGGAGGGTCTGGAAGCCCTCTTTGCAGCCATGCTCGCCGAGGATCGGATCCGGGACTGCTATTGTGAGCGCATGCTGGACCTTCGCTGCAAGGAGGTGCTGCTGTATCTGTCACGCTGCGCCTTGTATGAGGAGGACCTGCCGCAGGAGCTTCGGACCGGGGATCCCCTGGTCCTTCTGGCAGCCCGCTTCATCGGGGCGCACTACGCGCAGAAGCTCGGGATCCCGGAACTTGCCCGGGCCTGCGGCTGCTCGGAGAGCCTTTTGTCCCTGCGGTTCAAGAGGGCCACGGGAATCGGGGTGCACGCGTATCTGCAGGGATTTCGGCTCCAGCAGGCGGCTTCCCTCCTTGCGCAGACCAAAAGGAGCGTGACCGACATCGCCTTCTCCTGCGGCTTTCAGAGCCCGGGATATTTCAAGGACGCCTTTCGGAAGGTTTATGGCATCTCCCCCAGGGCTTATCGGAGGCAGAAGGAGACGGAGCAAGGACAGTAGGTTCCCCGCTAGGACCGGATCATCTTCCGGTAGGCAGAGGGCGTCAGGCCCTTTTCCTTCCGGAAGATGCGCGTGAAGTAGTTCAGGTTCGGGATGCCGACACTGGCCGCAATCTCCCCGATGGAATCCGCTGTGGTGTTGAGCTTAAGACAGGCGCGGCGGATCCGCAGAGCGTTGAGGTAGGAGATGACTGTAGAGTTTGTCTCCCTGTGAAAGGTGCTCGCGAGGTAGCTCTTGTTCATCTGCAGGGCCTCTGCGAGGGTCTGCAGGGACAGATCCGGGTCTGCGCAGTGCTCATCGATGTAGTTGACGGCCTTGCGGATCGTTGGGGTGAACATGCGGGTGTCCAGGCTCTGGACGAGAAAGCAGTACTTGCGGATCATCTCCCGGGGGAGTCTCTCGAGCTCGGAGATGGTGGCGGCATTCTCAATCTTCACCGCCATCCTGCGGGAGAGCTCAT
Organism: uncultured Lachnospiraceae bacterium; assembly: GCA_900318875.1. Classification (GTDB taxonomy): domain Bacteria; phylum Bacillota; class Clostridia; order Lachnospirales; family Lachnospiraceae; genus CAG-791. The sequence goes on along the minus strand of ONMH01000140.1, from coordinate 1,585 downwards.
CGAGGTAGACCGGGTGGATTCCCGCCCGCTGGGCGCCCTTGCGGCAGAGTGTGTTCAGGATGACCATCTTGTTCTTGGTGTCCCGGACCCTGGTGGGTGCCCGGGACTCCATGGAGTGGAAGTACGGCCCGTCCTCAATGCGCGCAGCCGCTTCCGCATTTCCCTCCGCGATGTGGTTCATCATCTCCTCTTCCTTGTCGTAGCGCAGCTGCAGCAGCTCCCGCGTCTTGTCGGAGTACGCGATCTCCGAGAGGGCATCCGCCTCCTGACGGAAGTGGTCCGATTCGTCGGAGGCCGCCCGGAAGTAGATGGAAAGCTCCTCTGCCCCGTAGAGGGCATGCCCCAGGGAGAGCAGGTACGGCTCAAAGAACTCCGTCTGGGACTGCACGGGGAGGGTGGAGAAGTACTGGGCAAAGTAGGTGAGGAGCGACTCCGGGAGGGCGTACTGCCGGATCTTTCCCCGGATGTGGGAGAGGCTGATGGGAGAAGGCAGGTAGGGACCCGCGATGAGGACCTGCTGCGCGGCGTTCTCGCTCTCCTGTGCCGTGCCTGCGGTGATCCCCTCGTACTCCCCCGGATCCACCGGCAGCTGGACGCCCGCGGGCACAAAGATGCCGGGGATGGAAGCTCTCTGCTCCGGGAGGCGGACGATCAGGTACCGGCACTCAAACCGGTCCTCGCTGATGACAAGAGGACTTCCGGCATTCCCTGTCTGCGGTCCCTCCTTCCGGGGATTCAGCAGGGAGGCAATCGGCTCCCTCTTTGTGGGGAGGAGGTGCTGCCGGATGCCGAGATCGATCTCTGCGGTAATCGGCGCGTCTGTGCGCCGCAGGGAGCAATTGAGACCGATCCGCTGAAAGAACTCCAGTGTCATCTGTATGGCAGTCTGCTGCCCCTCTCTCATGTTTTCCCTCCCTGCCGCGCTCTCTGCGGCGGTTTGCAAGGACGTGCTGACGTCTCTCTTAAGTCTGTCTCCGGATCCCGGATGCTCTCTCTGATTCCTCTACTATATCACACAAAATTTGGTTAAATGCGCACGATATTTTCTTTCTCCAAATGAAGCAACATTTTGTGCGATTAAAAAGAAATATCGTACGAATACGAGGCGGGAACCTCCGCTATGATGTCTCCTGTCGGAGGGAACCGGGAGGGGTATTCGCCCGGCCCGGTGACCATGAAGATACAGCAGAAGGAGGAGAACCTTAATGGAACAGAAATCAAAGTACGATGTTGGAAACGGCATTCACCGCGTACCAACCTGGCGCATCGCGGGATATGCGCTCAACAACCTGGCCACAAACATGTACATGATGATGATGATGTACATCGCCTATTTCATCACCGGCTGGGTCGGCCTCGGCGTGGTGCTGGCAGGAAGCTTTTCCATGATCATGCGGATCTGGGACGGCGTCACCGACCCGTTCATCGGTTTTGTGGTGGACCGTACCAACGGAAAGTTTGGAAAGAACCGCCCGTTTATGATTGCAGGAAACCTCATTCTCGCGCTCTCCAGTTTCCTGATGTTCTGGGTGACACCGAAAGTCCCCGAGGGTGCCGCGAGAATTTTCTGGTTCTTCCTGATCAA
>ONMH01000019.1 GCA_900318875.1 uncultured Lachnospiraceae bacterium | reverse complement strand
TATGTAAGCGGCAAGCAGACAGGAGACTTTGGGAGCAGGCTGTGAGAGGGCACTGCTTCCTGCGAGGGATCGGCGGGCGGTAGGAGCAGCACCCTTACCGCCCGCTTATTCTCGGAAATGGGGTACAGGAAGGCAGCAAGGGGACAATGAAAAAGGTACTTGGAAACAAAAAGGCGATCGCACTCTTTGTGATCCCGGCGCTTATTCTCTACACGATCATCGTGGCATTGCCGGTGGTGTGGTCATTCTATTACTCGATGTACTCCGGATCACCGGGGCTCAAGTGGAAGTTCGTCGGCCTCTTGAACTACGCGAAGCTCTTTAAGGACCAGAACTTTCTTGATGCCCTGGCCGTCAATCTCAAATACATCGGCTTCACGATGCTGGGACAGGTCGGCGGCGGGCTCCTGATGGCCCTGATGTTCCGGTTCTGGATAAAGGGTGCAAGAAATGCGGTCCGGACGATCGTGTTCTTCCCGACAGTCCTCCCGACGGTTGCGGTCGGCCAGCTGTTCCAGAAGATCTATGAGATCCAGCCCAATTATGGACTGCTGAACTCCTTCCTCTCCAACGTTGGCCTTCAGAAGTTGGTGCAGCCCTGGCTCGGCCAGGCATCCACCGCACTCCCCTGCCTGATCCTGATGGATATCTGGACCGGCATCGGCTTCCACTCCGTGATCCTCTACGGCGCCCTCCTGGACATCCCGGAGGATATCATCGAGGCGGGAAGGATTGACGGCTGCGGCGGATGGCAGCTCTTCAAGAACATTCTGGCACCGCTCCTTCGCCCGATGATCATCAGCTCCTGTGTGTTCTCCTTCTCCGGAACGGTGAAGATGTTCGAGTCCGCCCTGGCCCTGACCAATGGAGGCCCCGGAAATGCGACGAGATCGCTCTCCATGTACATGTACTCGGTCTCCTTTACCTACAACAAGGTGGGATACGGCTCCGTCATCGCAATCTTTATCTTCCTGATGTGCATTGCCGGTTCGTTTGTCATCAACCGCTTTGACGTCAAGGACAGTTACTACTGAAGAAGGAGGAAACATCATGGCACAGGCAGCAGCTGCAGCGCTGGAGGGCGGCACCTCCAAAAAGAAAAAGACCGGGAGAGCCATCTCCTCCGTGGTAATCAAGGTGATCGTGATTCTGATCTGCTTTGTGGATATCTATCCGATCTTCTGGATGATCACGGCCTCCTTCAAGCAGTCCTATGAGTGGAGCGCAAAGCCCGCCTACGCCCTTCCGGAGGGGATCTACTTTCAGAATTATATCGACGCATGGAACCGGGGACACATGTCTACGTTCTTCATGAACTCCCTGACCTATACGCTGATCTCCCTGGTTTTCATCGTGTTCTTCTCCGTGACGGTGGGTTTTGCCGTCACCAAGATGGAGTGGAAGGGAAGAGAGTTTGTCAACCGCTACTTCCAGCTCGGCATCATGGTCCCCGTGGCAACGGCCCTGATCCCGCTGTTCCAGATCTACAAGGGGATGAACATCTATAACACCCGATGGGCACTGATTCTGACCTATATCGCGTTTGGCCTCTCCCTCTCCATCTACCTGGTGACCGGGTACCTTCGGAGTTTCCCCAACGAGATCATGGAGGCCGCGGTCATCGACGGCTGTGATATCTACAAGCTGATGCAGTACATCGTGGTACCGCTCATGAAGAACGCCATTGTGACGGTCCTCGTCCTGCAGTTCTTCTTCAAGTGGAATGATCTTTTGTTCTCGATGACCTTTGTCTCGGACACCAAGCTCAAGACGATCCAGACGGGACTGATGTACTTCTCCGATGAGTTCGGCTCCAAGAACTGGGGCGCGATCTTCGCCTCGATCTCCATGAGCATCATCCCCATGCTGATTCTGTACTCCGTGCTCAACAAGTTTATCATCGAGGGCATGACAGCAGGTGCGGTCAAGGGGTGAACCGGGAACGGATACCAATCTGCGCCGGCGGCGGATGGCCGCCGGCCGCTTTGTATCCTGAGAAAATGGAAAGGACAGACCATGGAAAAGAAACAGGCAGAACGGATCTACCGCTATGCGGAAGAGAACATCGACGGGGTCCTCAAGGAGCCCCACAGTTTCATCCACTATCCTTTCATCGACCCGGGCTCCGTCTACGACGGCAATGTCTGGGACTGGGACACCTACTGGAGCGTGTACAGCCTCCTCCCCCTGGCGGATACCATCCGCGGCGGTGCGCTGAAAGAAAAGATCCTCACCCATGCCAGGGGAAATGTCCTAAACTTCCTCGACTGGCAGCTGGAGGATGGCTATATCCCGATGATGATCGAGGTCGCCAAATGGCCGGAACCCTATCTCAACCTCCAGCACAAACAGGGCTATCTCATGAACATGCACAAGCCCTTCCTCTGCCAGCAGATCCGTCTGATCTCGGAATATCAGAAGGACTGGAGCTGGATCACGGGAAGCTGGGAGCAGATTGACCGGTATTTTGCCTGTTATCAGCGGTATTACTTTCAGGAGAACACCGGGCTCTATGTCTGGCGGGATGACATCATGATCGGCATGGACAATGACCCCGCCTCCTTTGGAAGGCCCAAATCCTCCACCGCCAACATCTTCCTCAACAGCTTCATGGTCATGGAGCTGGAGGCGGCAACGGACTTCTACCGGGAGGTGGCAGGGGACGCAAGAAAAGCGGGATCCGCCGCACTCTGCCAGCACGCAGAGGAGCGGGAGCGTGCAGTGGAGAAACAGAGGCAGGACCTTGTCAGGAGTATCGAGACCCTTCTGTATGACAGGAGAGATGGCTTTTACTACTCCGCAGATGTGGATATCCGGACAAGACCCTATGACTGGTTCCATCAGGGCCTTGGCGTCTTTTGGAAGTGTCTCCCGATCCGGATTGCGGTCTGGAGCGGGTTTTTGCCGATGCTGGCAGGTTTTGCGGCGAAGGAGGAGGCAGAGAGCCTCGTGTCCTGGTACCACAGGAAAGAGGCGTTTGGCTCTGCCTATGGCATCACCACCCTGGATCGGAGGGAGCGGATGTTCAGAATCGCAGCGACAAACAACCCCTCCGACTGGCTGGGGCCTATCTGGGTGGTGGCCAATTACTGCGTGTTTGAGGGAATGAAGCGCTATGGGTACCTGGAGGAAGCAAAGGACCTGGCAGATAAGACGATCGGTCTTCTCTCCACGGACCTTGAAAAGACTGGGTGCCTTCATGAGTACTATGACCCGGACAGCGGGGCGCCTGTCATGAACGGAGGGTTCCTGAACTGGAATCTTCTCGCGCTGAACATGGCAGCAGAGACAGAGCAGTTTTAAGTCTGGGAGATCCAAAGGAAAAGGAGGCAGGCATGTACGGGATTGCGTTGCGGGAACGGCCAGACGACTGGAGCGTATTGCAGCAGAGGGATGGGATGGCCAAAGCGCACCTCTCGGGATCATTCTCTGTTCACCCCGCGGCACTCCAGGTTGGCGTGGAGCAGGTGACACCATGCTATCGCGTGATGCGGGAGGAGGACAATCTGCCTGTCATTCCATGGACACCGATGATGGCGGTGCAGCTTGCGGACAGTGTGCATTTTTGCGGCAGTTTCGAAACGGAGATTGCGCTCCCTGTGGGAGGACCGTTTCGAATAGAGACAACTCTGCTCACGAAAAGCACGCAGCAATCTCTGACTTGGCTCTATCGGGGAGATGTGTCGCTTCATCTACTCGTGGGTGATGTGTTTGTGATCGCGGGGCAGTCCAATTCAGCGGGACATGCATGGGACACCTGCCCGGATCCGCCTCATCTGTGTGTGCATGTGTTTCGCAACCGGTGCAGGTGGGACCTTGCAACGCACCCCCTGAATGATTCAACGGATGCGGGAAGTCCGCCCAATGAGGAGATGGGAATTCCAGGGATCAGTCCGTACCTTTCCTTTGGAAAGAAGTACTATGCGCTGACGGGACATCCGGTGGGCCTCATTCAGACAGCACTTGGCGGATCCGCCATAGCGCAGTGGAATCCGGAGACCGGCCCACTCTATCAGAACATGCTGGAGCGAATCCGCCTGACAGGACAGAAACCGGCAGGCGTTCTCTGGTATCAGGGATGTAACGATACGGACAATGGGGAGACGGAGCAATATCTATCGGATTTTCAGGCGTTGGTCCTGCATCTGCGCAGAGACCTTGGATATCCGATTCCGATCTTTACGATGCAGCTCAACCGGCAGATCGGCGGAGGGTCCGACCTTGGCTGGGCAAAAATTCGGGAGGCACAGAGAAGAGCGGCTGCTGCCATCCCGGACGTGCATATCCTGACGACAACAAACCTTCCGCTCTCGGATTCTCTCCATAACAGTGCTGCGGCAAACCTGGTGCTCGGAGAAAAACTCGCCATGCAGGCGGCGAGGTATCTGGCAGGAGCACAGGTGCCGGATTTTACCCCTCCGGAATTTGAGTCTGCAGCACTGCTGTCGGGTGAGGCCCTGGCAGAGCGCCGATTGGAAGGAATCTGGCTGATGCTGCGCTTTCGGCATGTATCCTCCTGGTTTGTTCTGTATTCCCAGCGGGGGGAGGAGAGCGGCTTTACGCTGGAGGATGCGGAGGGAGAAATCCCGATCCTGACCATTCGGGCGGATGTGCAGGATCGAAATCACATATTCCTGCGTCTTCAGAGAAAACCGCAGAAGAATTCGGTTCTCTCTTTCTGCTGGCAGGCGGATCCGGTGCGCTTCCCTCTGGTCGATGCTGTTACCTATCTTCCGCCTGTTTCGTTTTATCAGGTTCCCATTTTGGACGCGGAAGGACTGGAAAAATGAATGACACAGGCGGTCTGGCAGCGAATCTGCAGCGCAATGCCAGATACGCCTGTGACGGGATTTGGACCCGTCTTCATCCGATACGGCTGTTGCCATCTTGCCGAAAATACATCCGACTGCATTGCCCAAGTGGGAACAGGACAGGAGCACTCTGCAAATTAAATTCTTTTAAATTATGCTTGAAATTGCCCCGAATTGTTATGAAAAATACACATCAATTTGAATGGAAAAACGGGATTTGGCCAATGGAAATTGGACATAATTGAGGATAATATGATCAGTATCAAGGATGTTTAAATACTTATTAAAATATTTAAACGATTTAAACAAGGAGGGCAATATGAAAAGAAAATGGATGGCTATGGCTCTGACAGCCGCAATGGCAGCGGGGATGCTTGCGGGCTGCGGAAGCAGCAGTCCGGAAACTGCAGGAAGCTCGGCTACGGCAGCGGATACGCAGACGTCGACACAGGCTTCTTCGGAAACCCAGGCACAGACAACCGCAGAGAGCACGGAGAGCGGGGCCGCGGGGAGTCCGGTGGAACTCACTGTTTGGAGCTGGGACAAAAACTTCAATGGTGCTGCCTTTGAAGAGGCGGACAAGCTGGATGACAACGTGACGATCAACTTTGTCGAGATGGCAAAGGCGGACTGTCTGCAGAAGATCCAGACGGTACTTGCCTCTGGAAGTACAGAGGGACTGCCGGACATCGTCACCATCAGTGACCTGAACGCACAGGGATACCTGATGTCCTATCCGGGCGCCTTCCTCTCGATGGATGATTACATCAATTACGACGACTTTGCGTCCTACAAGAAGGGATATGTGACCTATGACGGGACAGGCTATGGCGTTCCGTTTGATACTGGTGTGGCAGCACTGTTTTATCGCACGGACTACACGGAAGAGGCGGGATACACGGATGAGGACATGCAGAACCTGACGTGGGACTCCTACGCAGAACTCGGCAAGAAGCTCAAGGAGAAGGGACACTATCTCCAGACCTTCAATCCGAACGACGTTTCCAACATGCAGATCACACTGCAGTCCTGCGGCACCTGGTTTACCGATGAGAACGGCAAGGCAAATTTCGTCAACAATGATGCGCTGAAGGAGAGCTATCGTCTGTTCAAGGAGTTCAACGAGAGCGACTTCGTGGACCCGGTGAGTGACTGGAACGGTTTTGCTGGAGCAATCAATGGCGGAGATGTGGCCTGTGTCATTCGCGGCTCCTGGATCACGTCCACCATCAAGGGCGGCACGGATCAGAGCGGCCTCTGGAAGATGGCACCGATTCCCAAGCTGGACGGCGTGGAGGGAGCAACCCAGAGATCCAACCAGGGCGGTTCTTCCATCTATGTACTTGCCAACGCGCCTCATGCAAAAGAAGCGGCAGAGTTCCTCGCAAAGACCTTTGCGGGAAGTACGGAGCTCTACAATACGCTGCTTTCTACAGCCAACATCATGGGAACGTATCTTCCTGCATCCACAGTCGAAGCCTATGACGCTTCCGATGATTTCTTTAGCGGTCAGCAGATCAACAAGACGCTTGCCAGCTGGATCGATGAAATTCCGGAGGTCAATCCCGGAGCATATTCCGCAGAAGCACAGTCTGCACTCCTGTCGGTCACGCCGGATATTCTGAATGGCGCAGACCTCGAGACAGAACTTCAGTCTGCAGAAGAGCAATTCAATTCAACCGTACAGGAGTAAGGCACAGCGAATAGGTTTTTCGGGACGGGCAGGGAGCAAGAAGTCTCCCTGCCTTTCTCGCAGATAAGGGAGACAACATGAGTCATTCAGGAATGCGTAAGCGCACAGCGATCCGCTGGGGCATGATCGGTATCGCAGCACTGTTCATCGCGGTATTCAGTTACTGGCCGACGATACAGGCATTTATCCTTTCCTTCCAGACGGGGAAGGGAGTCAATCTGAAGTTCTCAGGAGGAGCCAATTATGCGAGACTCTTCTCAGATAAGATTTTTTTCACGACCGTCAAAAACACACTGACCTATGCGGTGTTTGCCATCCCCATCCTGATCTTTCTAGCTATGGTGTTTGCGGTGATTCTGAATGACCCCAGGCTCACCGGGAGAGGGGTCTACAGAACCTGCATTTTTCTGCCCTGTGTGACCTCTATGGTCTCCTACTCCATTCTCTTCAAATATCTGTTCTCAACGAACGGCATCGTGAACAACATCCTTTCTGCGATGCATCTTGTGGACAAGCCAATTCAGTTTATTCAGGATCCGGTTTGGGCAAAGGTGGTGATCATCGTTGCACTGATCTGGCGCTATACAGGCTATTACATGATCTTCTTCCTGTCCGCCCTGCAGAACATTGATCCCTGCGTCTATGAGGCAGCACAGCTTGACGGCGCAACTTCGGCACAGACATTTCGCAAGATCACGATGCCGCTGCTTCGCCCGGTGATCTTTCTGACCAGCATCATGTCGCTGAACTCGATCCTGCAGCTGTTCGACGAGGTCAAGAACCTGACAGATGGCGGCCCTGGGGATGCAACCAGAACCATCTCCGAGTACATCTATGATCTTTCCTTTAAGTTTGTGCCGACTTATGGATATGCGGCGACCGTCTCGTTTGCGGTCTTTGTCCTGGTTGTGACGATCACAGTCATTCAGAAAGCGGTGATGAGGAGCAAAGATGAATAAAAAACGCAGAGTAAACTATACTTTCAAACATCTGTTGATGATCGTCGCCTCGATCCTCTCGGTATTCCCTTTTCTGTGGATGATCATCAGCGCAACCAATACATCCGCGCAGATCTCCATGGGCAAGATGACATTTGGATCCAATCTGACCGCAAATATACGAAATGCCTTTGAATCCGCAGACATTGGACGTGCCTTTCTCAACTCCGCGTATGTATCCGTGATGATCACCGTGCTATCCATTCTGATTTGTTCCGCGGCAGGGTATGCGTTCATTGTGTACAGGTCCAAGGCGACGGAGATCGTGTTTATGATATTGATTGCCTCGATGATGGTACCATTTGCCGCAAAGCTGATACCGCTGTACCGGATCTTTGCAAATCTGCATCTTCTGAACAACTACTGGGCAATTATCCTCCCCGCGATCGGAGCCCCCTTCCTGGTGTTCTTTTTCCGCCAGAATTCGGAGAATTTTCCGATTGAGACCATTCAGGCAGCTAGGGTGGATGGCTGCAGTGAGATCGGCATTTTTTTCCGAATCTACATGCCAATGATGCGTTCCACCTATGCGGCGGCTGCGATTTTCTCCTTTATGGCTGCCTGGAACAACTACATGTGGCCGTTGGTAGCGCTGCAAAGCGAGAGCAAATATACGCTCCCCCTGATGGTATCGAATCTGGCTGGTGGTTTTGCTCCTGACTATGGTATGGTCATGGTGGGCATCATTATCTCCACGCTTCCGACAATCGTGATCTTCTTTGTCCTGCAGAAGAGCTTCGTGGAGGGTATTCTCGGATCCGTGAAATAGAGCTGGAAAAAGGGACGGCAACTATGACCTCAAAGGAAATTGCAGCGCAGCTTGGAATTTCGCCTGCCACGGTTTCGCTTGCACTCAACAATCGTCCCGGGGTAAACCGGGAGACCAGAAAGAGGGTTCTAGCCCTTGCCAAGCAGAGCGGACTGATTGACAAGCGAAATGAAGAGCGGAAAAACGTGCTGTTTCTGGAGTATCGAAAGAATGGAAGTGACAGCAATCAGTCGAATTTTGCACAGATCTTCTCCAGCGTGATCGAGGGTGTGGAGCGGCAGGCAAGAGAGCAGAGCTGCCGACTGCGTGTTGTAACGGCAGATGCCGGCTCGCTCTCGGATACCCTTGCCCAGTCCCTTGACGAACAGGTCTCTGGAGCACTGGTTCTGGCAACGGAGATGGATGAGGGACAGATGAAGCTCTTTGAAGGGAAGAACGTTCCGGTGATTCTTCTCGACAATTACTGTGAGGATGCAGATCTTTCCTGTGTGACCATTAACAATGAGCAGGGTGTGGAACTGGCCATACGGTATCTTCTTCAAATGGGACACTCGTGCATCGGCTATGTACATGTGGAGGGAGATTCGGTCAACTTTCGGGAGCGGTATTTTGGATTTCAGAGAGCCATGGAGATCCATGGTATGCCCTTGCAGCAGCAGAACATCATCCGGTTCTCGACGCTGTATGGCGGGGAAGCGGTTTACTGGGAGATTCTGAAAGGGCTCAGAACCATGTCGAAAATGCCGACAGCGTTCTTTACAGACAACGATATCATTGCCATTTACACCATTCAGGCACTGCACGAATTGAAGCTGCGTGTTCCGGAAGATGTATCGGTGATTGGGTTCGACAATATCGCAAGTGCAGAATTTGTTCAGCCGTCTCTTACCACGGTGGCAACCTCCAAGCATGAGCTGGGGAGCTGTGCCATGAACCAGCTGGTGAGCCTGATGAATGGGAGTCTGCAGGGGACACAGAAGATTCAAATCCGCTCAAGACTGATTGTCCGGGACAGCGTAAAGAATCTTCATGAAGAATAGAGGGGACAGATGGCGTATACAACAAAAAAATATATTCTGTTCGGAGGTGACTACAATCCCAACCAATGGGATGAGGCTACGCTCCGGCAGGATATGATCTACTTCCGGGAAGCAAAAATCAATACCGTCGTTCTTCCCGTTTTTTCCTGGGCCAAACTGGAACCAAGTGAGGGCCAGTATAACTTCGGCTGGCTTGATCACATCCTGGATGTGCTGGAGGAGAACGGAATCGGATATATCCTGGCAACACCGACGGGAGCACAGCCGGCATGGATGAGCAGGAAATATCCTGAGATCCTCCCTGTGGATATCGAGGGGCGAAAGAGAACGCACGGAATGCGGGTGTTCTTCTGCTACAACAGCGAAAAATACCGGGAACGTGCGGCGGCCATTGCCGCTGCAATGGCGCAGCGATATCGGAACAGAAAGGGACTCGAAGGCTGGCATGTTGCGAATGAGTACGGCACTTCCTGCTACTGCGAAAACTGCCAGAAGAAATTCCGGGACTGGCTGAAAAGACGATATGGAACCATTGAAAACCTGAATGCGCGGTGGGGAACGGAGTTCTGGGGGAGAACCTATTACAGCTTTGAGGAAGTCATGCTCCCCACGAAGCTCAATGACGATTGTCAGTTTTTTCCCGCCTGTGAGCTGGATTATCAGCGATTTAAGACGGATTCAACGATTGCCTGCTTTGAGAATGAAGCAAAGATATTGAAGGCGGCAACACCGGATCTTCCGGTTTACACCAACATCTCCGGATATATCAAAAAACTGGATCAGTTTAAGATGGTCCCCTGCATGGATGTCGCGGGATGGGACAATTATCCCTCTCCGCAGGATCCCAGAAGCCTCCCCGCCCTAAAACTTGATATTATGCGGGCTGCCAGGGATGGGGAGAGCTTCTATGTTGCGGAGCAGTCTCCTGCGCAGCAGAACTGGCAGCCCTATAACAAATTGAAGACACCGGGGGAGATGAGAAGGATTGCCTACCAGGGCCTGGCGCATGGCGGGGACTCCAGTCTGTTTTTCCAGATGCGGCAGTCCCGATACGGTCAGGAGAAGATGCACGGTGCCATCATTGGAAGGGCCGGGACGGATACCACAAGGACGTTCCGTGAGGCGATGCAGCTTGGCAGGGAACTGGAGCAGCTTGGCGCACGCTTTGTCGGCGGCAGAACAAAGGCAAAGATAGGAATCCTGTTTGATTGGGACAACTGGAATGCGATGGAGCTCTGCTCCGGTCCCAGCAGGGACAAGGATTATCTGAAAGAGGTACTTCATCTCTATGAACCTTTTTACTATAAGAACGTGCCGGTTGATGTACTCAAGTACACGTCGGATTTTTCGGAATATCGGGTAATCCTGGCACCCTGCCTGTACATGCTTAAGGACAACATCGCAGAGCGGCTGAACCGCTTCGTGAAAGAGGGCGGAACTCTGGTGACCGGATATCTATCTGGGTATGCAGATGAAAATGACCGCTGTGAATTTGGAGCCTATCCAGGACCGTTAAGAAAGGCAGCCGGTATCTGGGTCGAGGAGACGGATGGACTTTTCCCGGATGAAAAGGTCAGCGTATGCACGTCGGAAGGGATAACCGTTCAGGCGGATTTTCTGTGCGATGTCATTCACACAGAAGGGGCAGACCCGATCGCAGAGTATACCTCCAATTTCTATGCCGGTACCCCTGCGGCAACCTGCAACCACTATGGAAAAGGAAAGACCTATTACCTGGCTACAAAATTCGGCAGAGATTTTCTCGATGTGCTGGCGGAGAGGATCCTGCGGGATGCGGGGCTCGCACCGCTCTTTCCCACAGAAGGGGATGTGGAACTCTCCTGCAGGGAAAAGGAGGGTATCTGCACCTATTTTGCCATCAACTTTGGCAGGGAGAGAGCCTGTGTTGACCTTGCGGATAAATCCTATACGGAGCTGCTGACAGGAAGAGAGCTGACGGGGAATACGCCGATTGAACCCGGTGATGTCCTTGTTTTTGGAAGAAAAAGCAATTCTGAGGGGGAAGAAGTGTGAAAGTGGCGCTGATATGCCACATTTCAAACCGACACTGGTGCTTCTCACCAGTGTGCCGATCCGGGAGAATTTCTCCCGCGGATGCCGCAAAAGCGCGGTACGATGGATGGATTTCATTGTGAACGGGAGGGAGAAAAGACATGCTGACGGATACCAGAAAGTCACCCTGTGCAAAGGCAGTTCCCCTGGGGAGCCGGGATGTCACCTGGACGGAGGGGTTCTGGAAGGAGGTGGAGGACACGGTGTTTCAGAACACCGTTCCGACCCTGCAGGAGATGTTTGACCGCGCGGATGTGAGCCATGTGGTCGAAAACTTCCGCATTGCGGCCGGAGAAGAAACCGGAGCGTTTGCCGGCACGGTTTTTGGAGATGGAGACTTCTACAAGTGGATGGAGTCCTGCATGTACGATGCGGTCAAGACGGGAAATCAGGACCTTCTCGAGCAGCTGGATTCCTATATCGACCTCATCGGGAGGGCGCAGCAGCCGGACGGATACCTCTCCACCAAGCAGATCATTGGAGAGAAGACGCACAACGGCACAAGGAGAATGGGAGACATCAATGACTTTGAGGTCTACAACTTCGGACATCTCTTTACCGCAGCGGCCCTGTACTACCGCCTGACCGGAAAGGATTCGCTCCTTGCCATCGCCTCCCGGACGGCGGACTACCTGGGAAGACTCTATGAAGAGGCGGAGCGCACGGGAAACGTGCAGACTGCGGTCTGCCCCTCCCACTACATGGGCCTTGTGGAGCTCTACCGCGCAACGGGGGAGAAAAAGTATCTGGAACTGGCAAGGCAGGCGGTACGCCTTCGGGACAGGGTGGCCCATGGCCTTGATGACAACCAGGACCGCATCCCCTTAAGGCAGCAGCGGAAGATCATGGGCCATGCCGTGAGAGCCAATTACCTCTATGCGGGGATCATGGATCTGTATCTGGAGACCGGGGATCCGGACTATCGGACTGTCGCGGAGAGCACCTTTTCGGATCTTCTCCGGCACAAGATCTATCTCACGGGCGGCTGCGGCGCCCTGTACAACGGCGCCTCTCCCTATGGGAACTTCTTTGATCACCAGCTGATCCACCAGGCCTATGGCTACGCCTACCAGCTGCCCAACGTGACGGCGTATAATGAGACCTGTGCCGGTGTCGGTCTGGTCATGTGGGCGTATCGGATGTTTCTGGCAGACCCAAAGGCGATGTACTTTGACGTCATCGAGCGGGTGGTGCTCAACAACAACCTGGCAGCCATCTCCCTGGATGGCAGGAAGTTCTTTTACGAAAACATGCTGGAGCGGAAGGAAAAGCTCGAGTACAAACTTGTCTGGGATCTGCACCGGACGGCATACATCACGAGCTACTGCTGCCCGCCCAATCTGGCAAGGAGTCTCGCCGAGGCGACGGAGTATGCCTATGCGCTGGGAAAGGGGGAGACCGGAAACCGCATCTATACCGGGCTCTATGGGGCCTCCCGGGCGCAGATTTCCCTCCCCTCCGGGGCTGCCTTCGTGCTGGTCCAGGAGACGAAATATCCGGCGGAGGGGACGATTTCCTTCCGCTTTGAGGAGGTAAAAACGGATGCCCCCTTCGAGCTTGCCCTGCGGATCCCGGTCTGGGCAGCGGGAGCGGTGCTGGAAATCCAGGAGGGGGAGAACAGACGTGTGCAGAAGCTCGGAGAGAAGCAGGCGGGAACCTATGAGGTGGTGACAATCTCCCACCCAGCAAAGACAAAGATCACCCTGACCCTCCCCATGCGGGTGCGGTTTACCGTGGCAGATCCCATGGTCGAGGAGGATGGGGGAAAGGCCGCGGTGGAGAGAGGACCTCTTGTGTACTGCATGGAGAAGGCGGATCTCGGGGACTCCTGTGACGGATCTCTGGAAGGGCTTATGCTCCTGTTCGACAACGGAGCGGGTCCCTCGCGCTATACCAAAAAAGACATCACCATCCTTGGGAAAACGGTTCCCGCCCTGGAGGGGAGCATGCTCTGGGTCAGGAGACCTTTGCAGGAGGCCCTGTATGCGGAGATGAAACCGTGCATCCGGGAGGAAGTGCCGGTACAGCTGATCCCCTACTATGCCTGGGACAACCGAAGCAGCAGGGAGGATGAGGACCCGGATGCGGACGCGCCGATGAAGATCTGGTTTCCGGTGGTGTGGTGAGGTTCTGCCAACTGGCAGAGGGAGAAACTGTGGCAAGGCCCTTCGGGCATTTTTCAGACGGATGCCGCAAAAAGACGCGGCACGAGGTATAAAAATGAAAATCACGGGAATGAAGACCTGCTATCAGAGGAATCCGCTCGGCATTGACCTGGCGGATCTGACCTTTTCCTGGCAGGTGGAAGAGGCAGAGGGGAGCGCACAGAAGCACGAAAGACTCGTCATCGCAAAGGACCCGGACTTTCGGAGTGTGGTGTTTGACAGCGACCGGGATGATAAGGAGAGACAGGGGATCCTTCCCTCCGGCTGCTATACGCCGGAGGTGGGTGTGCATCCGGGAAAGCCATATTTCTGGAAAGTCTCCGTGGAGGATGATGCGGGGGATCTGGGGGAGAGCCCGGTGCAGACCTTCGAGGGAGGACATCCGGAGGGACCCTGGGGAGGCTCCTGGATTGCACCGTCCTTTACCAGGGAGATCCACCCGGTGATGCGAAAGACCTTTTTGGTCACAGGGGAGGAACTGCGGTCTCTGAAAAGAGCAAGGCTCTACCTCTGCGGTCTCGGCCTGTATGAGGCATACGTAAACGGGAAGAAGATCGGAGATCAGTTCCTCACGCCCTACTTTACCGACTACCGGTACTGGGTGCAGTACCAGACGTATGACATTGCAGATCTGCTGCAGGAGGGGGAGAACACCCTGGACGTCTGGCTGGGTGAGGGCTGGTACAAGGGGAGATTCGGGTACCTTTCGGACGGACAGCTTAGGGAGTATTACGGCGACACCTTCCGGATGATCGCGGATCTGTATCTTTTCGGGTCGGCAGCGCGCAGAATCTCCACCGATGGGAGCTGGAAGTGCCTGCGCTCCCCGGTTGTTAAGTCCGGAATCTACGACGGGGAGTGGCTGGACCTTCGAAGAGAAGAGGTGCTGCGCCATCCGACCCAGGGGGAGATCGCGGAGGTTATTACAGTAACCCCGCCGGCAGCGCAGCTTCATGCCATGGTCGGAGTCCCGGTGAGGGCGCATGAAACCCTGACCCCGTGTGAGGTGATCACAACGCCCAGGGGGGAGACCGTGCTCGACTTTGGCCAGGAGGTCACGGGCTGGGTCGAATTTGCGGCCGACCTGCCCGCAGAGACCGAGGTGACCCTGGAATACGGGGAAGTCCTGCAGGGCGGGAACTTCTATCGGGACAACCTCCGCACCGCAGAGGCAAAGTTTACCTGCACCTTTGCAGGAAAGGGAAAGGTCCTGGTGCGGCCGCACTTTACGTTCTATGGCTTTCGGTATGTCCGGGTCACCGGGATGCAGGTGACGGGAAAGAACGCAAAGGACTTCACCGCAGTCTGCCTGTACTCGGACCTGGAGGAGACGGGGGAGGTTATCACAGGGATCCCAAAGGTCAACCGCCTCATTGCCAACACCAAATGGAGCCAGAAGGACAACTTCCTGGATATCCCGACGGACTGCCCGCAGCGGGACGAGCGCCTTGGCTGGACCGGGGATGCGGAGATCTTTGCGGATACCGCCTCCTGCCACATGGAGACGCCGAGATTCTACCGCAAGTACCTGAGGGACATGAACCTGGAGCAGCGGGAGAAGAACGGGGCCGTTCCCTACGTGGTGCCGGATGTGCTGACCGTGGGGAGAGAAAAGCAGAAAGAGCCGCCCTTTGCCCTGGAGAAGGATCAGTGGGGAGAGGCGGGAGCTGCCGTCTGGGGCGATGCCGCAACCATCATTCCCTGGACCGTATATCTGCACTATGGCAACAAAAAGCTCCTCGCGGAGAGCTATCCCGGCATGCGGCAGTGGGTGGATTTTATCCGCTCCATGGATGAGACCTACTGCGGAGGAAAGCGCCTCTGGACCTGCGGCTTCCATTTCGGAGACTGGCTGAGCCTGGATGTGGAGGGAGATGCCGCCGGCATGGACAACCGGGAGGGCGGAACCGACAAGCATTTCGTTGCCTCGGTCTTCTATTTCTACTCCGCCTCCCTGACTGCAAGAGCAGCAGAGGTCCTCGGAAGGCAGGAGGAGGCCAAAGCCTATGCAAAACTTGCAGGCGAGGTCTATCGCGCTCTGCAGGGGGCATATGTGACCGGAGAGGGGACGCTCTCCATCGACACGCAGACGGCTTATGCCCTCGGCATCTGCTTTGATCTGTTCGAGACAGAGGAGGGAAAGCGCCTTGCGGGAGATCATCTGGCAGAGCTCCTGCACCGCAATCACGATCACCTGTCCACCGGCTTTGTGGGAACCGCCTATCTCTGTCGGGCACTGACACAGACCGGCCACGGGAGGGAAGCGGTGACCCTTCTTCTCAACGAGGATTATCCCAGCTGGCTGTATGAGGTGAACCTCGGTGCCACCACCATCTGGGAGCGGTGGAACTCCCTGCTTGCGGACGGGAGCATCTCCGGGACGGGAATGAACTCACTGAATCACTATGCCTACGGCTGTGTCTGCGGCTGGATCTATGAGGATCTGTGCGGACTCAGGGTGACCAAGGAGGGAATCGGAGCAGGAAATGACGGAATCGGTGCAAGAACGCTGAAGATCGCCCCGCACACCGATGCGCGTCTTGGCCGCGCGCAGGCCAGGATCCGCTTTCCCCAGGGGCAGTACTGCGCAGGGTGGCAGATCGGAGATGGGACACCGCAGAAAGGGGACGGACAGGAAGCGGAGAAACCGATTGCCTATCATTTTTCTGTCCCGTTTGATGGAAAGGCGGTCTTTGTCCCGGATCGGGCACTCCGGAACCTGACCGTAAACGGCACGCCCATCACCCGGGAAGAACTCTCGGCCAGGATCTTTGGTGCGGGAACCTATGAGATCAAGGGAGAGCCTCTGCTCTGACCCAGGGAGAAGGAACCCGGCACGGCAGCAGGGACACAGAAGACAGAGCAGGGGAGACCCTGCTCTGTCTTGCTTTCCGTGCGCCCGGCGAGCGCACGTTCTATAGGGTGAAAGTCCCGACCCCGTCGGCAGTGGGAAGGGGATAGCTGAACAGCAAGGCAATTGACGGTGCTGTCATCCAGGAAAAGATACTTTATACGTAGTAAAATCTGACGGAAGAAAGGTAGAATTTTCACTGGAGGCTGAGGGATTGCGGAAACTTGGCCTCTTGTGGAAGCTGATCCGAAATGGATTGCTGGAGCCGGGATCCGTTCTGCTATGGGATGAACCGGAAGCAAATCTGAACCCAGAGCTCTATGCATGATTCGCCCTTCATAAGCCCCGGTTTCACAAAAAACCGGGGCTTATGAAGGGCAAAACATTAATATCCACTTCAGTGGAGTTTTGAATTACACTTCAGGTCTGCCATGTACTCTCACCTCTTTGAAAAATCGTGATGGAATTCGTCAGTTAATTTGTGCTATACTATTTACACAGATAGGTGATTCACCTAACAGTGGGTGTATCTCAGCCCTATAAGTG
>ONMH01000049.1 GCA_900318875.1 uncultured Lachnospiraceae bacterium | reverse complement strand
GTCTATGCCTTCGGGACCCTGGCTGGTCCTTTCCCGGTTCTCACTTAAAAAAGCTGATCTGTTTCACGATGTCTTTCTCCCTTTTGTACCGGAAGGAATGTACCTCTGCCTGAATCTCTCCGGAGGCAAAGATGCCCATGGTCACCCCGGTGTTCTGGGAGTCCGTGTTGTAGGCGGAGAGGAGCTTCCAGGTGGAGGAGAGTACCTCCGCGCCATCCGTTGTATTTGCGGCAAGTCCCTGCGCGGCAAGGCGGGAAAGCTCTGCCTCGTCTGTGCTTCCATCCTCTGCAAGAGGAAGGAGGAAGAGGTGATATCCGTCCCGGTCTCCCGTCACCGTGAACCTCGCGCGGGAAGCTTTGGTCTTCCACCTGCGGATTTCCTTCAGGTCATAGTATACCCTCTCCGCCTGCAGGGTATCCCCGGACAGGGACAGCGAGATCTGATGCACCGGGTCCGCATACAGGATCACACCGGCACAGCCTGCTTCCCTGCTCTCCGGGACAGGAGAGAGCTCTGCCGTAAAGCGGAAGGCAAAGTCACTCTGCCGGATCAGAGCACAGGCAAAGGGGACCTCCTCCTGTGTACCATGCCCATTTCCGACGAGGAAGGTCTTTTCGCCCCTTCTCTGCAGGAAAGCCTTTGGATTCTCCCGAAGGGAGAGCATCCAAAGCGGCAGAGGATCCTCCGAATTCCAGACGCGCTCTGCGGGAAGGTGCTGCTCCCCCGGAAACTCCGTCTCCCCCGCAAGGGGCACAAAGGGCTCCTTTCCTCGAAGCCATCCGTCCTTCGTCCACTCCACCTCGGAAAGCACCGTCTCCCGCCCCAAAAGGGACTTGTTCTCCAGAGGTCTCGTGCCGAGGCAGACAAGGTAGGTCCTGCCGGATGGGGTCTCTGCAAGGTCTGCATGGCCGATGCACTGGAGCGGCTCCCTCGCATGGTTCACAGCGGAGATCACCGGCAGAAACGGCGATGCCTCATAGGGTCCCCAGATGTTCCTTGCGCGCATCATCGTGACCATGTGTCCATCCTTTGTGCCGCCCTCGGCAAGCAGCAGGTAGTAATACGCTCCCTTCCGGAAGATGTGCGGTCCCTCCGCATCTCTGCCGCCGCAGCCGCAGGTCAGTGCTTTTGGTCCCTCCAGGATCTGTCCTGTCGTCTCGTCGATCACCGCCTGGGAGATCTGACCAAAGCTTGTGAACTGCACGTAGGTCTTCCCATCCTCCCAGTACAGGGAGGGGTCGATGCCGTCGACGGGGACAAACACGGGAGCCGACCAGGGTCCCTCCGGGTGCTCTGCCGTCATGATGAAGTTGCGAAGGCACTTTCTCCCGAATGCCGTCGTGATGATATAAAATCTCCCCTCGTGGAAGCGGATCGTGACTGCAAAGATTCCGCTCGAGGCAGGCGCATCACAAAGACCAAGCGCATGGGGATCCAGGGCGATGTTTCCGATCTGCTCCCAGTTGACAAGGTCCCTGCTCCGAAAGATCGGAATCCCCGGAAAGTACTCAAAGGTCGAATTCACAAGGTACCAGACGCCGTCCACCTGCACGAGGGAGGGGTCCGGATACATGCCGCGGATGACGGGATTCTCAAAGTTCATGGCAGTTCCTCCTGACTTTTTCTGCCCTCAGCATAGCCCGGCGGGCAGAAAAGGAGAAGCTTCCGTCTTTTGCTCTGCACGACATTTTTTAAGAACTCTCAGATTCCGATGCACGCAAGACACAGGTCCACCGCCTTCTTTGCAAGCCCCCGCGCCTTACCGGTCACGACCCCTGCCGCGATGACAGCAGCCCCTGCTGCAAACAGCACCACCCGCACTGCGGTCCTCTCCCTTGCCTCCTTTTCCATAAATGACGCCTCCCCTTACATCTGTTCCAGAATGTATTGCTTCACGCCCTCCAGGGTGCTCTTCTCCCAGGCTTTCTCCTTCTCCCTCTCTGCAATCGGGCAGATGATCTGAAAGTCCAGGGCCTCCCCGGGAACCCTGCCGCTGCGCTTCTCATTCAGGAAGTTCTCTCTCCACTTCTCCTCCGGGGCGTTCTGGTACTCCTTCGGATTCAAATAAATCTGCTGGCGCTTTGTCGCCGCGACAAACATCTTTGCCGCAAGGGGCTCCAGGAGATCGTAGTCCTTCTCCCTGACATCGGCAAAGATGGCGGGAAGCTCCCCCTTCTCCACGTGCTCGGTCTCCCGGTTGATCCGGATGCCCATCGCATCCCAGGAGAGCTTCTCTTTTGTCAGGCGAAGCCGGACCAGGAGTCCCTTCTCCGTATTGTACTGGGCCCTCTGGTAGTCGGTGTCGAAGATAAAGTTTCCGAGGGAGTAGAAGATCACCTTGTCTCCCACCGTCTCGTAGTTCATGGGCACATGGGGATGGTGGGCAACGATCACATCCACCCCCATGTCGAGAAACTTCAGGTACCGGTCCCTCGTGTAGGGAGAGGGGAGGGAGGTGAACTCCTCCCCGCCGTGCACCACCAGGATGCACCAGCGACAGGTCTTTTTGATCCTGTCGATGTTTCTCTGTATCATCTCCAGGTCGTTCCAGAGAAGGCACCCCGCCTTTTCCTCTCCCGCGGGCTTGCAGCCCCTGCGGTAGCCGCAGGAGAAGAGCCCGATGCCGCCCGCCTCCGGGAGAAAGAGGGGCTCCGCCGCCTCCGCAAGATTCCTTCCCGCACCGATCGTCGCAGCCCCTGCTTTTTCTGCCTCCTGCAGGGTTGCTGCAACGCCTGCCTCCCCGGCGTCCAGCATGTGGTTGTTGCACAGGTTCCAGATGTCGGCGTGCATGGCCTCCAGAACGCCCACCGCCTTCGGGTTCATCGTGTGCATCAGCTGCACGGTGCCCTCCGTCGTCTGATTCGTCGCCTGGTCCACCAGGGGTCCCTCCACGTTTGCAATGACGTGGTCCCCACTGTGCAGGAAGGAGAGCACCTCATCCGAGATCAGCGCCGGGTCCTCCCACTGATGGTCCATGTATCGGTCAAAGCCGATGTCGCCGGTAAAGACCAGCGAAGTCTCCTGCTTCATTTTTGTCTGCCTTTCCCGGTACCCTACAGGTACCGCTCTATGACCTCTGTGAGCTGCGGCAGGATCTGCTGCTTCCTTGAGAGCACACCCTCATGAAAGCCATGGACATCCTCGTTTCCAGGGAAGATCTCCATGGCCCAGGGTGCCCGCTCCCCTGCCGCATAGATGACGGAGCCGTTCTCCAGGATACTGGAGAACACCATCACCGCCAGGTTCATCTGCTTCTTAGCCGCAAACCGGTCCAGGGCTGCCTGAATGCTGCCGGTCTCATCCCGGGCATAGGACTTCGCCGAGGTGACCACCACCTGCGAGATGGAGAGCTTGCAGCCCCGGATGTCATAGATCTTCATGTCCTGATCCATCATCTCCCGGATGCTCTTCCCCTCTGTGGAGGACGTCACAGCAAACATCTCCCGGGCAAAGGTCTCGATGTCCAGATCTGCAATCGCGGCCAGGATATTTGCGGTGTCCCGGTCTCTCGGCGTGGTCGTCGGGGAGTGGAAGTTCATCGTGTCGGAGAGCACCGCCCCCAAAAGAAGCCCCGCCAGGTTCTCCGGGATCGGGATCTGGTTCTCCCGAAAGATCGTCGCCACGATCGTCGCCGTGGAGCCCACGATCTCATTGCGGAACGCCACCGGGGAGACGCTGGCGAAGTCTCCGATCCTGTGGTGGTCGATGACCTCCAGGACCCGTGCCTTCTCGATCGCCCGCACGGACTGGGCAAACTCATTGTGGTCCACCATGATGATCTGCTTGTTCTTTGCGTTCATGATGTGGTATCTCGACACATATCCAACGAGATGTCTGTCCTGGTCCACCACCGGGTACACGTGGTAGCGGCTGCGCAGCATCTTTGCTCCGACATCCTCCGCGAGTTCATTCTCTCCAAAGGTCACCAGCGCTGTCTTCATGATGCTGGACACGGCAGGCGCAAAGTAGAGATACCGGGAGGTGTTCATGGAGCCGTGTCCGGAGAGGATGATGGGGCAGTGGCATTCCTGTGCCGCCTCCAGGACCTTCTCCCCGACATGCTCCGTCCAGACACAGATGAGCAGGCCGGCTCCCGCACGGATCACCGCCTCCTGCGCTGCCGGATCATCCCCGACAATCACGATCCGGTCCCGGATCACGTACCGGGAGAGATTCTCCCGCCCGGTCATCGCGATGATGGAGACCTTTCCGTTTACGTGGACCTTCTCATCGTCGTAGACGATGGTCCCGTCGATGGTCCTTGCGTAGTTGGACACCGGAGTCCTTGCCATGATGTCCACAGAGGTCGCTGTGTCCCCGAGGCCGATGACCGCAATATCGCTCTTGGTCACCAGGCCAATCAGCGTTCCGTCTCCGCCTGTGACGCCGCAGTAGGTCTTTCCCGTCTCCTGCATCTTCTGCATGCAGTCGAAAATCGTCGTGTCCTTCGTGATACCCGTCGGCGGATCGAGGGGAATCTCCAGGAGCCGGACTCTGGCATCCTCCAGAAGCTCCGGTTCCCTGAAGTGAAACCGCTCCAGCAGGTACCTGGACTCCGCATTTACCGGCCCCAGCCGGCAGGGCACCGCCCGGTATCCCATGGCACGCTTGTAGAAAGCATAGGCAATGGCTGCCGCCACCGAGTCTGTGTCCGGGTGCCGGTGCCCGGTGACATAGATCCGCTCGCGCTGTTCTGGCATATCATAATCCTCGACTTTCATACAAAATTTTGAACTTTTTTGATAAATTCTGGCAAGAAGTACTTTTCTTTCCTCAGGAAAACATGATACCTTAATTTCCGATCCTTCGAAATACAGCATCCTACAGCATCGTGCAAGATCATCAGGAGATCATGAACCACCACACTTATGAAAGCTCAATTGATCATCAGATTCAGACCCTGGTATCCCGATCCTATGAGAGTCTCTCCGCCGGGGAGACCATCGCGCAGGAGATTCTTTCCCTCGGGAACGCCAATGAAGATGCGCGTCTCCAGGGAGTTGCCCTGAATGCGCTCTGCGAAATCCGCTTTCTGCGCAGCGGTCCCTCCAATGAACTCTACAGCCTGGTGTACAAAACCATTCGCTGTGAGGAAACCGCCAAGGACACCTACGGTCTCGCCGTCTCCTACAACCTGCTTGGCATCTTAAACCGTATGATGCTCTTCTATGTCCGGGCCATGGACAATTTCCTGACCAGCCTGGCATACATCCGAAAACTCCCAGAGCGCCAGAGCTATCAGGGCACCCTCTACGGCAATATCGCATCGGTTTATCGAAGCCTGGGAAATTATGAAGAAGCGCTTGCCACGATGCAAAAGACCATCCCCTATCTGGAGCAGTCCACTTCCCACCGGCTGCGGAATCTGATGAATACCTGGGCGGAGATGGGGCTTTTGTACCTGGATGCTGGGAATCAGGTGGAAAAGGCGAGTCTGTGCCTTCAGAAGACCGCTGCACTCATTGAGGAGAGCAAAAAGGGTGCCGAACAGATCGATATTCCCTACCATCTCTACTACCTGCTTGTCGCAAGAGTAGCAAGAGCGCACCGAGATCGTAAGCAGGAGGAACGTGCCGTGCAGGAGGAACTCAGCCTCCTCTCGCGGCTTGGCATCTACAGTGACAGTCTGGACGGGATCCTGGAGTTCATGGACTACCTGATCCATAACCGTGAATACCCCTGGTTTGCCCGGTTCCAGAAGATCTTCGCTCCCTACGCAGACTCTCTGAGCGCCGACAGCACCCTGTGCTGGCTCGATGCCTGCATTGCTTTCGACCGCGCGCAGGGGGATGATGCCCAGTGCAGCCGGGATATGGCGCGGTACTGTGACACCTCCCTGCGGCTTGGTGTGGAGCGCAGGGCATTGGAGCTCCAGGCCGTTCAAAATCTGACCCGGATTGAAAAGATGCAGGAGGAAAATGACCGGCTCTCCCGGGAGGCACAGACAGATTCCCTGACCGGCCTTCCCAACCGCTACAGTTTAAACCGCACTTCCGATCTGTGGTTTGAGAGGGCTTACCGATGCCAGATCCCGCTCGCCATGGAAATTCTGGACATCGACTGCTTTAAGCAGTACAACGACAGCTACGGACACCAGGCAGGGGATGACTGCCTGCGGAAGGTGGCCGCGGTCCTTTCGGACTTCCGGGACGCCCATCCCGGCGTGTATGCCGCCCGCTACGGCGGAGATGAATTCGTTCTGCTCTATGATAACTTCCCGGATGAGGAGGTGCTGCGTCTTGCGGAAGAGCTTCGGGAACGGGTCCGAAATCTTGAGATACCCGCCCCGCACGAGGAGGGTTCCACGCTCTCCATCTCACAGGGCATCCGCAACAGCATTCCCACGCAGGAGAACAAGCTCTGGGACTATCTGTACACCGCCGACAACGCGCTCTACCAGGTCAAAAAGACCCAGAAGGGAGACATCTTCCTCCTCAAGGACGCAAAGATCTCTGACCTCTCTCTCAGAAAGGGGCACATCCTGTAAGCCATGGCACATATCGAAGAGACGTTTTTGGTACCTGCATACTATGAGAAGTTTGTCTGCAAGGCACAGCGCTGCCGCCGCACCTGCTGCCAGGGGCTGGAAATCCGGATCACCCAGGCTGAGTATTTCCGCCTGGCGGGGATGGCCTGCCCCAGGGACCTCCGGCAGAAGCTGGATCTGTCCCTCCACGTGCTGTCCCATCCGGATGAGTACGCCTATGCCTGTCTCTCCCCGGACTTCTTCGGCCGCTGCCGCATGATGGACGAGAATGGCCTCTGCGCCCTTCAGTGCGCCTGCGGGTATGAGGCGCTTACCAGTGTCTGCAGATACTTCCCGAGAAGCCCACGGCTCACCCCGGTTCCCACCTGTGCCACCTCCAATGCCTGCGAGGAGACACTGGAGCTTCTCTGGGAAGAAGCCGCTGCGGACACCCCCTGGACCTGCACCGAAGTTCCCCTCACCTTTGATCTTGCTGGATCAGTGCGAGAAGGCGACGATCCAAAGGCGATGGAGACCTCCCGCTTCCACCGGTGCGCCGCGCAGCTTATGGCAGAGGAATCCCTGCTTCTGCCGGAGCGGTTCTCCCTCCTCTCCTATCTTGCCCGGCAGCAGACGCTCCCGGATGCCGGAGAGATTCCGGCTCTCCTCCCCGCAGCCAGAAGTGCCTTCCCGCTGCGCGTTTCGCGGGCGGTCCTTCTGGAAATCCTTGCAAAGGCCGGGGAGGACTACCCGGACCTTGCCTTCGCTGCCGGTGCCGCCGGCGGAATTCTGGCCTCCTGCGAAGCCGTGCTCACGGAAGGGGACCTGGCGCGGACCCTCGCAGGCATCTCCGATGCCTTCCCGGGATTTTTGCCCTTCCTCTCCCGGGTACTGGCAAATGAGCTCTACTATAGCGGCTTCCCCCGCCCGGACCGCCTTGCTCCGGCACAGGCAGCCGCGGTGCTCCCGGTCCTTGCCTTCTCCCTGCTCCTGCTGCTTCTGGGGGCGCTGCCATCCCTGCACAGCCAGGATGGCCTCATCGACCTTACTGCAGCCTTTTTCCGAATGGCAGACCTCACTCCCTTCTGGCAGCGCTGCCATCTTGCCCTCTCCGAGGGGCCGAAAGATCACAATCCGGATATCCTGTCTCATCCCGCATGAGCCCGATATCTGTGCCTTACTGCTGTTTGAAAGCGGCATATCGACGCCGCTTTCAAATCTCCAGCTCCTTTACCGCCGCCAGGAGTTCCTCGATCTGCGCCCCGGTCATATTGTCCACGTGAAAGCCCCCGGTGCAGACCACAGTGCACCCGTGGGCAGCTGCCGCCCTCTCTGCAAGGTAACGGCAGAGCGCCTCGTCCTTGTGCCCGACGACATTCAGGACAGAGCTGGTGGCTGACACCTTGCCATCTCCGGCAAGGGAGGGCCTTGGCTGCGCCAGCACGCAGCAGCCGATGTGGGGCCTGGTTCCGCCGCGCACGGTGATCAGAAGGTCCTTCCCGATGTTCTCTGTCTCCACAATCAGCTCCGCAAAGGAGAGCGTTTTCACCTGTCTCATGCTGTACCTCCTCTTCTTCCTGTCCTGAGGATACCAGCTTTTTCCTGTCCGTACCATTTCCCGCAAAGCGCCGCGCTGTATTACATTTTTTCAAATCTGTCCTCTTTTCCCCACCGGCAGCCATTTCTCCCCGAAGAACGCCATCATTTCCCGCCAATCGCCGATATTTATCCGGATTATGGCGTGTCAAACCGGGATTTGTGGTGTAAAATAGCACATCGTGCTGAGGAGTGGTTTACACGTTTTCATAAAGGAATTAACACAATGCACACGAAAAAGAAACAGGTCACCTCGAACGCGGTCACGATACGGCGCTCCAAATCCCGGCTCCGGAAGGTCTTCACCGTCCTTCTCCTTGCGCTTGCCGTGTTCTTTATCACCACGGCCCGCTGGGCCTTCACCATGTGGAGCAACCTGAAGCTGGAGGAGATCATCTACGAGCTGTCGACGCCCCTGCAGGGCACCGGCTCCGGCATCATCCGATCCTTCCTGCTCTGCTGCATACTCCCCACTGTGATCGCTGCGGTGCTGATGATCCTCTTTCTTGTCCGGAAGAAGGGCAAAGCGCTTGCCGTCTCCAACTGGATCATGATTCTCTCCGGCGTCGGCATTGCCTCCGCCTTCTTCACCGCCTGGTTCCGCCTCGACGTCACCTCCTATCTGAAGAATGCCAACACCGATTCCACCTTCATCGAGGACAACTATGCGGATCCCAAGAACGTGACGCTCACGTTCCCGGAGAAGAAGCGGAACCTGATCTACATCTATCTGGAGTCCATGGAGATGACCTATGCCGATGAAGACAACGGTGGCGGCTTTACCTTCAACTGCATTCCCGAGCTGACGAGCCTGGCCGAGGAGAACGAGGACTTCTCCGGCTCCGAGACTACGCTCAACGGTGCGTACGCGATGAACGGCGCGACCTGGACCATGGGCGGCATTTTTGCCGCAACCTCCGGGCTCCCGCTCAAGACCGGGCTCGGAAACAACGCCATGGTCGGACAGTCCCAGTTCTTCCCCTCGATCACCACGCTGGGCGACATCCTGAAGGATCAGGGCTACAACCAGGTCTTCATGTGCGGCTCCGATGCCACCTTCGGCGGCAGAAAGCTCTACTTCACGGAGCACGGGGACTACACAATCTACGACTACATCTATGCCCGGGACAACGGCTGGATCCCCAGCAACTACAAGGTGTGGTGGGGCTTTGAGGACAAAAAGCTCTTCTCCTTTGCAAAGGAGCAGCTGACAAAACTCGCCTCCGAAGATGAGCCCTTCAACTTCACGATGCTGACCGTGGATACCCACTTCCCCAACGGCTATGTCTGCGACCTCTGCCCCACCACCTTCGGGAGCAACCAGTATGCAAACGTCATGGCCTGCTCCTCTGCCCAGGTGGACGACCATCGTGATCTCCGGCGATCACCTGACGATGGACGGGGACTTCTGCAACGACGTCTCCTCTGACTACAACCGCAGGGTCTACACCTGCTACCTCAACTCCGCCGTCACCCCGGAGGATCCGGACAAGAAGCGGACGTTCACGACGTTCGACAACTTCCCGACCACGCTCGCTGCGATGGGCGTGAAGATCGACGGAAACCAGCTGGGCCTTGGCACGAACCTCTTCAGCTCGGTTCCGACACTGACCGAAAAGAACTCCGTCTCCGAGGTCAACACCCAGCTCGCGCGCAAATCCTCCTTCATGGAGGAGAAGTCCGGCGTCAGTGCACACTCCCTGGCGGTGGCGGCAGACCTCGCAAAGACAAAGCCCAAGACCTCTGTCTCCGTCGATGGCGGAAGGGTTACGTTCACCGTCTCCAACCTGGATAAGTACAACGACGAGATCCGCCACCTGTACCTGTCGGTGTACAACGAGGCAGGCGAGCGCATCCTGATGCAGAGCTGTACGCTGATGACGGACGGCACCTGGCAGCTGACCCTCGAGAGATACAGGCTCCAGGGCGGAACCAAGTTCCAGACAAGACTTCACGTCGACTCCGATGCCGGTGATGTCTACATCGACAACGGCACCGACATCACGATTCCGGGGGACTGATCCCTCCAAACCAACTCTCCACGTGTGAAAAAGCGCCCCGGCAGCTGCCGGAGCGCTTTGTTGTTTCCTGTTCCAGTTCCATGCGGTATGGCATACCGACAGACATTCTCAGATGCGGCAGGAGAAGTGCCTCACTCCACGGTAATGGCTCCCTTCTGCCGGATGCCCATCACGTGAATGTTCTCATTGCCAAGATACCGGGAGAGATATTCCACAAACTCCGCGGTGTCCTCCTTCGCGGTGATGCAGGCGATGACGCCGGCAAATCCGCCGCCGTGCAGGCGGCAGACGCCCCTGCCCTTCTTCTTCATAAAGAGCTCGGAGAGGGCAAGCGCATAGGGGATGGACTGCTCCTTCGGATCCGAGACGACGTACGCATTCTGGAGCCACTTCCAGGAGCTGTTTCCGGACTCCCGGATGATGCCGAGCATCTGCTCCTTCTTTCCCTCCTTCAGTGCCTGCACCGCTGCATCCACACGCCTGCACTCCTCATAGTAGTGCAGGGCGCGAAGGATCGCCCTATCATTGCCGATCTTTGAACGGATCTCGGGAAGCTTTGCAAGAAGGTCCTCCTCGGTGCAGTCACACAGGTTCGTGCCGCCAAGTTCCTTTGCGACAAGCCGCATCTCCTCCGGAATGGAGCTGTACTCAAGCCAAAGTCCACCTTCTCGTACTTCACCTCACCGCCGCCAAAGTCCAGGTAGATTGTGCCGCCGACGGCGCAGGCCATCTGGTCCATGAGGCCGGAGGCCTTGTCCCAGTACCGGTTCTCCGCATACTGGCCGATCCGCGCATAGTGGGCGTAGTCGATGCTGCCCCCGTTGAAGAACTCATTGAGGATCGCACAGACGAGCATCTCAAAGGATGCGGAGGAGGAGACGCCAGCGGAGCTGATGACCTGCGTGGAGACGCAGGCGTTAAAGCCCCCGATCCGGTACCCGAATTCATCCCGCGCAGCCTTCAGCATGCCGCCCACGAGAGAGAGGCTCCCCTGGCACTTCGGGATCTTCTCGAGGTGATCCGTGTCGACGACGATCGGATCCGGATAGCCCTCGCTGAGGATCGTGACCACGCTGTCCCCGGTCTTTGCCGCGACGGCGATCGTGTCCATCGTGATGCTGGCAGCAAGGATCTTGCCGCCGTTGTGATCCGTGTGATTTCCGATGATCTCGGTTCTGCCCGGTGCGGAGAAGCAGGTCAGCTCCTCCTGGCCAAACTGTGCCTCATAGGTGCCCTGCAGCTTCTCAAAGCGCGCCTCCGCTTCCTTTGCCGCATCCCCGTAGATTCCTCTTAAGACCTTCTCTTCCGGAATTGCCATTTTGTTACCCTCCTTTTTCCGGCGACAGCAGCCGCCCCTGTTTTCTGCTCTCATCATGCCGGTTCCCCGGTGCCGCCGCAATGCCTTTTGGTTTCAGATACTGGTACTTTTGTTGCAGTCAGGAGAGCGCAAAGAACGCGGCGCTCCCTGCAGGGACAAGACAGCGTCCCGAAGCGTCTCTCCTGTATCCGGACTGTCCCCGCATGCCGCCCTGCGCATAGAAGCAAACCGCATCCTCCGGAAGAGCGGTTTCCATCGGGACCTCGCTCCCGGAGGGGTTCAGGACGACGAGAACCCTCTCTCCCTCTGCCGACCTCTCATAGACCAGCGGATAGCTGTGATCCGAGAGCTCCCGGAGGGCAAAGTCTCCGTCGTTTTTCAGCGCGGGATGGTCCTTCCGCACGCGGATCACCTCCTTCACCGCGTTCAGCACGGAGTCCGGATCCGCCGCCTCGGTCTCCACGTTCACCCGGTCCGCCGAAGGACCCTGGGCGATGTAGAGATCCTCCTTCGGCGCAGAGGAAAAGCCCGCGTTTGTCGTCCTGTCCCAGGCCATGGGCGAGCGGGATCCCGTCCTCTCATAGCCTCCCTCCACCGAGGCGAGCCCCTCCACGTAGCGCTCGCCGATCTCATCGCCGTAGTACAGAAACGGAACTCCCGGCATAGAATAGAGGAAGGCAAAGACGATCTTGAGCTCCTCATCGTCGAGCTTCGGGGAGAGCCGGATCATGTCGTGATTTCCGGAGGGAATGCAGATGAGCCCTTTCCCGCCGGTCAGCTCCCGGTTGTGCAGGTAGATGTCGAAGAACGTCCTGCAGTCCCCCTTTCCCTCGCGGGAGAAATAGGGGTGCTCCACCCGGAAGAGATCCAGGTAGTGGGAGGGGCCAAAGTGCAGAAGAAAGTCCATGTGGAAGCCCGCAAGGAGCGAACGGTCCGGCTGCCCCCACTCGGAGACGAGGACGGCCTCGGGGTACTCCCGGTCGAGGAAGGCCCGGAAGTCCTGCCAGAGCCGGATCGTCTCCCTCTGCTCCGGATCGGACTTGACGAGGGATCCTGCCATATCCACACGGAACCCGTCCACGCCAAGGCCAAGCCAGAAGCGCATTACATCCCGAATGGCCGCCCGGGTTGCCATAGGGCCCGGCGCATCCACCGCCTGCTGCCATGGCTTTGTGGGATCCGGCTGGGCAAAGCCGTAATTCAGGGCAGGCTGGGCATTGAAGAAGTTGGCGGCACAGGCGCCGTTCCTCTCCGTTCCGCCCCGGATGACGCCCATGATCTGTCCCACGCCCTCAAAGCTGTCCCAGACAGAGTCCGTCCAGACGTACCGGTCGGTGTATTCGTTCTTCGCTGCCCGCTGGGACTCCTGAAACCACCGGCACTCGTCGGAGGTGTGCCCCGGCACAAGGTCAAGGAGCAGGTGCATGCCCCTTCTGTGGAGCTCTGCCGCCAGGGTCTTCAGGTCCTCATTGGTCCCGTACCGCGGCGCAATCCGGAAGTAGTCCCTGACATCGTATCCCGCATCCACAAACGGGGAGTCAAAGCAGGGGTTCAGCCAGACCGCGTTGCAGCCAAGGTTCTGGATGTAGTCCAGCTTTGACAGTATCCCTTTGAGATCCCCGATTCCGTCGCCGTTGGAATCACAGAAGCTCTGCGGATAGATTTCATAAAAGATCGCATCACTCAGCCATTTGCTCACAGCCATATCCTCCTTTTTGTCTGCTGTTCTGGCAGGATCATTGTACGGTTTTTCCCGGTGCCGCGTCCAGCGTCAGATTCCGAGCATGCCGCGCACAAAGATCTCCAGGCCGATGCCGATCAGAATGATGCCGCCGAAGATCCCAGCCTTGTCGGCGAGCTTCTCCCCGAATTTCCTTCCAAAGAGGAGCCCTGCCATGCAGATCACAAAGGTCACCACGGCAATGAGAAGGGAACATACGAAGGCCTCCGGCGCGTTGTAGTCCGCGATCGTAAAGCCCACGGAGAGGGCATCGATCGAGGTGGCAACGCCCTGGAGAAGGAGGGTTGCAGCAGAGATCCAGGTGCCGGCTTCCGCCTGCTCCTCCTCTTTCAGCTCCGCAGAGGACTTTTTGCGGACGCCCTCGATCAGCATCTTCCCGCCGATGTAGAGAAGCAGAAACAGAGCAATCCAGGGGATGAATCCCTGAAACGCACAGAAGATCCCGGAGATCGTGTGCACGCAGAACCAGCCGATCATGGGCATCGCCCACTGAAAGAAGGCGTAACATCCCGCAATCGCACTCATCCTCCTCCGACTCATCCCGTGCTCCGCAAGCCCGTTTGCAATCGACACCGAGAAGGCGTCCATGGCAAGACCCACGCCGAGCAGAATGCTGTTCAGAAAAAACCAGGTGTTCATTTCCATACCTCCAGACAAAAAAACAGACACGTCCGTCTCCGGCCATGTCTGCGACTCGTCTGTATTCGCGCACCCATGTATCGCCGCAAACGGAATTCACCTGTTGCGTATACATGAGTCTCGCATTTTGAAGTCAGCCAGGTGATCTGTCCACCAGCATGTTGACTGACTGCACGGGATGTGCTTGCTACTCCCTCACTGCGGGTGATTGTTCCATAGGAGCCGTTTGTTAGTCAATGCTAACATTCGTCTCCCGGGCATACCGGCACAGGTCCTTCAGGCAGCACTGTCCGCACTTTGGGCTCCGCGCCGTGCAGACCGCCCTGCCGTGGTCCACCAGCCTGTGACAAAGCTGGTTTCCCTCCCTGGGCGGGACAATCTTCCAGAGGGCTGCCTCCACCTTCCCCGGCTCCTTCAGGTCATCCACGAGGCCGATCCGGTTGGAGAGCCGGATGCAGTGGGTGTCCGTGACGATCGCGGGCTTCCCGAAGATGTCCCCCAGGACGAGGTTGGCGCTTTTTCTCCCGACGCCGGGGAGCTTTAAGAGCTCCTCCATGGTATCCGGCACCTGGTCATGGTAGACCTCATGCAGCATCTTCATGCAGGCGCTGATGTCCCGCGCCTTGCTCCGCCCGAGGCCGCAGGGGCGCACGATCTCCTCGATCTCATCCACATCCGCCTCTGCCAGCGCCTCCACCGTGGGGAACTTTGCATAGAGAGCAGGCGTCGTCTGATCGACCCGCTTGTCCGTGCACTGCGCCGCCAGCCGGAGCGATACGAGGAGCTGCCACGCATGCGCATAGTCCAGCGTGCAGTGGGTGTCCGGGTACTCTTTCTTCAGTCGAAGGATCACCTCGTCTGCAAGTCTTCTCTTTTCTTCCAGTCCGTCTTCCATATCTCCACACTTCCCGGCTGCCGCCTGGCACTGCCTGTTTCTCCCCTTGATTCCTTTTACAATGACGCCTTATTATAAACGGCGTCGAAGCCTTCACTCAACCCCCGGCGGAAGGAGCCCCTATGAACAATCCATCCAACCTGAATGCCAGCTCCTCCTCGATCCTCTCGGATCTGATCCAGCGGGGGAGGGAACACAACGAGGAGCTCTCCGTGGAAGACCTTGAAAAGGCCTTTCCGGATCATGCCCTCTCCCAGGAGGACATGGACCAGATCCGGTTCATCCTCCAGGCAAACAGGATCCACCTGCAGGGGAGTTTTGTGCCCGCAAAGGGGGAAGCGACGGCTGCCCCGCCACCCAAAAAGGCTCCCGCAGAGGACGAAGACGATGCCCTGAGCCTGGAACAGCTCCTCGCAGAGCTCGATGGCTTCATCGGGCTCGACGCCGTAAAAGAGGAAGTCCGGACCACCGTAAACATGATCCGGATTGCAAAGGAGCGCAGAGAGCACGGCCTCATCTCCTCCCCCATCACGCTCCACATGGTGTTCACCGGAAACCCCGGCACCGGCAAGACGACCATCGCACGGCTCGTCGGGAAGATCTATAAAAAGCTCGGTGTCCTCTCCACCGGCCAGTTCATCGAGGCGGACCGGAGCACCCTGGTCGGCCGCTACGTCGGGGAGACCGAGTCCCGGACGAAGGCGGTCATCGACTCCGCGATGGGCGGCATGCTCTTTATCGATGAGGCCTACTCCCTCGCCCGGGATACCTCGGGAAAGGACTTTGGCATTGCGGCCATCGACGTCCTCATCAAGGCCA
Source organism: uncultured Lachnospiraceae bacterium (assembly GCA_900318875.1). Lineage (GTDB taxonomy): Bacteria > Bacillota > Clostridia > Lachnospirales > Lachnospiraceae > CAG-791. The sequence continues at coordinate 15,338 of ONMH01000049.1, read as the reverse complement.
TGGAGGACAACCGGGAGGACTTTGCGGTGATTGCCGCGGGGTACCCGGACCTGATGGAGCAGTTCCTTGCGGCAAACCCGGGACTGCGATCCCGCTTCTCCACCGTGATCCACTTCCCGGACTACACGCCGAAGGAGCTCACCCAGATCTTCCTGCAGCTGTGTCAGAAGGAGGAATACACGGTGGACACCACGGCCATGATCTGCGCGGAGGCCTTCTTCCGGGACCGGTATGCAAACCGGAGGGAGAACTTTGCCAACGCCAGAGACGTGCGCAACTACTTCGAGAAGGCAAAGCGGAACCAGGCAAACCGCCTCGTCCGAAGCGGCATCATCACCACAAAGGCCCTTGAGGGCCTGATGCTCGAGGACGTTCAGAACATCATCCTGGACTGATCCGGGCACCATAAAACGGACAGGCATTTCCACCGTGGGAATGTCTGTCCGTTTTGTTTCTTACGAGAGAATCGCCTCTGCCTCTGCCGCATCGAACGTCACGCTGGAAACCCCCGTGGACTCGATCTGATACAGCGCATTGGCGGCCAGGTGCTCAGCCGCCTGCTCGAGGTCGCGCACACCGGGCTCATTTGCAAACCGCGAGACGACCGCCTCTGCGGCCTTTTCCGTGACAATGCACTCGCCCTCCGCAAGGCCCATGCGCCGGATCACCTTCGGCAGGGAGTAGCGCAGGAAGATCGTCTTCTTCTCCTCCTTCGTGTAGTCCGGGATGTCGATGACCGCAAACCGGGTGAGGAGCGGGCTGCTGATCCGGGACTTGTCGTTTGCCGTGGCGATCGGATACACGCCGGCGGTCGGGATCGTGCACTCCATGTAGTTGTCCGTAAAACCCAGGTTGTCGAGGAGCGTCAGGAGCGCATCCGCGGGATTCCCGCTGGAGTTCTTCGCATCCGCCTTGTCCAGCTCATTGATGATGAAGACCAGGTTCGACTCCCCCGCCTGAGAGAAGGCCTCCATGATGCTGCCGGGCTTTGCGTTCGCATAGACCCGGGAGCTGCCCGTCAGCTGCTCTGCGTCGTGGATGGCACTCATGTCCAGGCTCGTCCAGGGAAGGCCCAGGATCCTTGCAATCGCATAGGAGATCTGGCTCTTGCCGGTGCCGGCAGGGCCCACCAGCAGGATCCCGTAGGCGGGGAGCTTGTGGGTGCGGTTGATCTGAATGATGGTCTCGATGATCCTCTGCTTGACCTTCTCCATGCCGTAGAGCTCCTCATCGAGGATCCGGCGGGCCTCCACGGGATCGATCGCACCGAAGTAGGAGTCCTTCCAGCGGATGTTCAGCATGATGGAGAGGGCGTGCTGGGCATGGCGCCGCTCCTCGGGACTGACCTCGGAGGACTTTGCCACCGCGAGGTTCCGCCTTGCCCACTTGCGGATGTTTGCGGGCAGGGTGTTCTTTGCGCACTCCAGGAAGTCCGTCATACTCTGGAGGCTCGTGAGCTTCATCTCATCGGAGTCCTCCCCGGTATCCTCATCCGGGTTCTCCTCCTCCTGTGGCTTGGTCTCCAGGAGCCTCGAGATCACGTACTGCAGAAAGCCGTCTGCGGCGGAGAGCTTGGTCACGCCGTCCGAGGAGACCTCGCGGATCTTGTAGACACAGTAGCCCCGGGAGGTGTCCTTTCCCGAGAGCCGTACCATGATGCCGTTGGTGCCAAGCCAGGCGAGCAGGCCAAGGAACCGGGAGTCGATCTCCAGCACGTCCGCCTGCACCTTCTCCCCGTCCTTCATGAAGACGAACGAGCTCCGGACCTCCGGCTTCTCAAACAGGCCGCTCGTGTGGTGGACGAGCTTTCCCGCCCGGTTGTCCAGCACCAGAAACGGGTGCGCCTCATCCGCCTGTGCGGCATCCGATGCAAAGGGCGTATAGGTACACACCGCCTTTGCCTTCTTGGTGGCATCCACTGCAGTCTCATGATCTGCAGCGCCAAAGTCAAAGACCAGATTTGACATCCTGTTCCTCCTTCTTCCGTTCTTCTGCCGCTTCCTCCTGCTGCAGCGCCTCGATGCAGGCGGGCAGCTCTTTGAGCGAGGGCAGAATCGCATCCGCTGTCTTTTTCATCTCCGCATCCGGCGGCACCGCATCCGGGATCATCACGGTCTTCATGCCGGCTGCCTTCCCGGCCCGAACGCCGTTAAAGGAGTCCTCCACGACGAGGCACTGGGAGGGGATCTTTCCCGCCTCCCTGGCCGCCATCAGGAAGACGTCCGGGAACGGCTTTCCCCGCTCCAGCGCATTCCCGCTGACCACGAAGTCAAAGTACCGGGCAAGATCCGTCATCGCCAGGTTTTTCTCTGCCCTTGCAAGGGGTGAGGAGGTCGCGAGGACGCAGGCAAACTGCTCCTTTCTGAGCCACTCCAGCGCTTCCCTGGCGCCGGGCTTGACATCTATGCCCTCCGAGAAGACCTTCTCACAGATCGCGTTCTTCTTCGCAATCAGCGCATCCGCATCGTACCCCAGCTCCTCGAGGTACCGGTGGTTGACGATGCTGCTTCTTCCCACCATGGTGCGAAGTTCCTCCTCCGACAGGCCCACCTGCCGCCAGGCGCTGCTGTAGACCTTCTGGGTGTCCGTGATGGTGCCGTCCATGTCAAACAGGATGGTATCGATCATGTCCGGTCCCCACTCTCTCCCGCCAGGTAGTCAATGAACTGCTGCGCACAGCGCCCGGAGAAGCCGCCGTGATTCATCTCCCAGATGTTCGCCTGCTTCTTCAGCTCCTCCTCGGAGATGTGGATCTCGGGATAGCGCTTTGCCAGCTCCTCCACGATGGTGTAGTACTCCTGCGGCGAGGGCCGGAAGTACCCGATGGACACGCCAAAGCGCGCCGACAGGGAGAGTTTCTCCTGCACCGTGTCGTTGTGGTGAATGTCCGCACTGTCCGCATCCTGCTTGTCACTCCAGGTCTCCCGGATCAGGTGCCTGCGGTTCGAGGTGGCGTAGATCAGCACGTTTTCCGGCCTCGGCTCGAGGCCGCCCTCGATGACCGCCTTCAGGTACTTGTAGTCGGTCTCAAACTCCTCAAAGGAGAGGTCATCCATATATATGATGAAGCGGTAGTTGCGGTTCTTGATCTCGTTGATGATGCGGGAAAGGTCCTTGAACTGGTGCTTGTAGACCTCTATCATCCGCAGGCCCTCGCTGTAGTACTGGTTCAGGATTGCCTTGATGCTGGTGGACTTGCCGGTGCCCGCATCGCCGTAGAGGAGCACGTTGTTGGCGCGCCTCCCGTGCAGGAAGGCCTCGGTATTGTCCGTGAGCTTCTTCTTCTGGGCCTCGTATCCCACCAGGTCCGAGAGGACCATGTCGCCGGTGTTGGTGATGGGAACAAGGAGCTCCCCCTCCGGATCATCGTTGACGCGGAAGGCCTTGTTCAGGCCGAACTTTCCGACGCCGTACCGCCTGTAGAAGTCCGTGATGACCGCGTACAGCTCGTCCTCCGTCTTTGCCCCTTCGATCGAAGCCGAGAGCTCCTGCACCTTCTCCGAGACACTCTTGTTGTAGATCTGCTCCTTCTTGACAACGGCGGAGTAGTTCTCGAGCACAGAGAAGCAGTTGATCCCCAGCTCCTCCTCGATGTAGGAGAAGTCGTAGTCGAAGAGCTGCCGGAAGATGGCAAAGTCGTTCTTTGCGAACCTGTTCACGGACCCCTCATTGGCGCCGACCTTCTCGGAGACCAGCGTGAACGGAGTCTCCGTCATCGCGAGCAGGTAGGCGAGGTAGTTGTGCCAGAGGTTGTGGTTGAAGCCGTAGGTCGTCGCCACATCCAGGAGGCGGTTCACCTCGTCCAGGATCTCGGCGGTCAGCCCCTCCTTGTTGTAGTCTCCGCCGTGGAATCGGCGGAAGATGTCGCTCAGCCGGTACAGGATGCTGTCCTTCCCGATGGAGCGGTAGATGATCAGTTTTGAAGTCAGTTCATACATGGCGGTTCCCTTCCCTGCGGCACTATGCCCGCAGATGTTCTCATTTAAGACCAGAAAACACAGCGCTGTCAAGGCCGACTGCGCTGTGTTTCCATTCCAATGAGCCGCTCCCGGAATGCAGGGACTGCTCTTTATTCCGCCTTTGCGAACTGGGCATTGTAGAGTTTTGTGTAGAACCCGTTTGCCGCCATCAGGCTCTCGTGGTTTCCCTGCTCGATGATCTTGCCGTCCTTCATCACGAGGATGATGTCCGCGTTGCGGATCGTGGAGAGTCTGTGGGCCACCACAAAGGAGGTCCTGCCCTTCATCATCCGGTCAAAGGCGTTTTGAATCAGGATCTCGGTCCTCGTGTCGATGCTCGAGGTCGCCTCATCCAGGATCAGCATGGGCGGGAGCACCAGCATGACCCGGGTGATGCACAGGAGCTGCTTCTGACCCGCGCTCAGGCTGTCATCCGTGACCACGGTGTCAAGGCCCTCCGGCATGCGGCGGATGAACTCCCAGCTGCGGGCCTCCTTTGCCGCCTGGATGATCTCCTCGTCCGTGGCATCGGGCTTTCCAAAGGCAATGTTCTCCCGGATCGTGCCTGCGTGGAGCCAGGTGTCCTGCAGCACCATGCCGAAGTTCTTCCGGAGGGAGCGCCGGGAGCAGTCGTAGATGCTTGTGCCGTCGATCCGGATGTCCCCGCTGTCCGCGTCGTAGAAGCGCATCAGCAGGTTGATCAGCGTCGTCTTGCCGCAGCCCGTGGGGCCGACGATGGCGACCCGGGTGCCTGGTGCCGCATGCAGCCGGAAGTGCTCGATCAGGTGCTGCTCCTTTGTATAGGAGAAGAACACGTCGTCGATGTCCGCCTCTCCCTTTGCAGCAGGGAGATCCTTCCGGGGATCCGCGGACTGGGGCTTCTCCTCGATCAGGGCAAAGATGCGGCTTGCGCAGGCGAGGGCGTTCTGGAGCTCCGTCACGACGCTGCTGATGTCGTTGAAGGGCTTTGTGTACTGGTTGCAGTAGGTAAGGAGCGCCGAGAGACCGCCGACGGTGAGGCCCCCTGCCAGGATCCGGAAAGCGCCGACGAGGACCACCACCGCATAGATCAGGCTGTTCACAAACCGGGTGGAGGGATTCGTCAGGCTCGAGTAGAACACCGCCTGCTGGGAGGCATCCCGGAGCTTTTCATTGATTTGGGAAAAGCGCTTCGAGGCGCGCTCCCCGTAGCCGAAGACCCGGACGACCTTCTCGTTGCCGACCATCTCCTCGATGAGGGCGGTCTGCTCACCCCTCGCCTTCGTCTGCTTCTGGAACATCGCATAGCTGTGGGTTGCGATGAACTTCGCCACAAAGAAGGAGACCGGCGTCAGGCAGATGACGAGGATGGAGATCAGGACGTCCTTGCTGAACATGAAGATCAGTGTCGCTACAATGGTCACGATACCGGAGAACAGCTGCGTAAAGCCAAGGAGCAGGCCGTCGGAGAGCTGGTCCGTATCCGTGATGATGCGGCTGACGATGTCGCCGGTGCTGTGGGCGTCCAGGTACTTTAAGGGGAGCACCTGGATCTGCCGAATCGCACGGCTGCGGATGTCCTGCACCACCCGGTAGGTCATCCGGTTGTTGATGAGGTTCATCAGAAACGTGCAGATGGAGGTCACGATAATCAGGACCAGGATCCGGGACAGGTACCAGGTGACGGTTTCAAAGTCCACCTTTCCCGCGCCGAGGATCCCGTCGATCGCATCGCCGAACAGAATTGCCGCATACAGCGGCAGCACCGCGGAGACCGCGGCGAGGATCACGGAGAGCACCAGAAGGATCCGGTACTTCCCGATGTACTGCATGACCTTGCGGAACGTCTTCCCGCTCTTTTCGCGGTCTCCCTGCATTTCCACTTCTTCTGCTCTGCTCATGCCAGCACCTCCTCTCCTCCGGCCTGCGTCTTCGGCCGCTTCTCCGGGAACTGGGAATAGAAGATCTCCTGATACAGCGGGCAGCTCTGAAGGAGCTGTGCATGCGTTCCCTCTCCCGCAATCTTTCCGTCGTCCAAAACGAGGATCCGGTCTGCATTCATGATGCTCGCGGTCCTCTGGGAGACGATGAACACCGTCATGCTGCCCTCAAGGCCCCGGATGGCCCTCCGGAGCGCAGCGTCCGTCGCAAAGTCCAGGGCACTGGCACTGTCGTCCAGGATCAGGATCTTCGGCTTCCGGACCAGGGCCCGCGCGATCGTCAGCCTCTGGCGCTGTCCGCCGGAGAGGTTCCGACCGTTCTGCTCCACGGCAAAGTCGAGCTTTCCCTCCTTCCCCTCCACGACCTCGGCAGCCTGGGCGGTGCGGACGGCGTCCATGAGCTCTGCATCCGTCGCGTTCTCATTTCCCCACTTCAGGTTGTCGCGGATGGACCCCTGGAAGAGCACCGCCTTCTGGGGCACGACGCCCACCAGGTTTACGAGTTCCTGCATGGAGGACTTGCCGGCCCCGGTGCCGCCGATGATGCCGATCGTCTCCCCGCGCGCTGCCGTAAAAGAGACGTTCTCCACACTGGGCTCCCTTGCGCCCTCATAGGAGAAGGTGACACCCCGGAACGAGACCGCCGTGTCTTTGGAGCCCGTGACCTCACCCTGCGTCTTCTCCGGGAAGCTCTGCCCCGGCACCACGTCAAAGATCCGGGAGATGCGCTCTGCGCAGGCGATGGACTTGTCAATCGTGATGATCAGGCTCGCGAGCTTGATCAGCTCCACGATCATCTGGGCCATGTAGTTGTAGAGGGCGACCACATCGCCCTGCTGGATAGCACCGAGGTCCACGCGGACCGCACCGACCCGGATCAGGACGATGGTCGCGAGGTTGATGAGCAGGTAGGTGGCGGGGTTCATCAGGGCGGAGATGCGGCCCACGAACTCATTCATCTTCGTTAAGGCCTCGTTCTTTGCGTCAAAGTCCCGGACCTCTTCGTCCTCCTTGCAGAAGGCGCGGATGACGCGGACACCCGTCAGGTTCTCCCTGGTCGCCCCGAGGACCTGGTCCAGGGCCGCCTGGACCTTCTTATACAGCGGGATGGAGACCAGCATGATCGCAAAGACCACGACGGAGAGCACCGGAATTGCCACCACGAAGACGAGGGCGGCCTTCACATCAATGGTAAACGCCATGATCATGGAGCCGAAGACGATGAACGGGCTCCGAAGGAGCAGGCGAAGCGCCAGGTTCAGGCCGTTCTGCACCTGCTGCACGTCGCTCGTCATGCGCGTGATCAGCGTGTTGGTGCCGAGCCGGTCCAGCTCCTTATACGAGAGCTTCTGGATGTGATCGAAAAGCGCCTGCCGGAGCTTTGTCGCAAAGCCGACGCTCGCCTTTGCCGCAAAGTACTGGGCCGTGACGCTGCAGACAATGCCGACCACGGCAAGAAGGATCAGGATCCCGAACTGCCGGAAGAGAAGTCCCCGGTTCCCGGACGGGATGCCGACATCGATGATCCTTGCCACAACCAGCGGCACAAACAGGTCGAACAGCGCCTCCAGAAGCTTGAACGCCGGGGCGAGAATGCTCTCCTTTTTGTAGTCTGCAAGAAACACCCTGAGTTTCTTCATCTGAATTCCTCCTCATTTGCGCACCAGGGATCCTGGTTTCCGAATGACATCATACCATCCCGGGTGATATATTGAATATATCTGTCTGGTATGTTCCCATATGGAATCTGGATGGGTGGCAGACAGGGGAGGCAGCAGATGGAACTTCGGCAGCTCGAGTGCTTTGCCGCAGTGGTGGAGGAGGGCTCCATCTCCGCGGCGGCGAGAAAACTTCACATGTCCCAGCCCCCGCTCTCCCTCCGGATGCATCAGCTCGAGGCGGAGTGCGGCGTGACCCTCTTTGTCCGCGGGGCGCGGCAGATCACCCTGACGGAGGCGGGAAACCTCCTCTTTCGCTATGCGAGGGAGATCTTAGAGCTCGAGACCGCAGCCGGCGCGGACCTTGAGAGCCTTCGAAGGGGACGGCGCGGCAACATCCGCCTCGGCCTCATCTCCTCCTGCGGCTGCCGGGAGCTCTATGACGGCATCCGCAGGTTCCACACCTCCCACCCCGACATCTCATTTGTGATCCGGGAGGGGAACACGTTTGATCTGCAGGAGGACATCCGGGAGAACCGGATCGAGCTCGCCGTGATCCGAACACCCTACCGCGATGCCTCTCTGGAGCACATCACGCTGCGGACGGACCCCATGGCAGCGGCAGGCGCTCTCCCCGGAACCGCCGGCATCACCCCGGATGTCGTCTGCACCTGCGATGATGCCAGAACCGCCCTGCAGTGGGCCTCCGAGGGACTTGGCACAGCCCTTGTCCCCTCCTCCATTCTGGCACTGTTCCCGGATCTTTCCGCAAGGGAGCTCGACGCGCCGGAGCTTGTCAGCAGCATCCATCTGGTCCGGAAAAAGGATGCCGTCCTCTCCGAGAGCGCCGAACTCTTCTACCGGTCCTTCCGCACGGGACAGTACAAAAGTTAAAGTTTCGTGAATTAACAGAGAGAAAATTGAAAGAAAAAGGCAATCATGAGATGATGTACAGCAGTGAAATGGCAATCAGAACGGAGAGTAATCCATGAAATTCAACAAAAACCGGCTGAATCAGCCCTGGGCGGCCTATACCTTCGCAGCGTGCTGCGCGGTGCTCCTGTTTGTGTTCCTGTCCCACATCAACCTCCTGGGGATCGGCCTCTCGAAGCTCTACAGCTTCATCCGCCCCGTCTTCATCGGCCTCATCATCGCCTACATCCTGAATCCCCTTGCCAAAGTGATCTGCAGCGGCATCTCCCGCCTCGGCAGGAAAGTGCAGGCTCCCTCGGGAAAGGACACGGAGGCCCTTCGGATCTACAACCTCCGCCTGCAGCGCCGCGCGCGGAACCGCTGGCGCATCAGCGTCGCCCTGACCATTGTTCTCGTCGTGGTCTTCATCGTGATCCTGCTCGTCGCCCTGATCCCGCAGATCGTCACCAGTGTCGGCACGCTGATCTCCAACGTGGGAAGCTACGTGAAAACCATCAACACGCTCCTCGAGAACCTGGACAGCATGGCCTCGAAGGCAAAACTGGACATCGGCAGCATCACCACGTTCCTGCAGGGCGCCCTGGACCAGGTCGGCACCTTGCTCACAAAGAACTCCGGCGGCATCGTGGACACGGTGACCGGCATCGGGAGCGGCATCTTCAACGGAATCATCAGCTTCATCATCTCGATCTACTTCCTGCTGGACAAGACAAGGCTTCTTGCGGGCTGCCGCAGGCTTGCCAGACTCCTCATCGCGGAGAAGCGGTATCCCGCCATTGCGTCCTTCTGGAAGAGATGCAACCACATCATGATCCGGTACATCGCCAGCGACATCCTGGACGGTCTCTTCGTGGGCTGTGCCAACGCGGTGTTCATGATCATTGCCGGCATGCCCTACATCCCCCTGATCTCCGTGGTGGTGGGCGTCACCAACCTCGCCCCGACCTTCGGTCCGATCGTGGGTGCGGTGATCGGCGCATTCATCCTGGTGCTCGCCAATCCCTGGCAGGCGCTGTGGTTTCTGATCTTCACGCTGATCCTGCAGACGATCGACGGCTATGTCGTCAAGCCCAAGCTCTTCGGCGACACCCTGGGCGTGCCCTCGATCTGGATCCTGATCTCCATCATCGTCTTCGGCAGGATGTGGGGCGTTGCGGGCATTCTCCTCGCGATCCCGATCGCCGCAATCACAGACTTCATCTACCACGACTACATCGTCCAGAAGCTGGAGAGCAGAAAGAAAAAGCGCGCCGCTGCAGCAGGGGACGGCGCAGAAAACTGAAAGCTACGCCGACGGGCGCAAGGAACAAAAACAAATCCGGGAGCACCCGCTCCCGGATTTGTTTCTGTTCTGTCGTATCTGGATTTCCTCACCAGGTCACTGCCACATCCAGCATCTGCGGATAGCTGTAGGCGAAGGTACCGGTGTCGCACACGATGGCCGTGCCAAGGGTGGTCTCCACGAAGGAGCCGTAGGGGTGCACGCTGTAGCAGGCTGCCACCATGACATAGCTGCCAAACATCTTGACGCCGTCATCGCGAACCCAGTAGTCGCCCTCATAGCCGGCGCTCTTTAAGTTTGCGACGACCTGGGACATGTTCATGTTGTAGTAGACTTCCTTGCCGCCGGAGGGTCCGTACACGGCGCCGACATAGCTGTTGAGGACCTGACCGGTCCAGGAGCTGTTCTTCGTGGAGACATTGAGATCCACCGTCTCCTCCGCCACATCTGCAGACTCCTCTGCAGCTGCTGCCTCGGTCTCCTCCGCAGCATCCTCATCAGAGGATGTTGTCTCCTCTGCCGGTCTCTTCCGCTGTCTCCTCTGCAGCTGCTTCTTCCTCTGTCGATTCCGCTGCGGCTTCCTCCGCCAGCACATCTGCAGACTCTGCAGGGACAATCTCCGTATCTGCTGTCTCTTCGGTCGCCTCTGCGGTCTGTGTATCCTCTTCTGCAGGATCCTGTGCTTCCTCCTCAGAGGCCTCCTCCGCTGCGGTGAAGACCATGGCATCAAGGCCGCTCTCCTGTGCCACAGTCAGAGTGATGCTTCCCGTCAGATCCGTAGCCGCATCTTCGGTCACCACCGGGGCGATTCCATCAAGTGCTGCGGTGGTATCTCCTGCCTTTCTGCTGCCTTCCTTCCGGGAGGACGCAGCCGCCTGCGTCTGCATGTTGTCCGGAACAATCTGGAAGAGCATAGCCGCTGCCATGGACAGCACCAGGAGATTTCGTCTCAGCTCCTTATACTCTGCTTTCAATTCTGACTCCTTTTCCTTGCCATTTGGAACGTCGATGGGAATGTTACAGAATTATTTCAGATTTGTCAATGGCTCGTAACTTTTGTGCATCAAACCAATAACTTTCTTCACAAATTGCGTAACAAAGAAGGACGGCCCCAACTAGATGTTGTGGTCGTCCCCAATTTCTAAAATTTCTATAAAGTGCCCTTTTTCAGCCGTCGGCGATGTCGTAGATCAGCTTTTCCGACTTCTCCCAGCCAAGGCATGGGTCCGTGATGGACTTTCCGTACACGCCGTCTCCGATCTTCTGGCTGCCGTCCACCAGGTAGCTCTCGATCATCAGGCCCTTGACAATCTTTGCGATGTCCGGGGAGACATGCATGCTGTGGAGCACGTCCTTTGCGATGCGGATCTGCTCCATGTACTGCTTGCCGGAGTTGCTGTGGTTGCAGTCTACGATGACGGCCGGGTTCTGCAGGCCGAGCTTTTTGTACTGCTCGCTGACGTAGATGAGGTCCTCGTAGTGATAGTTCGGATGGCTCCTGCCGTAGTTGTCGACATAGCCGCGCAGGATCGCGTGCGCCATTGGGTTTCCTGTGGTGTGCACCTCCCAGCCGCGGTACAGGAAGGTCTGCTCACTCTGGGCCGCCGTGATGGAGTTCATCATGACGGAGATGTCGCCGGAGGTCGGGTTCTTCATTCCGGCGGGAATGCCGATGCCGGAGGCCACCATGCGGTGCTGCTGGTCCTCAACGGAGCGCGCGCCGATGGCGACATAGGCGAGAAGGTCGGAGAGATACCGGTGGTTTTCCGGATAGAGCATCTCCTCCGCACAGGTAAAGCCGGTCTCCTTCACGACGCGGGAGTGCATCTCGCGGATCGCAATGATGCCCGCCAGCATGTCCTCCTTCTTCTCCGGATCCGGCTGATGGAGCATGCCCTTGTAGCCGACCCCTTTGGTGCGGGGCTTGTTCGTGTACACCCGGGGGATGATGAAGATCTTGTCCTTCACCTTCTCCTGGACCTTTGCGAGGCGGGTCATGTACTCGAGAACCGCATCCTCCCGGTCCGCAGAACAGGGGCCGATGATGAGAAGGAATCTCTGGTCCTTTCCCGTAAAGATGGCCTCGATCTCCTTATCGCGTGCCTCCTTGATGTCCCGGATCTCCTGGGACAGGGGAAACTGCTGCTTGAGCTCCTGGGGGATCGGCAGTTTCCTTCTGAATTCCATTTGCATTTCCATCTGATGCCACCTCTGTGCTTTACTTTCGCACTTTAACGCGCTACTATTTTCTGTGTTTCTATTATAACCTGCCCGGTTCCTTTTGCAATATTCCCGCAGAAGAATGCCGTCCGCCCACAAGGCTCCCATATCGCAGGCCTTCTGTCAACGGGAAAGAGAGGTTTTGCCCATGAGTTTCATCACCACCGCAACCGGAAAGCACGTGGATCCCCTTCATCCACAGGAGGAAGATATTGAACTTCGGGACATCGCCCACTCCCTGTCCCTCCTCTGCCGCGGAAACGGGCACGTTTCTCACCTCTACACCGTGGGACAGCACAGCATCGCCTGCTGCCTTGAGGCAAAGGCGCGGGGGTACAGCCCCTTTGTCCAGTACGGCTGTCTTCTGCACGACGCGGCGGAGGCCTACCTCTGCGACCTTCCACGCCCCATCAAGGCAGCACTCCCCGCCTACCGCGAGGCGGAAGACGCCCTGCTCCTTCCCATCTTCCGGAAACTCCTCGGAAGAGTGCCCACAGAGGACGAGACAAGAGAGATCTTTGCCATCGATGACGACATGCTCTCCTACGAGTTCCTCCATCTGATGCCGGAGCCCCTGGGAGAGGACTGGCGGCGCATCGTCTCCTCTCCGGACCTCTCCTTTCAGAGCCCGGAGAAGACGGAAAAGGCGTTTCTCTCCCTCGCCGCTTTGCTCTCTGCCGCCTGCTGCCCCGGAACCGTCCTCTCCGGCGTGCTGAATGCAGCCGCCTGGAGGAGCACCGCCTTTGCAAACTGGTACACGAATACCCTCTTCCCGGTCTTTACCTCTCTGTACGGGAGGCTGACCTCCCTCGCTCCCTTCTCGGTGGGAGAGCGGCTCCTTGTCATCGGCGTCCTCTGGGTTCTGGACCTTGCGGTCATAACCCTGCTCCTTGTCTTCCTGCACAGGCGGCAGGGATACCGGCGCTTTGCCGGGCACTTCTGGTATGCCACCGCCTGGGTTGCCGCCATTGTCCTTCTGATCCAGACCTTCGGGTGCTTCATCCAGTACCACTGCACGCCTTTAGAGCGTTCCCTGCCTGGATATGGAACCTCCTACACCCTGCAGGACCTGGCAGACCTTCGGGACTATGTCGTCACAGCCTGCAACACCCTGGCGGAGGAGATGCCAAGGGATGCGGACGGCGCTGTCGTGTGTGAAGGCGGGGAGGAGGCGATGCAGAAAGAGGCGCAGAAGAGCGTACAGAACCTCTCCTCCGCCTATCCCCGGCTCTCCGGCTACCAGGTGCGGCCAAAGCCCCTTTCATTTTCCGTCTTTGTGAGCCAGCAGTACATGCAGGGCTACTACTTTCCATTCTCCATGGAGGCCAACTACAACGAGCTCATGGAGCTCATGAACAAGCCCTTCACCATGTGCCACGAGCTCTCCCACACCCACGGCTACATCTATGAGGATGACGCGAACTTCCTCGCCTTCCTCGCCTGCACGCAGTCCGACAACCCGGTCTTTCGCTACAGCGGATGGCTCGGGATCCTGAACTACGTGGACAACGCCTTCTATGAAAATGCCGGAAAGACCGTCTACCGGGAGCATGTCGCCATCTCCGACACGGTCTCACAGGACAATCAGTTTCTCTCAGAGGAGACCTGGGACATGATCGGGAGAACCGCAAAGCTCGACACGGAGACCGTGAAGAAGGCCGCAGACACCTACGTCGACACGACGCTCAAGGCAAACGGCGTCTCCTCGGGGAAGATCAGCTACAGCCATGTGGTGGCACTTCTTCTGGAGTACTACAACGGGACCTTCCCGGAAGAGACGTCCGCGCCGTGACGGGAGTCCAAATATCTGATATAGTGGACGAAGCCTGCAAAAAAGAACAAAATCATCTGATTATGGAGGAATGGAAATGGATATCGTGTGTCTGGATATGGAAGGGGTACTGGTTCCGGAGATCTGGATTGCCTTTTCAAAGGCATCCGGCATCCCCGAGCTCAAGCGAACCACCCGGGATGAACCCGACTACAACAAGCTGATGAACTGGAGGCTCGGCATCCTGAAGGAGCACGGCCTGGGCCTCTCCCAGATCCAGGACACCATCGCCACCATTGATCCCCTGCCCGGTGCGCGGGAATTCCTCGATAAGCTCCGCGAAGAGACCCAGGTCATCATCATCAGTGACACCTTCACCCAGTTTGCCATGCCGCTCATGAAAAAGCTCGGCTATCCCACCCTGTTCTGCAACACCCTGGATGTGGCAGAGGACGGGACGATCACAGGCTTTCAGATGCGCATCGAGCAGTCCAAGCTCTCGACCGTAAAGGCCCTGCAGTCCATCGGCTTCCAGACGATCGCAAGCGGCGATTCCTACAATGACCTGGACATGATCCGGGCGAGCAAGGCGGGATTCCTGTTCAAGTCCACGGAGAAGATCAAGGCGGACAACCCTGACATCCCTGCCTTCGAGGAATTCGATGATCTTCTGCACGCCATCGAGGGGGCTCTGGACTGATGCTTCTCTCCCTTCGTCTTCCGGAACGTGCACCATGCCTTCTTCGGCAGATGGACAGACCGGTACTACACCCCCTTTGTCGTCTGCACCTACACGAAACGGATCAAGACAAGAGAGAAGCGGGATGTCCTCCCTGAAAACAACAAGGGGGTCCCCCTGATCCCGCAGCTTCTCTCGAATAAGGCGGAGGACCCGCAGCTTCTCTCGAATAAGGCGGAGGAATTTCTCTTTACCGCGCGCACCATGGCGGAGCTCGGCTACCGGGAGGTGAACCTGAACCTGGGGTGCCCCGTCGGCACAGTGACCGCAAAAAAGAAGGGCTCCGGGTTTCTCACGGTTCCGGACGAGCTGGACCGGTTCCTCGATGCGATCTTCCCCCTTGCCATCTCCGTCAAGACAAGACTTGGCTTTACCGATGTCCAGGAGGCGGACAGGCTCTTTGCAATCTATGAGAAGTACCCCCTCTCCGATCTCATCATCCACGCAAGAACCCGGGCGGAGCAGTACGCGGGACAGCCGGAGCTGTCCGCCTTCCTGAAGATCCTCTCCTCCTCCCACCTTCCCATCACCTACAACGGAAACGTGTTCACGAAGGAGGACGCGGCATACGTTGCCGCCCTCTCCGGGGAGAAGCTCTCCGGCATCATGATCGGGCGGGGCCTTATCGACGATCCCTCTCTGACAAGGCAGATCCGGGGCGGAAAGCCCGCATCGAAAGAAGAGCTGAAGGCCTTCCACCGGGCACTGTACGAGGGCTATCTTTCCCAGTACGGGGATGGCCGCGACGCCGCGGGGGATCCTGTCGTCATCGGGCGCATGAAGGAGGTCTGGTCCCACTTGGGAAACCTGTTTGAAGACCCCGGACACTACCGGAAGGACATTCACAAGGCCCGCAC
>ONMH01000118.1 GCA_900318875.1 uncultured Lachnospiraceae bacterium | reverse complement strand
CCTCCTGGGATACCTCCTCCCTGCAGGAGGACTGGGGTGAGGACGGTGCGAAGATGAAAATGTACACCTGTCCCTCCTGCGGCGCGCAGATCCTCTGCGAAGAGACCACCGCCGCCACAAGCTGTCCCTACTGCGGCAATAACACCATCGTGCCTGGGCAGTTTGAAGGCATCCTGAAGCCGGACTTTGTCCTGCCCTTTAAGCTGGATAAGGATGCCGCCATCGCGGCCTTAAAGCGCCACTGCAGGAGAAAGTTTCTGCTCCCCCGCAGCTTCACTGCGGAAAACCACCTGGAGGAGATCAAAGGCATCTATGTGCCGTTCTGGCTCTTTGATGCCGACGCGGATGCGGACTGCTATTACCACGCGACCCGCTCCCATTCCCACACGGAAGGGGACTTGCGCGTGACGGTCACGGAGCACTTTGACGTGCGGCGAAGCGGCAGCATGCAGTTCTCGCACATCCCGGCCGACGGCTCCAAAAAGATGCCCGATGACTACATGGATTCCATCGAGCCCTTTGACTACGGGGCGTTAAAGCCCTTCTCCATCGCCTATCTTCCTGGATACCTCGCGGACAAGTACGATGTCAGCGCAGATGCCTGCATGGCAAGGGTGGATACCCGCATGAAAAACGCTGCTGCGGAGAGGCTGCGGCGCGAGGTCACAGGATACGAGACGGTCGCCTCCGCGGGGGCTGACATCCGCCTGCGGCACAAAGAGGTGCACTACACCCTCCTTCCCGTCTGGACGCTCCGCACGAAGTGGCAGAATGAGGACTACCTCTTCATGATGAACGGGGAGACGGGAAAGATGGTGGGAAATCTTCCCGTCTCCATGGCAAAGGCAGGTGCGCTCTTTGCCGTCCTTGCCGCCGCTCTGTGTGCCCTGTTTTTAAAGACGGGACTTGGGCAGTTCCTGGCAGAGATCTTCTTTGCCTGAGTAAGAGGAGGACGACGCCATGAGAAAGGGCATTCATTTCCTGGTTTTGCTGGCCGCGGCTCTGCTTTTGTTCTCCCTCCCGGTAAGGGCGTCGGATTTTGAAGACGACAGGCTGACCTTTGTCACCGACGAGGTGGGACTTCTTACGGACGAGGAGTGGACAGCGCTGGAGACGCGGGCAGAGGAGCTCTCCACGGAGTATGCCTGCGGCATCTACGTCATCACGGTGGATGATTTTCGAAACTACACCACGGACGAGGACGTCTATGAGGCGGCAAAGAGCCTGTACCAGGAGTACCGCCTGGGATACGGAGAGGAGCAGAGCGGAGAGCTCCTCCTTCTGTCCATGGAGGAGCGGGACTATGCGCTCATTGCCTACGGATACGGGAACACGGCGTTTACGGACTACGGAAAGGACAGACTTTCCGAGAAGTTCCTTGACGACTTCGGGGAGAACAGCTGGTACAAGGGCTTCTCCGATTACCTTGAAAAGAGCGGTTCCATGCTCCGGCAGGCGCGCGAGGGAAACCCTCTGGATGTGGGTTCGAATCCCCTGATCCGCCACGCCGGGATCCTGATCTCCATCGTGACAGCCCTTGTGATCGCCCTGGTGATCACAGCCCTTGCGGCAAAGTATTCCATGCAGTCCGTATCGCGCGCGCACACCGCCGCGGCCTACCTGGATGCGGGGAGTGTCACCATCACGGGAAGGGAGGATCGTTTCTCCCACGTGACAGAGGTGAGGGAGCGGATCGAATCCGATCACCGCAGCGGCGGCACAACCATCGACAGTGACGGCTTTTCCGGAAAGAGCGGGAAGTTTTGAAAGACAGAACAGTCTGCTCCCATGGATGAAAGCCGTGTAGAAAGGGGACAACAGATGAAGACCAGAACGAATGCATATCTGCCCATACTGCTCGTCCTTCCTGCTCTTCTTGCAGGCTGCGGGCAGACGACCTCGCAGCCTGCAGAAGCGGAGACAGGACCTGTACAGGAATCGCAGCAGGAGACCGTGCGCCTGCAGGAAGAGGCAGAGGAAGAAGATACTGTCATCCTGCAGGAGGAGGAAACAGACACCGCTGTGACGGCCCTCCCCCTTCCGGAGGAGGAAGAAAGAAAAGCGGAGGTTTCCGTCTCCGAGATCTTCAACAAAGAGGGGGATGCCCTGACGCAGGAGGGCAGCGAATATCACTATGCCTACCATATCCCGAAGATCGAAGATGACACAGCGGCTGCGGCAGAGATCAATGCAAAGATCAACAGCATCTATGCCAGTTCTGCAGAGGATTGCTATGACAGCATCCAGAGCGGGGAAGAGCCCTATCTTGCAAGCATCACTTATGAAACCTTTCAAAGCGGGGACGTGTTAAGCCTCCTCCTTTCCTGCACCGGCTACTATGACGGCTCTGATTCCTATGATGTCTTCCACTATGACACGAAAAAGGGGGAATGCCTTGAAAACAGGGACATCCTCTCCCTCTCCGGCATGTCGGATGCGGAATACGGCGCCGCCCTTTGCCGCGCTGCGGCAGCCTTCTTTGACGATTTCTGTTTTCCCGGATGGGACCTTCTGAATCCGGATCCAGGGTTTTACGAGCTTCGCGCCCAAACCCTGACCTATGGGAACGAAGACCTTTCCTATCCCATCTGGCTTGACGGGGACGAACTCCACACGATCGCAAAGATCGCCTCTCCTGCCGGAGAGGGGTTCTTCTTCCGGGATCTTCTGATCCGGAAAGAACAGGAAACGGAGAGAAAGACCGCCCAGCTTGGAGACTACCTGACGGCAGCCCTTCAGCAAGATCAGGTGGTGCTGCGGCTACGGCAGACCGAGCGCCTCAAGGAGATCCTCGGAGATACGATCTTCCTCGTCGATGGAGACCTCTTTGGAGAGGATCTGGCAGTTGACGGCCTTTACAGCAGCTATGAGGAGATCGTCTGCGCGGAGATGGGAGAGGAGAGACACCCCTATGTCCTCCTTCTGACAGGGGAAGGAAGGGTTGAGGCCATCGATGTCCTCTCCTGCCTGTTGGGCAATTATTTCTGCGGGAGCGGCCCAATCCCTGGCATTTCCAATGGAATGAAACTTGTCAGGGGAGGAGACGGCTCCTACGATGTCACAGTCCTCACAGAGGACGGGAAGGAGGTTTCCCTCTGCGATTCCGTATTTTCCCTCCGGGAGGTTCTTACGGGATCGCTGACAGATTCCGAATGGACCGGAGACATGTATGACGATACCGAGACGCTGCGCTTTCTCTCCTTTCAGGGAGGAAACGGGGAGGACATCTTCGTTACTGCCTCCACCGGTAAGGACACGGAGCTTACAAGTGGGACCTTCCGCTATCTCGGCACCTGTGAGAAGGGGCTTGTGTATTCCTACCGCCTGGAAACGGACGAAGTGCTCTGCGGAACCATTGCCCTGAATCCGGTTTACGACGAAGAGAGCTGGGATCCCGTGCTTCTTGTCACAGAACTTGGCGGTACCCCGCTCTTTGGAGAACAGACAGGGGATGAGACGAAGCTTGTGAGAAGTTTTGGATGAGAACAGACAAAGGGGAAAATGATGAAGAGAACGCTCGCAATTGTGCTGCCGCTGCTCGTTGCCGCATCCTGCGGAAGTCCAAACATGACTGCAGCTGCAAAAACCGCAAAGACAGCAAAGCCCGCCAAAACCGCTGTGAAAAAGAAAACGGCGGCTAAGGAGAGTGACAGTGTCAGGGACCCGGCAGCTGCCTACCAGGATCTTATCACCTTTTACGATGCCCTGATCAGAAACCCGTACGCCTATGAAGGAGACGGGAATGCCGGCTTTGTAGAGGCTGCCTGCAGCCTTGGTAAAGATGCCCCTGCAGAGATGGGCTATCTGATCCAGGACCTCAGCGGAGACGGGGTCCCGGAGCTTGCCGTGGGACAGCTTGACGGACCGGTCTTTGCGGTGTACACGCAGGTCGGCGGCAGGCCGTACCTCGTCTTCGAGGGCTGGTACCGGAACTCCTATGTCTACGCAGGAGACGGCTCCTTCTACAATACGGCAAGCGCCAGTGCCTCCTCAAGCGGTGCCGGCACCTTCCGTCTGTCAAAGGACGGGACAAAGCTCCAGTGCGAGAGCTTTCTCTTCACCGCGGCGGACAAAAAGGGAAAGCTCTCCGTCTACCGCAACTGCACCGGAAGCTGGGATCCCGCAGATTCCCAAAAGACCGCAATGACCGTCGAGGATTTCTGGTCAATGGAAGCGCCGGAGGCGTCTCTGCCTCTTGTTCGCTTCTCCGGAACAAAGAGCGAAAAGGGCAGCATCAGGAAAGCCTCTTCCCTGCCTGTGACCGTGTCGTACCTGCCGGATCCGGGATACATCGAATACGAATGGGTGGTGCTGTATGACGGAGACGGAGCTTCCTGCATCCTCTTTACCGCAGACAGCACCGTGACGGACTTTACGCTGCTGAATCTGTTTGCGGAGGATGTCACGGAAACCGGTGCTGTCATCTTTGAGGCAACCCCCGTGGCCTCCGATGAATGGCAGACGATTCCCACCGTCCTGACCCCGGACAACCGCCTGGCAGTTCAGCTCGTCTTCTACGGAGACCTTCCCACCTTCGGCTTCTCCTATAAGGACGCAGACGGAAAGCTCCGCCGCTTTGCCGTCGAGGTGAGCGGAAAGGACAGCTCCCTCTCCCTGAGGGAGGTAGACCCTAATAAGACCCAGTTTATTCTGCCGGGGACGTTCAGCAGGTGAGAAATTGGCACCGCCAATGCACTGACAAAGGAGGCCTTTGCCAGGTTCCTTTCCGACAATCCGGCCTATCAGCTGGAGGAGTATTTCCTCCTGGAGAACGATACCCCCTCTGCAGAAGAGGAGAAAACACAAGGCAGCGAAACGGATGCAAAGTCGTTACCGGAAAGCGAGGAGAAGACCTGGTTTTTCCCAGGGCCTGCAGGATCTGACGCTGACTACAGCATGGAATCGCTATGGGTACATTCCCCGCAGTTTGCCGCGCGAACAAAGCAATTTCTGGTAACCCCGGATACCCCGCTATTTGTGAGCGCAGCGAATAAAAAAGTCAATCTGTCCGATTGGCGGAGGATGCGAAGCATCCGAAGGCAGGGAGGACAGAATTTCATTGTGAGAACGGCATGGTTCTTGCAAGGAGACCGCACTTTACGGAATCAGACGGGATCTCCACGGAGGCTTGGAACTTCGGATTCGGGTTCCAGGATGATATCCACTACTATGCAGGCGGGGGAACGTGTTTCCCGATACGAAGCTGACAGGAGTGTAATGGAAAACACGGATCCGTAGCATTCTGCAGGGGACCGAAAAGGATTTCACGGAATGTTCACAGGAAAGACAAGATCCCTTCACAGGGGACTGGTATCTTTAGAACTGTCCGAAGGGAACCGACAGATCCCTCCGGTAAAGCAACGGTAAAACAGCTTTTTCATAACACTCCCCTCACAAACCGGTTCCGCAAGGAACCGGTTTTTTGATCCGGCAACGGATTGGTTTTTTTGTTGGGTCTTTCATTTTTCTTGTGTGATGCACCAGAAGGAGATAGTCCATAGAGGATATCTTCTAATCAGGACCACCATTTCAAGTGGTGGTATGGACTGGC
>ONMH01000040.1 GCA_900318875.1 uncultured Lachnospiraceae bacterium | reverse complement strand
AACCTCGCAAGCAGGCCGGCAAGGGCATCCCTGTGGATGGGTTTTGGCAGGTAATCGGAAAATCCCAGTTTCAGATACCGCTCCCTCGCTTCTTCCTGTCCGGTTGCCGCGATCACCGGGGTATGGAGATTTCGGTTTCCCTTCATTGTACTTGCAAGGCGCAGGGTCTCCACACCACTCATGCCGGGCATCCTGTCATCGAGGAAGATGAGGTCGTATTTTTCCTGGCACATGAGCGAAAGCGCCTCTCTCCCATTCCTGCAGAGTTTCGTCCGGACATACTTTCTGCGCAGCATCTCCGAGAGAATCAGGAGATGAATTCTGCTGTCATCCACGAGGAGGGCCCGGGGCTCTTTCCAATCTCCCGGCGTGTTTTTTCTTTTATCCTTCATGTGTTTTCCTTACCCTCTTTCGGCTGCACCGTGCGATGGTATCATAGTCCCGGTCTGCTGTCAGGCGCATCCGGCACAGTTTCCACCCTCAGAATACACCAGTTTCCGGGATTTTGCTGGCAGAATCGGTGCCCCCTTTTGCCGGATTCGGACTTGACAGAAATTTTTTTCTCCCCTTCCGATCCCTTTGGGTATTCCTGCAGGGCTTCTCAATGGCATCAATCTTGAGAAACTTCTTATCTTTCGCTATAATGCGTGGGAATTCTCACCGGCTCCGCCGGAGAAAGACGGAACTCATGCCTTTGCTATCCTCGTTTGCCATTACCAGACTGTACCTGGAAGTTGCTTCCTCGCTCTTTTCCGGCATCATCTGCCTCTACCTGTTTCTGCTCTACCAGGAGGCCACGCCCACCGTCCGGATCTTCCGGAAATTCTCCGTCACGATTTTCGCCGAAAACCTGGTCGACCTCCTCTGCGGATATCTGAACGGCATGGTGACCTATGAAAATACCCTTGTCGTCCCGGCACCTCTCATCCTGTTCGTCAACCTTGTCGATGTTGTGGGTGGGTGTCTGTGCAGCTACTATTTCCTGCAGTACGCCTGCGTCCACGCAGGGCAGAAGATGGGCCGCTTTCCGGCACTCCTCTCGCGCCTTGTCGTCCTCCTGAATGGCTCGCTCATGATCGTGAACTTCTTCAACGGCTGTGTCCTGTCCATTCCGGAGGGGACCACTGCCCTCGTTCACGGACCGCTCTACCTCGCGGGGATCTTTCTGCCCTCTATGATTCTCCTCGTCTGGGGCATCGTCCTCCTGCTGCGGCACTTTCGGCGCTACACCGGATCCCAGCGCCTGCTCCTTATCATCACCGGAAGCATTGTCACCGTTCTCATCCTTCTGCAGGCCCTTTTCGTGAACGTGTACCTCGTGCTGTTTGCTGTCACCGTGGGGAATCTGGGTCTTCTCTTTACCCTGGAGACCCCCGACTACATGGCACTGAAGAAGGCGCTCTCCCGCCTGCAGAAGACACAGAACACCCTGCGCTCCGCAAGAAAGCGGGCGGAGGATGCGAGTGTGGCAAAGAGCGAATTCATTATCAGCGCAGCCGATCAGTTCCGCGGCCCGATCTCCGCCATTCTTGGCTTCTCCCGACTCATCGCCTCCGGGACCGGGGAGGAGAAGACAAGGGGCTATGCGGAGAAGGTCCAGGAGGCAGGACAGCGCCTCCAAAAGGTCTTTGAGAGCATTGTCTACTACACCGCCTCAGACTATCGAGAAGAGGCAGCCTATGAGAAGCCGAAGGTCGCCTCTATCGAGGACCAGGAGCTCTTTTCCGACTACATGGAGGAGTGGAAGGCCTGGGAACGCGCAAAAAGCCAGGTCGGAGAGGAGACCGAAGAGGAGGAGAAGGATACCAGAGCGCAGCGCCAGCGGGATATCATCGCCTTTGCCCAGGCAAACGCCCCGGTGGAGGCGATGCCGCTGTTTCGCCAGCCCGTGACCATCCTTGCTGTCGATGACAACAACATGAACCTCTTCCTCATCAGCAACCGCCTGCGCCGGTTCGGGGCACAGACGGATCTCGCAAACAGTGCAGAGACGGCGCTGCCCACCATGGACGGGTCGGAACTCGTCCGCATCCTGCGGGAGCGAAAGCTCTGCGAGGGGACCCCAGTCATCCTCATGAGCGCGGGGTCAGAGGAAACCAGGGAGGAACTGCAGCGGGAGGGCTTTACCGGAAGCCTTCCCAAGCCCTTCACACTCCACCAGCTTCGGGACCTCTTGATTCAGGTCCTGCCGGAGAGCGTAAATCAGGATCTGCCCGAGGTGCAGGAGGTGCTGTCCGGCGGAGGGAACGCCCCCAAAGAGGAGAGCACCGCGGGACAGGCACCAGAGGAGAACACGCCCGAGGAGAAAGAGCCAGCCATACCGGTCTCCTTCCGCCCGGCGCTCTGCCTCTGCGGTATGGCCCTGATCCTCGTCTGTCTTCTCCTGGTTACCCATCTCATACGGGGGAATCTGCGGGTTCTTCCCATGGCAGTCGGCAGTGCCGGGTACCTGCTGCTCGATCTTCTCTACGGAAGGCTGAGCGGCGCTTCCGCAAAAATCAGCCGACTCCTGCCGCTCCCGCTCCTTCTTCTGTGCATTCTGGCGGGGACCTTCGGCGCCCGCGACAGTGTGGCCTTTATCTTCTTCCCGGTCCTCTTGTTCACGCCCCTGCTCCTGCAGCGCACGAACCCCGCGTGGAACTGCTGGGTGCTTGTTCTCTCCTCGGCGCTGTTTCTTCTTCTGGACTATACCGAAAAGGCCTCAGACCTCTTCCAGAAGGACCTCATCCATACAATGTCTGCGATGATCCTTGCGCTCGTCTTCTCCCTGGTGCTGCAGCAGCAGCGTGCCCGGGAGAATGATCTGGTTTCCCGGTACCGGGAACTTTCCGAGTACGACCGGTTGACCCACACGAAGAATGACGACCGGATGCGGGAGGACCTGAAGTCCCTCTTTGGACAGAAGGTCACCTTCCTCTACACCTCCATTGACCGCTTTCGGCTGATCTGTGACACCTGCGGCACCGAGGAGGCCAACAATCTGCTTGCCTTCTTTGCCGCCACCCTTCAGAAGACCTTCGGAGAGGAACACTGCTATCGGTACTACGGTGCGGTCTTCCTCGTGATCCAGCAGGATCTGTCCCTGGAGGAGCTGCGCAAGAAGTGCAGCGTGTTCAGCAGGGCCGTGTCCCGCTACGAGATTGCCCATCGCAGGCTCCACCCCACCTGCAGTGGCAGTTATGACCGGATCCTGCTCACCGGGGAGGAGGACCTGCAGAGTCTCTCCCACCGGCTGGGCATGAAGCTCTACGAGATCCAGACCCTGGGGAACAAGCGCTTCGAGCAGGCGGATCGAAGCCCCTTCTCCGAGGGGGACTAAAAGGAAATCAGGCGCAGCACAAAGAGCCCGGCACGGGCGGAACGGAATGTTCCGCACTGTGCCGGGCTCTTTTGATCCGGTGTCAGAAGCCTTCCAGCTACCAGGCTCAGGTGCTCTCACCCTTTGCCGGTTTCTGCACCGAGGGTGCATCCTCGCGCAGCTCCCGGTAAGTCTGGAGGATCAGGACGAGGGCAATCACAAATGTCAAAACGTCCGAGACCGGCATGGAATAGAGCACGCCGTCCAGTCCAAAGAACCTGGGAAGCAGGAGGGCGAACCCAACTCCGAAGACGATCTCTCTGACCATCGAGAGGATCGTGGACTGCACGGCCTTTCCCATTGCCTGCAGGAAGATAAAGCAGCTCTTGTTGACGCAGGCAAACACCAGCATGCAAAGGTACGTCCGAAAGCTCTTGATGGCAAAGTCGGTGTAGTAGGAGCTCTCGTTTGTCGCACCGAAGATAGCGATCAGCTGTCTCGGGAAGAACTCGACGATGACAAGGCCGATGGCGCCGACCAGTGCCTCATAGAGAAGCAGGCGCGTAAACAGCAAGCGGACACGGCGCTTCTTGCCGGCACCCATGTTGAAGCCGACGATCGGGATGCAGCCCGCTGCCATACCGACGACGATGGAGATGATGATCTGGAAGAACTTCATGACGATGCCGATGACAGCCATCGGGATCTGCGCGTACTGCTCCTGCCCAAAGACCGGGTCCAGGGCGCCGTACTTGCGGATCATGTTGTTGATCGCCGCCATGGCAGCGACAAGGGAGATCTGAGACAGAAAGCTCGTGCCGCCCAGGGTGAGGACTCTCCGGTCGATCGTCCCGCTGAGCCTGAAGTCGCCCTTCTCCGGCTTCACCTGCTTCATGTGTACCAGGTACCAGACCGAGAGAATCGCAGTCAGAATCTGGCCCATGTCCGTCGCAACAGCGGCGCCCATCATGCCCCAGCGGGTGCCATAGATGAAGATCGGGTCAAAGATGATGTTGACCACCGCGCCTGCCAGGGTTGCCGCCATGGCAAATCGGGGACTTCCGTCCGCACGGATGACCGGGTTCATGGCCTGGCCGAAGACGTAGAACGGCACGCCCAGCGTGATGTAGAAGAAGTACTCGCGGGACCGGTCAAAGGTCTCCTGGTTGACGGTGCCGCCGAACATGGCGATCAGCTGGTTCATGAAGATCAGGTACAGCGCGCAGATCACAACACCGGAGAGGATGCTCATGACCACTGCGTTGCCGACGCTCTTCT
Organism: uncultured Lachnospiraceae bacterium; assembly: GCA_900318875.1. Taxonomy (GTDB): domain Bacteria; phylum Bacillota; class Clostridia; order Lachnospirales; family Lachnospiraceae; genus CAG-791. The sequence continues at coordinate 9,861 of ONMH01000040.1, read as the reverse complement.
TTGCCGTCGCCCGGTCATTCATGCCAAGGTTCAGGCTGACGAACGCGCAGCAGCCGTCGCCGATCATGACGGCGACAGCCAGGGCAATGACGGTCATCGGGTAGACTACGGTGTTCGCCGCATTGCCATAGGAGCCCAGATACGTCGCGTTTGCAATGAAGATCTGGTCCACGATGTTGTACAGGGCACCCACAAGGAGGGAGATGATACAGGGCACTGCATAGCCCCGCATCAGCTTTCCAATGGGTTCCTCCCCAAGAAACGAGTTTGCTTTTGCTTCCATTCTATCCTCCTGTTCTGCTGCAAACTGTGATCCACGCAAAAAACGTGCGGCAATCAACTGGATTTACGCAGTGACTGCCACACGTTCGGGTAGTATTATAACCGGAGGAAAAAAGAATTTCAAAATGATTTTTTCAGGATATTTTTAACATATTTAGTCTGATTAACGTGTTAAATTTTCATCATTCTGCTAATTCTCTGCCAATAATATTATTCCCTGCACAGCGCAGAAATAGGCACTTTTTGTCTTCCCTGCCATTCTCCATCCCCCGGTGCTGCCCCAAAGGGCGGGAAAGGGATGGGAAAATGTTCCTTTCGGGGCGGATGCCATGCGGGGAGAACCCGGAAAGCAAAAGATGCGGATATGGAAGGGTTCCTCCTTCTGCTTTGCGACAGAGCACGTTTCCGGTACCGGATGATCGGAGAAAGAAGGTTTCATGATAAAGGCCATACTCTTTGACAAGGATGACACCCTGATCGACCTTGCCGCCTTCTGGAGGGCGCCGGTTCTTGCACTTGCCAGGGAGGCTGCAAAGGAGGATGGCTTTCCCTGCACGCCCGCCTGGGAAGAGGCTGTCCTTACTGCCTGCGGCATCGAGGGGGACAGGGCAAGAGACGGCTCTCCCATCGTCTCCGGCACGGATCGGGACGCCGCCAGCGCACTGAATCCGCTCCTTCGGGAGAGAGGCCTTCCCCCGATCGATCCTGTACGCTATGCAGAAATTCTCGAGGAGGCGAGCAGAACCGGGCATGTCATCCCGAAGTTCGGGGAGGACTTCGCCCTCTGGTTTTCCCGCTGGAAGGCGCAAGGCCTTCTCCTCGGCCTTGTCTCCTCAGACCGGGAGGAAATCTGCCGGTACTGCCTGGAACAGCTCTGCATCCTGCAGGATTTCGATGTCCTCTACACCGACGGACAGGGGTATCCTCCAAAGCCCGATCCTTCGATGGGCACCGCCTTTCTGGAGAGGACCTCTCTCTCCGCGGAGGAGGTTGTCTTTGTCGGGGACAGTGCAAACGACATGCGCTTTGCAAAAAATGCCGGCATCCACGGCCTTCTCCTTCAAAAGCCCGTCCCGGCCGCGCTTCCCGAAGGTGCCGATGCAGGAGTCTCCAGCTGCCGTGACATCGATGCCTGGATCAGACAGCACGGATGATTCAGGGAATCACCGTGTTCAGCATGCCGTCCAGCGGTGTCATGACGATCATGTCGAAGGAGAAGACGAGGGAGCTGACGCTCTCAAGCGTTGCCGTTGCTGCAGAAGTTGGCAAGAAAGGCGCCAAGGCACATGAGGGCCGGCATCTTCAGAAAGACAAGCGCTCCGCCGAGGACACAGACAAACAGGAGCGGCCCAAGAACCGTCTCCGGAACACCCACATGCAGAAGCCTTGCCTGCAGAAAGTACTGGGAGAGGACACCGAGCGCACAGACCGCACCGCCTCCCAGCATGATGCCCACCGCTCGGTGTTCCTGGAAGAGAAAGTGCAGGCTTTTTCGCACAACCGCAAGGAGGGTCGCCGCAGACTGGCCCACCCGGCAGACAATCGTGTCCGCAGAGAGAAGGCGGGAGAAGTCCTGCTCCCTGTCATTGAGGCGCAGGCTGTCACAGGCAAGGGTCTCCCTTGTGCCGGAGGCGAAGTTGTAGCCAAGGGCCGTAAAGGCCATGGAAAGAAAGATCAGCGGCATCCTCGTCCCCGCTGCCATCATGGCAAGGGCCGCCAGCACAAAGAAAAGGCGGCTTATGAAGAGGGTCTTCTTCCTGCTCCAGACATCCGAGAGGATGCCGGAGGGAATCTCCGCGGCAAGACTCGTCACATGGAAGATGGTCTTCTCCATGGCGATGCCCATCATGGAGACGCCCTCTGCCGCAAGGAGCGCCGCAAAGGAGGCAATGCCTCCCGGATATAGAGAAGGTGCGTCTGCCGTCTGCTCTCTCCAGGCTTCCCATGCTGTCTTCCTGTTCCATTCGGTTTCCTTCCCATTCTTTCCACAGCAAAAACCCCGGGACAGCAATGCCGCCCCGGGGCTCTGCATGGATACCGTGTTGACTCTGTCAGGCCTCGATCTCCACCTTCTCGAAGTCCGCTGCCCCATGCTTGCAGATGGGACAGACGAAATCCGGAGGGAGCTCCGGCCCGTCGTAGATGTAGCCGCACACCGTGCAGCGCCAGACGGTCTTTGTCTTCTTTCCCGCCGTCGGTGCCTTCTGCTTCGGCTTGATATTGCTCTGATAATAGGTATACGTCGCGGACGGTGCATAGTCGATCCGGTCGAGGTCCGTCACCTGCGCGATGAACATCGTGTGGGTTCCGAGGTCAATCGTCTGCTCCACGATTGCTGAGAGATAGGCGTTGGTGCCCTCGGTGACGTATACGAGGCCGTTGGCACTGCGCTCATATTTCCCCTCAAACCCCGCAAACTTGTCCGTCTCCCTCCCGGACTGGAAGCCAAAGCGCTGGAACAGCGCGAAGTCCGCCTGCTCGGAGATGACAGAGATGTTGAACTTCCCGTCCTTTTTCACCAGGTCGTGGGTGTAGTTGGACTTGTTCACGCAGATCGAGATGCGGTTCGGGTCGGAAGTGACCTGTCCTGCAGTGTTGATGATGCAGCCGCTGTCCTCGTTGTGGATGCCGTCGCCCCTCGCCGTCAGCACAAACAGCCCATATGTCAGTGAATACATTGCCTTCTGGTCCATATGACCCCCTTTCCCGCTCTTCTTTTCAAAAGAGCAGCTTCCTTACCATTGATTGAACAAGTTTACCGGAAAACGCAGCAAAATTCCAGTACAGGATGTGAAAAATGACGGTTTGTGCAGGGCTGGTTTTTCTCTCATGCGGTTCCGGAGTATACTGAAGACCGCTGCTTTTTCAACATTTCCGGTATGCCTTTAGGAGCATACAGACAGGGAGAGAAAATGAAACAATCTGCAGAATCAGGAAGCCGCGCCTCCTTTTCCGGGAGAATCGGCTACGTGCTTGCGGTGGCGGGCTCCGCCATCGGCCTTGGCAACATCTGGCGCTTTCCGTATCTTGTCGCAAAGTACGGCGGGGGCATCTTTCTCCTCATCTACCTCGTGCTGACGCTGACCTTCGGCTACACAATGATCGTCTCGGAGACGGCACTCGGCCGCATGACAAAGCGGGGCCCCTCCGGCGCCTTTCAGGCCTTTGACCACTCTCCCCTCGGAAAGCTCGGGGGCTGGATCAATGCGGTGATTCCGATGCTCATCGTCCCCTACTACAGCGTCATCGGGGGCTGGGTTTTGAAGTACCTCGTCGCCTGCTTTGCCGACGGGATAGACACGCTGGCGCAGGATGACTACTTCTCCGCCTTTCTTGCGGACTCCCCGCAGGTGGTCCTGTACTTTGTCCTCTTCTCTGTGCTGGTCTTTGCCGTGATCCTCGCCGGTGTCCGGCGCGGTATCGAGCAGATCTCAAAGGTCGTGATGCCCGTCATGCTGGTTCTTGCTGTCATCGTCGCCGTATACTCCTGCACAAGGCCCGGTGCCCTTGCCGGCATCGCCTACTTCCTGGTTCCCAACTTCCGCAACTTCTCCCTGATGACCTTTGCGGCCGCCATGGGGCAGATGTTCTACTCGCTCTCGATTGCCATGGGCATCCTGTACACCTACGGCTCCTACCTGAAATCCGATGTCGACATCGAGAAGAGCACCGGGGAGCTGGAGTTCTTCGACACCGGGGTTGCGGTCCTCGCGGGCCTCATGATTATTCCCAGCGTGTTCTCTTTCTTCGGCGGGGACATCGGAAAGCTCCATGCGGGCCCGTCGCTGACCTTCATCACGCTCCCTGCGGTCTTTGCCAGCATGCCGGGCGGCACGTTTGCAGCCGCTACCTTCTTCCTTCTGTTTCTCCTCGCCGCGCTGACAAGCGCCATCTCCCTCCTCGAGACCAGCGTCAACACCTTTGAGGACGGCCTGCACATCTCCCGGGGAAAGGCAAGCCTTATCATGGCCGTCATCATGGCCGCTGTCGGACTCTCCTCCTCCCTCGGCTTTGGCGTCTGGTCTTCTGTGAAGCTCCTTGGCATGGACATCCTGGACTTCTTTGACTTTCTCACAAACTCCGTGATGATGCCCATTGCGGCGCTTGCGACCTGTCTTCTGATCCTCCGGAAGGTCGGCTTTGCCGCCATTGAGGCGGAGGTCGGGCAGTCCTCTCCATTCCGGAGAAGGCCTCTCTACCGCTTCTGCCTCAAGTACCTGGCACCGGTCTGCCTTGTCATCATCCTGGCAAGCTCAATCGCCTCTGCTCTTGGGCTCATCACCATGTGAGGGGTCCGGAAAGCCTTTTTCTGCCCAAAGAAGATCGACTTTGAGACGAAGCTCTGTGTCGGAAAAGTCTCCAGCACCCATGGCGGTCTCACGCCCCACGGCTGGTGCGAGGTGAAGGTGGATGGCACCTGGTACATCCTCGACGGCTCCATGGCGGAGACAGGCGGCGATAAGTACTACATGGTCACCCACGAGAACTATCCGAGAGAGCAGCTCATCGCCGATGCGGAGTATGAAGTAAAGTTCTGAACTTCCATAGCCAAAGAGCAGCCTGATGCCGACGCATCAGGCTGCTCTTTTCCTTTCCCTATAAAAGCTGCCGCATGACTGTGTGGAGGCTCCCGATAAAACTGCTTTACTCCTGTTCGATCAGGCTCTTCTGCCACCTGCCGATGAGATCTGCCTGGCAGGCTGCGGGCAGATGCGCCGCAAGGCAGCGGATGGCGAGGTAGTCGCCATCCGGGATGCAGACAAGCTCCCCTCTCTGTCGCGACAAAGCCCTCCTTTGCGACCTCATCCGGGTTCTTTGCAAACTTCGCATTCTTCTTGCCGGCGTTCTTTGCCCATCCGGTCTTTGTGGGTCCGGGGCAGAGGACGGTCACGGTGACGCCGCTCCCCTTCAGCTCCCCGTACATGGTCTCCATCAGGAACCGCTCGTATGCCTTCGTCGGGCCGTAGACGTTGAACCAGGGATCCGGCAGGAAGGCACGCATCGAGGAGACGTTCCGGATTCTGCCCCTGCCGCGCTCCTCCATACCCCGGCCGAAGTACCGGCAAAGGAGCGTGACGCTGACCGCATTCAGGTGCAGGGGCTCCTTCATGGTCTCCGTGTCCGCATCGACAACCCTTCCCATCTTTCCCGCACCCGCGTTGTTCACGAGCTGATCGACCGCGATGTTCTTTTCCCGCAGCTCGTCATAGCTTTCCTTTGCTGCCTCCTTCGAGAGGTCCTTCACAATCGTGGTGACGTTCACGCTGTAGGAGTTCTCGACCTCAAACTTTAACTCCTCGAGCTTTTCCTCATTTCATGTCACCGCCACGTTGTCGAAGTGGTGCTCTGCAAAGAGAAAGACAAAGGCGCGGCTGCCGCGCCGCCTCTTCCGGAGCATCGGGAAAGAACTCCCTTCCAGATCAGGCGCACTGTTACTGCGCTTCCCCTGTGCCGAGGAGCTGAAGCTCCCCCGCATGCGCCTTCATGCCCTCGATGCAGACCTCTGCGATCTCCTTTACATCCTTCCCCAGCATGGCGCAGCCCGAGGCGATGATGTCCCGGTTGCAGCCCGCCGCGAACTTTTTGTTCTTGTACTTCTTCATGAAGCTCGAGAGCGTCAGGTCGGTGATCCCGTTGGGGCGCATGCGCGCACAGGCCTGAATGATCCCCGAGAGCTCATCACAGGTAAAGAGGCACTTCTCCATCTCGGTCTTCGGCTCCACGTCGTTGACCAGGGTATAGCCGTGGCTTAAGATCGCCCGGATGTCCTCCTCCGGAACGCCCTTTGCCCGGAGCGGTTCTTCCGTGTACCTGAGGTGCTCCTCCGGGTGCTTCTCATAGTCGTAGTCGTGAAGGTACCCGACGGCCGCCCAGTGGTCCGGGTCCTGCCCGTAGTACTTTGCCAGGGCCTCCATGCAGGCGGCAACGTTTGCGGCGTGCAGCCGCAGATGCTCCTCTTTCACGTTCTCATCGTTAATCTTCTTTGCCTGTTCCAGTGTAAGCATTTCAATGCCTCCTTCGCTCTGCCTCCCAGTATACCATGCCCCGCAGGAAGCGATTTTTCGATTTACCTCTCTTTGTCCCGGATCCTGCGGACGAACTCCTGTGCACGGCGCACATCTCCCCGGTCCGCCGTCCCGTCATAGCGGGCGCGAAGGTAGAGATCGCGGAGGGCCCTCGCGTCCCCGCTCTCCCCGTCCTGCGCCTCCTCCCTTGCAAGGATCTCCTTACTGGTATTGGATGCGTCGAATTCGATTCCGGACTGGCGGCAGTACTTTAAGTACCTGCGGTACTCTGCGCGGACCCGGTCTGCATCCCTCTGAGTGCCTGCTCTCTCCCGGCTGTCTCTTCTTCTGCCGCCTCCCGGCTGGGAGAGCTTTTCTTCCGAGACGGGATCCGGCGTAAGGCCCTCCCATCCCGTTCCTCTGCCGGAGGCAAGGAAGCGATAGACGAGGATTGCCGCGACGGCGATCGCCGCAAAGGGCAGGATCTGCCGGAGAAACAGAAGAAACGGGGAGACCTGCTGCTGTACCTGCTGCACCGCCTCCTGCGCTCCATAGGAAGAAAGCTGCTCCTCCAGCACCTGCTCCGGGATGGTGATCCCGCCGGAATCCGGAAACAGCCTGGACACCAGCCAGACGACCCCGTAGCAGATCCAGAAGAGGCCCCAGAGCAGGAGAATCAGAACCGGGACCACAACGCGGTTCCACAAAAAGGAGAGGGCTGTCAGCACCGCGCTCTGCACTGCAGGCAGGGCGAGCACCAGGGCAGAAAGGACGGGAATGCCAAGGAGCACCGCATTCGTCCCCGCAAAGCCGCCCTCCCCCGCCGCCTCATCCGGAAGCCGAAGAATCCGAAGGAGCAGGACCGAGGAGAAAAACATGACAAGAACCATCGGGATGCAGACAATGCCGAGGAAGGAGACCTCTCCCTCCGATGCCGCGATCAGGAGCGCAAAGAGGAAGACAATGCACTGAGCGATCAGATTCCCCAAGACCCTGTCCCGGTCCGGATACTCCCTCTTCCGAACCAGAAGCACAAAGACATAGCCTGCGGCGATCCCGCCAGCGATCCTGTCGGGGAGCGTGGGCGAGAGGGCAAGCACAGCCGCCGTGCCGAGGGCGGCAGGAAGGTACCGGAGCACCCCGTGCAGGATGCGAAGACCGGTGCTCCCATCCCTCCACGCCTTTGTTTTCAGGGAGAGCAGACAGGAGAGGGCAAAAAAGACACAGAGGAGGAAGAGGTTCCAAAAGGGTGCTGCCGCGGTGCCTCCCTTTGCAAGGGTCAGGAGCCCCGCAACCGAGTAGTAAAGAGAAAGATCCGCTGCCATCCGCAGCGCCTGTGTCACAAACATGGCTCCCTCCTCTCCTCGGCATACAGGACAAGGAGCTGCACGCCCGCAGAAGCTGCTTTCCGGATAAAGGCAGCGATCACAGGGTCCTTCCGGTGGAGGGTCACAAGAAGAAGCCCGCTCCCCGCGCCGCACCTTGCAAGGCACTGCGCCATCATCTCCTCCCCGGAGCAGGCGCTCTGAGAGCCCGCCCTGCCAAGGCCCTCCATCACCGCCTCAAAGTGCTTCTGCCCGCTCCCCTCCGGGATCCAGCGGTAGTCCGTCGTTCCGCCCTCCGGCTTTGCATTCATCGAGAAGGCATAGGGGGTTCTCGCCTTTTCCAGGCATTCCAGGACGCCCCGCGCAAGGGAGAAGGCAGTCTCCACGAGATCTGCATCAAAGAGGGCGTCCCGGGCCTCCGTGTCCACAAGAACCGTCGCCCGGGGCATCGCCGTGCAGTCGGGCTTTTTCACCATCAGGCCCCGTCCCCTGGCGCTCTGGGTCCAGGAGATCTGCTTCATAGGCTCTCTGCCGGTGTACTCCCGGAAGCCCACCGTCAGCACCGGGTCGTCGTAGAGATAGCGCCGCACGGACACCTCCCCCAGAAACCCACCGACCGCCTGGGAAAGATCCGGACTTGTGATCGCCCGTGGCCAGATGACGAGCTCGTTGTAGTGCTTTCCCTCTCCCGCCTTCCGCATCTCCCGAAAGCCCAGAAAGTCCCCGGTGACAATGGCAAAGTCCGGGACAAAGTACCGGCCGCGCTTTGCCGCCACCGCCCGGATCCGGACCTCACGCCTCGTCCCTGCCCCGATCCAGATCCGGAAGTCAAAGGCGCGCTCGTCGGTAAAACGCATGCTCCTGCTCCCCTCTGCATTGATACTCCCCGGGATGTACTGGGAAATGTGGACATAGGAGCGGGGGAGGCGCCCGGTGTTGGTGACGGTGTAAACAAGAGAGAATTCCTCTCCCTGCTCGAGAATTCTGCGGTCTGTCCTCACATCCGCAGAGATGCTCTCCGGCGCCTTTTCGATGGACCAGTACTCGAGAAGCAGGGAGAGGACAACAAGAAACACAAGAAAGAGGAGGATCATGGCTGTCTCCCCGGCCTCAGGCCTTTGTTTCCAGGGGCACGGTGACCCCAGAGAGGATGTTGGTCATAAACTTCTCCGCGGTTTCCTCCCGGGCATCTGCCCCCGCCGCGATCCGGTGCAGCAGAACATACGGCGCCGCGTACTTGATGTCCTCCGGGATGCAGTAGTCCCGCCCTGCAAACAGGGCCGTCACCTGGGAGGCTGCATACAGGGCCTTTGCACCGCGGACGCTCACCGCTGTCACAGGGGAGGTCTTCTCCCTCGTCGCCTCCACGATGTCGAGGAGGTAGTTCATGCAGTCATCCGACATCCGCACGTCCCGGTAGGCAGAGCGGACATACGCCGTCTCCTCCTCTGTGACAGCCGGGGTCACCTGGGAGAGGAGCTCCGCGGCAGGCTTCCCCCGGAGGACCTTCGCCTCCTCCTCCCGCTTCATGTAGCCCAGGGAGAGGCGCATGAAGAACCGGTCCACCTGGGCATCCGGCAGCGGAAACGTGCCGTAGGACTCCAGCGGGTTCTGGGTTGCCATGACCATAAAGGGCTCCGGCACGGGATAGGTGGTCCCGTCCACCGTGACCTGGTGCTCCTCCATGACCTCAAGGAGCGCGGACTGGGTCCTCGGCGTTGCCCGGTTGATCTCATCGGCGAGGATGGCGTTTGCAAAGAGCGGACCCGGGCGGAACTCAAACTCTCCGGATTTCGGATTGTAGAAGTTGATGCCCGTCAGATCCGAGGGCAGAAGATCCGGCGTGAACTGGATTCTCCGGAAGCCCCCGCCGGTCGTCGCCGCAAAGGCCCGAAGGAGCATCGTCTTTCCGGTGCCCGGGGTGTCCTCAAGGAGGACATGACCTCCGCAGACAAAACAGGTGAGGAGGAGCGTGATCTGCTCCTCCTTTCCCACAATGACCCTGCTGCAGCTGTCTACCACCGCCTCTTTGTACTTCTGATATCGCCCAATGTCTGCCATTTCTGCCTCCATGCCGCATTCCCCGCAGTGCTTCTTCCTTCTGCCAGTATATCATGCCGGATACGGCGCAATGGCCGGTTCACGGAAAATGCTGAAGTGAAAAGTTGATTTCCACTTTTAAGCACTCTCCGGCGACAGTGGAAATTACTCCTGCGATGAGGGCAGTAAAGGGGTGGATTGAGGCTGAT
>ONMH01000053.1 GCA_900318875.1 uncultured Lachnospiraceae bacterium | reverse complement strand
TCTGCACAAATATAGTTCTTCTGAAATCGGCATACTTGTTACATATCTTCCTCTTTGCCAAACTCCTGTCCCGCCGCAAGAGAGAATCTTCCAAAGCGCTCCGCCGCAAGCCCCTGCAGGCAGAGGCGTGAAAGGGCGTGCCGCAGTTCCGTCTCCGAGACGCGCCGCCCCGCGCGTTCCGAAACCCCGGGGAGGAGTTCCTCTGCGGTTCTCGGCTCCCCCGTGAGCGCAAGGAGGACGCAGGACCAGAGCGTGCCATCCTGTGCGGGGGCAGCATCCGCAAACAGGTTCTCCTGCACGTAGGCTGCCCTCTCCCGCTCTGTCCTCTCTGCCCGCCGCTTCTGCTCCGCAATCTCTGCCCGCTCTCTTCTCATGTCCGCAAGGCACCACATCGCATCAGAAGGGTTCTCCCCGCCGTAGAGGGCCTCAAACAGTTCCTCCGGGGTGTTCACAAGCCCTGCCCCCTGGCGGATGAGGTCATTGCAGCCAGCGCTCGTTGCATCCTCCGGCCGGCCTGGCACCGCATAGACGTCCTTTCCCTGGTCGAGCGCTGCCCCGACCGTGATCATGGTGCCGCTCTTTCTTGCCGCCTCCACGACGAGGAGGGCGTCGGCAAGGCCGCTGATGATCCGGTTTCTTCTCGGAAAGAGTGCTGCAGCAGGCGCCGTGCCGGGCAGGTACTCAGAGAGAACCCCGCCCCGCTCCGGGAGCCTCTCATAGAGCTGCCAGCTGCTCTTTGGATAGCAGACATCGGCGCCGGAGCCAAGGACCGCAAAGCTCTTTCCGCCCGCATCTACGGCGGCAGTCCCGGCGACGGAATCAATTCCCCGCGCCATGCCGCTGATGATCTGGACGCCGTGGGAAGAAAGCCACAGGGAGAAGCGCCTCGCCGTCTCCCGTCCCCTTGGCGTTGCCTCCCTCGAGCCGATGACCGCAAGGGAGGGCGCATCGGGATCCGGGAGCTGCCCCTTTACAAAAAGGCCAAAGGGCGGGTCCGGGATCACCCGGAGTCTATCGGGATACCGAAGGGATTCCCAGGACACAAAGGAGAGTCCCGTCGTTTCAAGCGCCTTTAGGAATTCCTCCGGGTCGTTCTTCTGCGCTCTTCTGATCCGCTCCGCGAAGGGCCTTGGAGAAAGCCCTGCCCCCACAAGAAGGTCTTCGATCTCCTGCTCCCCGGCGCGGTACAGCCTCTCAAAGATGCCGGGCCCAAATCCCGCGGCAAGGCCGACAAGGGTCCTGCTCCCGATGCCCGGGATGCTGTCTGCCCACAGGGCATACCGAAGTTCGTTCCGATTTTCGTTCTGATTCTGATCCATGGTGATCCTCCCCGAAGTGATACAGACTGGAACCGGCGATCTGCCGGCCGGAAGTGAAAATGAAAGATGACTGGAAATGAAAAAAGACATGGGACAGCATCTGCTGTCTCATGTCCTCATTATAGTCTGCCCTTATCCGGTTTGGAATCCCGAAAACAGAATCCGGACTCAGTCCGGGATGTTTGCCGCTTCCGCAGCAGCTGCCGCTTCCTCCTGCGCTGCCTGCAGAGCCGTGGTCTTTGCCGTCACGTCGTTCTGGCAGTTCGTCAGGTTTGCCTGCGCGGTCGTGAAGTTTGCAACCGCAGGCTGATCCAGCACAGCCTGGTATGCCGCTGCGGTTGTCACCGCTGCATTCGCCGCATCCGCATTCGTGGGATCCGCCTGGAAGACTGCCGCAGCCGCGGTTGCCTGCTGGGCTGCCTGATCGAGCTGTGCCCGGATGGGCTGGTAGGCCGCATAGGCGCTGCTGTAGGCCGCCTGTGCCGCCGTCAGGGCGTTCTGTGCCTGCTTCAGGGCTGCTGCCGCGCTCTGGTATGCCGCCTGTGCCTTTGACGCGTAGTTTCGGATCTCCGCGGTGGACTTCACCACATGGCCGTCCTTGCACATGCGGATGATCGTGCCGTCCTCCGTTGTGACGGTCTTGTCCGTCACCTTGCTGCCGTTCACATCGTAGAAATAGGTCACGCCATTCTCAGTGCGGAAGCCGTTTGTGCGCAGCCAGTTGGAGTAGTTATAGGTCAGCCCGTCGATCGTGACCTGGCCGTTCGGGATGATCTCATTGAAGTAGTCCTCATAAAGATAGTTCATATCCACGTAGCCGCTGATACCCGGGACTGTTCCCCTGCTGGAGTGCTGCCACATTTTGTAGGGCTGGGTATAGGTGCACGCCGTGTCATACTGCGCGACCCAGTGATCCCAGGCGACCGGCGCAAGCCGGTTCTCGAACCAGTTCTTGTTCGTGTAAACCATGCAGGTGTAGCCCGCATTCTCCACGATCTCGCAGAACGTGTTCACAATCGCCGCCTGCGTGGAGGCAGAGAGACTCTTCTGGCACTTGTCCTCGATGTCAAAGGCAACCGGGAACGTAATCGGGTAACCCGCCATGGCATTCACCGCAAGGGCTGCATCCTGTGCCGCCTCCTCCGGGGTTGTCGCATAGCTGTAGACATAGGCGCCGGCCCGGAGGCCGGCCTGTGTGGCACCGACCACGTTCTGCGCAAACTTCGTGTCCAGCCCGTACTTCGTGTTGCCGATACGGGCCATCGTGAAGGTCACGCCGGAGGCTGCCACCTGACTCCAGTCGATGCTGCCCTGATAGGAGGACACATCGATGCCGAGATAGGCAACGGGGAGCGTCGCCGCCTCCGCCTTCTTCCCCGGCTGACCAACACACAGCGCAGCCGCCGCAAGTACGCCCAGCACTGCGGCAGCCATCCATTTCATCAGTTTTTTCACTTTACCTCTCCTGCCGTCCTGCGGCGATCTGGTTTTCTCCCGTACTGCAAAATCCATGAACAAAATCTAATTGTATGGTTGCGGCTCTCTCACGTCAACAGAAAATCGCAGAGAACATAGTTGCTGATATCAATTCCGCGATCTGTGAGAAAAAATGTGTCCCCGTCCCGGGCAAGGAGTCCCTCCTCCGTGTGCTTCTTCACAGGCTCCCCGAAGACCTCCAGGAAGTCCCTGTCAAAGCGCTTCCGAAACGCAGAGAGCGAGATGCCATCCATCCTCCGAAGGCCAAGAAAACAGAACTCCGACATCGCATCCTCCCTCGTTACCCTCTCATACGTCTTCGTCCCACCGGCGCACACGTCGGTGTCAAAAGCAGGTTCTCCCTCCTGAAAGGCCCTGCAGTAGGCGCCAAAGTCCCGGGTGTTGGAAAAACGCACGTTCTGATAGAGACTTGCTGCACCAGAGCCAAGCCCCAGGTACTCGTGCCCCGTCCAGTAGCCCTCATTGTGCAGGCAGGAGAACCCGGGCTTTGCGTAATTCGAGATCTCATACCGTACATAGCCAAAGGAGGCAAGGAAGGACTTCGTGTCGTGGTACATCCTCCTGTCCTCTTCGTCGGAGGGAAGCGGCGGGAGCTTCCCCCGCTGCTGCATCCGGAAAAACGGCGTCCCCTCTTCCATAATCAGGCTGTAGCAGGAGAGGTGCTCCGGCTCACAGGAGACGGCGGTCTTCAGGTTGTCCATCCAGCTCTCATAGGTCTGCCCCGGGAGGGCGGACATGAGGTCGAGATTCAGGTTGGCAAAGCCTGCCCGCCGTGCGCTCTCGATGCAGTGCAGGGCCTCCTCTTTTGTGTGGATTCTCCCAAGGAGGGAGAGCTCCCCGTCGTGAAAGGACTGCACACCAATGGAGAGCCGGTTGATGCCCATATCCCGCAGGGCGGAGAGCTTTTCAAAGTCCGCCGTCCCCGGGTTGCACTCCATCGTGATCTCCGCATCGCTCCGAATCCTAAAGCAGAGGGAGAGGAGAAACATCAGGTGCCCGATCTCCTTTGCAGAGAGGAGTGTCGGCGTTCCCCCGCCAAAAAAGATGGTGTCCACCTCTCTCCCATCCCGGGAGAGGATCTTCCCTGCCCCTTTGATCTCCCTGGCAAGGGCTGCCAGGTACTGCGCCCTCTCTTCCTCTTTCGCAGGTCCCGAGAGGAAGTCACAGTACCTGCACTTTCTCACACAGAACGGGATGTGCAGGTACAGCGACACGGGCTGTCTTTCCACTTGTTCCATCATTCTCCCCATGAAGCAAACAGACCCACAGAGTCTCTCTGTGGATCCGTCTCTGATTGCATTTGTTTCTGTCTGCCTGCGCTTGGCGCCCCGTTCTTCTTTTGCCAACTGACGGAGCCGGGGCTTTGCCACGCCTCTGCCTGTGCTTGGCGCCCTGTTCATCTTTTGCCAGCTGACGGAGTCGGGGCTTTGCCACGCCTCTGCCTGTGCTTGGCGCCCCGTTCATCCTTTGCCAGCTGACGGAGCCGGGGCTTTGCCACGCCTCTGCCTGTGCTTGGCGCCCCGTTCTTCTTTTGCCAGCTGACGGAGCCGGGGCTTTGCCACGCCTCTGCCTGTGCTTGGCGCCCCCGTTCATCTTTTGCCAGCTGACGGAGCCGGGGCTTTGCCACGCCTCTGCCTGTGCTTGGCGCCCCCGTTCATCTTTTGCCAACTGACGGAGCCGGGGCTTTGCCACGCCTCTGCCTGTGCTTGGCGCCCCCGTTCATCTTTTGCCAGCTGACGGAGCCGGGGCTTTGCCACGGCTCTGATTAAGTTTGGCGCCCTGCGCCAAACTTAATTGTCATCTCCCAGCTTCAGCACGTTGATAAACGCCTCCTTCGGCACCTCCACGTTGCCGACAAGCTGCATCCTCTTCTTGCCTTCCTTCTGCTTTTCGAGGAGCTTCTTCTTTCTGGAGATGTCGCCGCCATAGCACTTTGCGAGGACATCCTTGCGCAGGGGCTTGATGGTCTCCCGCGCGATGATCCTGCCGCCGACGGCTGCCTGGATCGGGACCTCGAAGAGCTGTCTCGGGATCTCCTCCTTGAGCTTCTCACACATCCTGCGGCCCCGGTCATAGGCGCCGTCCTCGTGGACGATAAACGAGAGCGCATCGACGGGCTCCTTGTTGACAAGGATGTCGAGCTTGACGAGCTTTGAGGGGACATAGCCCTTGAGCTCATAGTCGAAGGAGGCATAGCCCTTGGATCTTGACTTCAGGGCATCAAAGAAGTCGTAGATGATCTCATTGAGCGGCAGGTCATAGTGGAGCACCGCCCTTGTCTTCTCGATGTACTCCGTGGAGAGGTATACGCCGCGCCGCTCCTGGCAGAGCTGCATGATGGGACCGATGAACTCGGAGGTCACCATGATCTCCGCGGAGACAATCGGCTCCTCCATGTGGTCGATCTCGGAGGGATCCGGCAGGTTTGCCGGATTCGTGAGCTCCATCATCGTGCCGTCCGTCTTGTAGACTTTGTAGACGACGCCCGGCGCCGTGGCGATGATGTCCAGATCGTACTCCCGCTCCAGGCGCTCCAGCACCACCTCCATGTGGAGGAGTCCAAGGAACCCGCAGCGGAAGCCAAAGCCCAGCGCCTGGCTCGTCTCCGGCTCATAGGAGAGCGCCGCATCGGAGAGCTGGAACTTCTCCAGCGCATCCTTGAGTTCCGGGTACCGTGCCGTGTCCTGGGGATAGAGTCCCGCAAAGACCATGGGCTGCGCCGGCTTGTAGCCCGGAAGCGCCTCGGCACAGGGATTCCCGTCCTCCGTCACCGTGTCACCGACCCTGGCATCGCGGATGTTTTTGATCGAGGCCGTGAAATATCCAACCATGCCGGCGGAGAGTTCATCGCAGGGGATGAACCTGCCGGGGCCGAAGTACCCGACCTCCACCACCTCCTCGACGGCGCCGGTGGACATGAAGCGGACCTTTGTGCCCTTTCTCACCTTCCCGTCCCGGAGGCGGATGAACACCACGACGCCCTTGTAGTTGTCATACAGGGAGTCAAAGATCAGGGCCTTGAGCGGCGCATCCGGGTCCCCCGTCGGTGCGGGGATCCTGTGCACAACCTCCTCCAGAACCTCATCGATGCCGATGCCGTTCTTTGCAGAGATCTCCGGAGCATCTTCCGCCTCAATTCCGATGACGTCCTCGATCTCCTTCTTGACCTCCTCCGGGCGGGCGCTCGGCAGGTCGATCTTGTTGATGACCGGGAACACCTCCAGGTCGTGCTCCATCGCAAGGTAGCAGTTCGCCAGCGTCTGTGCCTGAATGCCCTGGGTGGCGTCCACGACGAGGATCGCCCCGTCGCAGGCGGCAAGCGAGCGCGACACCTCGTAGTTGAAGTCCACGTGTCCGGGGGTGTCGATCAGGTTGAAGGTGTACTCATTTCCGTCCTTGGCGTGGTAGATCAGACGGACCGCCTGGCTCTTGATCGTGATGCCGCGCTCCCGCTCCACATCGATGTTGTCCAGGACCTGGTCCTGCATCTCGCGCTTGGTGAGGACACCGGTCTTCTCGATCATCCGGTCCGCCAGCGTGGATTTGCCGTGGTCGATGTGCGCGACAATACAGAAATTTCGGATTCTCTCCTGCTGCGAAAGTTCAGCCATAGATAACAAACTCTCCTGACGCCTCAGTCGATCTCACTCTCAGCCCGGGCGTCGTTCTTTTTGGTGTGCCGAAGGACCCACTCCTTCGGGATCTTCTGCTCAAACCGGTCCTTCCCCTCTGCAGGGATCTCAGTTGGATAGACGCCGTCAAAGCAGGCGGCGCAGTAGTTACCCGTCTCCCCGGTTGCCAGTTTCTTTGCGCTCTCCACGGAGAGATACCCGAGGGAATCTGCCCCGATGATCTTACAGGTCTCCTCCACCGTGTGGTGACAGGCGATCAGGTTCTCCCTGGAGTCGATGTCCGTGCCGTAGTAGCAGGGATTTAAGAACGGCGGTGCGGAGACGCGGAAGTGCACTTCCTTTGCACCGGCCTCCCGTACGAGCCGGACGATGCGCTCGGAGGTTGTGCCCCGCACGATCGAGTCGTCGATCAGCACAACCCGCTTTCCGCGGATCACGTCCGCGATCGGGTTCAGCTTGATTCGGACAAGGTCTCTTCGATTCTCCTGTCCGGGGGCGATGAAGGTCCTGCCGATGTACTTGTTCTTGAGCATGCCAAGCTCCATCGGGATGCCGGAGGCACGGGAGAAACCGGTTGCCGCATCAAGTCCGGAGTCCGGGACGCCGATGACGACATCCGCATCCACCGGGTGCTCCTTCCAGAGGTACTCGCCTGCGCGGACTCTTGCACTGTGCACCGAAGCACCCTCGATCACAGAGTCCGGTCTTGCAAAGTAGATGTACTCAAACACGCACAGGGACGGCGTGCACTTTCCGCAGTGGTTCCGGTTTGTGCGAAGTCCATTGTGGTCGACGACAACGATCTCTCCGGGGAGAAGATCCCTTACAAACTTTGCCCCGACCGCATCCAGCGCACAGCTCTCGGAGGCAAACACGTAGGCACCGTCTTCCGTTCTGCCGTAGCAAAGAGGCCGGAAGCCGTGCTCATCCCGGCAGGCGATCAGCTTTGTCGGGGACATGATGATCAGGGAGTAGGCACCGTGGATCTGGTCCATGGTCCGGTCCACCGCTTCCTCAATGGAGTGGGTGTGAATGCGCTGTCTGGTGACCAGATAGGAGATCACCTCGGTGTCCGAGGTGGAGTGGAAGATGCAGCCCTCGTTCTCCAGCTCGTTCCGGAGCTCATAGGAGTTGACGAGGTTTCCGTTGTGGCACAGTGCCATGGAACCCTTGATGTGGCGCACGACGATGGGCTGTGCGTTGTGCACGTTCGGCTCCCCGCTGGTGGAGTACCGGCAGTGGCCGACTGCGATGTGGCCCTCCCCGAGGGCATCGAGCCTGTCCCTGTCAAAGACATCGTGGACGAGGCCCAGCTGTTTGTAGGCATGGAACACGCCGTCATCATTCACCGCAATACCGGCAGATTCCTGTCCCCTGTGCTGCAGGGCGAACAGGCCGTAGTAGACAAGAGGCGCCAGTTTTTCCCTGGTGTCCGAATAGATGCCGAATACGCCGCACTCTTCTCCGATTTTCTGCATGTGGACATGTCCTTTCCTTGGCTGAAAACGCTGGAATCATCTGCAACAAAAAAGTCAAAAAATCACATCAGATCTTAACATACATTTCAAAAAGGAAAAACTGTCAAAAAGCCGAATTCCCCGGAAGCTCCCGCACCTCTTTTGCGGAACATGTCTTGACCTTGCGTTAACGTTGACTCTCCGGCTTTGCTTCTGCTACCATCTCCTCCCGAAGGAGGCCATGCCTCCCGATAGGAGTCATTATCATGCTGAATTTTCTGCTCAGGCACTTTGTTCCGGACTATCAGAATACAAAGGATCCCTCCGTGCGGACCCGCTGCGGGGTCCTTGCGGGTGCGCTCGGGATCATCTTAAACATGCTTCTGTTTGCCTTCAAGCTTGCAGTGGGCCTTCTCTCCTCCTCCATCGCCATCGTGGCGGATGCCGTGAACAACCTCTCCGATGCGGGGAGCTCCATCCTCTCGATGATCGGCTTCCGACTCGCCGGGCAGAAGCCCGATGCGGAGCACCCCTTCGGGCACGGCCGCATGGAGTACCTGACAGGCCTCGTGATCAATGAGGTGATCCTCGTCGTCGGTTTTGAGCTTGCGCGCCAGTCTATCGAGCGCATCCGGACGCCGGAGGAGACCTCCTTCTCTCTGGTGACCATGGTGATCCTTGCGGTCTCCATCCTCGTCAAGCTGTACATGTACTCCTACAACAACCGCCTCTCCAGGATGCTCTCCTCCGTTGCTCTGGAATCCACCGCAAGCGATGCGAGGAACGACTGCATCACCACCGGTGCCGTCCTTCTGTCCTCCCTGTTTACGTATTTCAGCGGGATCCAGATCGACGGCTGGTGCGGCCTTGCGGTCTCCGCGTTCATCCTGGTCTCCGGTTTCCAGTCTCTCCTGGAGACGGCCTCTCCCCTCCTTGGGCAGCAGCAGGATCCGGAACTTGTTCACAACATCGAGGCCGCTGTCCTCTCCAACCGGGAGGTGCTCGGCGTCCATGACATCCTGATCCACGACTACGGCCCGGGCAGACGGATGATGAGCCTTCACGCAGAGGTCCCTGCGGGCATGACGCTGATGCACGCCCATGAGATCGCAGAGAGCATGGAGCTTCGCATGAACTCCGAATTCGGCATTCCCACCGTTGTCCACATCGACCCGATCGATGTGAATGACCCGGAGACGGCGGCGCTTCGGAAAAACCTCCTTGGCTTTCTTCGCGACATCTCCCCGGACATCCGCTTCCACGACTTCCGGATCGTGCAGGAGAAGAGCCACAAGAAGGTCATCTTCGATCTCGCAATCCCCTATGGCTTTGCGGAGGACCCAAAGCTCCTTGTGACCCGCGTCCAGGACTTTATCCGGGAACAGGATCCCACCTACCGGCCGATCATCACCCTCGACCACTACGACAGCAGGTCCTGATGATCCCTACTTCCGGACTGATCTTGTGAGCATGGCAAGTGCTGTACCGTCTCCGACGGTGACACTTGCCTTTTTTCCTGCAAAGATGTGGTTGCTGCAGCCGATCGGGAAGGCATTCGTGATCGTCACGCCGTCCGTCTCGTACTTCATGCCCCGCTCCGTGACGCCGTGAATCTCGGCGTCCACAGCAAACAGGGCAAAATTACCCTCCGGCCCCTCGGGGATCTCCACGGTCTCATTCCGGACCAGAAAGACCGCAAGGTCCCCGTCCCGGATCACGCCGTTTCCGCCCGCATCCCGGATGAAGTTCAGCGTCTGCAGGTTTGCCATCGTGTGGTCAAGGCGCCCGCCAAGGGCCCCATAGAGGACAAAGCTCTGAAAGCCCCTCCGGAAGCCCTCCCGCACCGCGGCGAGGGTGTCCGTATCGTCCTTCTCCACAGGGAGCGTGATCACCCTGTCCGGGTGATCTGCCCTGATCTTTGCAAGAAACTCTCTTCCCTCTGCCTCCAGGGAGTCGTAGTCCCCGATCACAAGGTCCGGCGAAAGGCCCTGCCTTGCAAGATAGGTCAGCCCGTTGTCGGCTGCAATGAGGAGGTCTCCCTCCCTCTTTTCAATCTGCTCTCCCGAAAATCTGCCCGCACAGACAATGATGCACGTTTTCATACCCGCCTCCCTGGTTCGTTCCCAGGAAGTGTACCATATGGGAAGCGGTGCAGGATACAGGCAGTCGGACAGGATCCTGCCCGACTGCGATTTCCCGGTCCGGAGGAAGGGCCGGGGACCCTGCGGTCCCCGGCCCCTCTGCCGACTTATTTCTCCTTATGCCTCTTCCAGCAGCTTTCCGATGTAGGCTGGCACCTCCTCCGGTGTCTTGCCGATGCCGTAGGCGAACTCCCGGGAGATGATCTTCTCCGCGCGGGAGAGGCAGAGCTCATCGGATCTGCGGAACTTCCTCCCTGCCTTTGTCTGCTCCTGCTTCTTGTTGTACAGCACACTTGCCGCACTGAGGAGCTCCACAAGGGACCCCTCCTTTAAGATGGCGCCAAAGCGGTTCTGCCGGTCCTTCTCATTGGAAATCCATCTCATCCTGTGGCCGGGGATCTGCAGAATGGCCTTGTCAATTTCCTCCTGGCTCATCGGCTTCCTCAGCTTGGTCTCTGCATCCCTCGTCTCCAGATAGATCGTCGTGTCTTTGCTGTACAGCGGGGTGAGAATGAAGTACTCCTCCTCTCCCTCTCCGGTGAGGTCCAGCATCTGCACATCCGTGATCCGGCAGACCCCATCCGTGCCGTACTGTACATGATCTCCGACTTTCCACATGCTTCTTCGCTCCTTTCCTTCTCCACACTGCTCTGAGCGGTACCGCGCCTGGAGAATTCACGCGGCCATCTGATGCGCATTAATGTCTGATAATTAAGTACATTATAACACATTTGGTGGAGAAATGTAAGCGCATACAACTTATCTGAATTTTCTGCCGCCATTCGCCTCTGTTGTCGCGCCATTTCCAAGGGAGAATGGGCTCCTGAACCTCTAACCCTGCAGCAGGTTTCCTTCCGCGATCGCCGCATCGGCAGACCGACTCCGGAAGGAGCCATTCCCGCGCTGGTTATGTTCTTCGTATTTATATTTTCGTTTGAAATCAAAAAATATTTT
>ONMH01000022.1 GCA_900318875.1 uncultured Lachnospiraceae bacterium | reverse complement strand
AACCTACGGCAATTCGGAGAGCTACGACAGGAAGAAGGAGCACAAGGTCACGGTGGGCGTGTACCGCCTGACCATGAAGGCGGGTTCCGACAACTTCCGCCAGTCCTCGGTGCAGGGCGTCATGAAGCGGATCAAGGCAAAGGGCGCCACGGTCATCATCTATGAGCCCACCCTGGAGGACGGCACCACCTTCTTCGGTTCCCTTGTCGTGAACGACCTCGAGAAGTTCAAGAAAGAGAGCCATGCGATCATCGCAAACCGCTACAACAGCTGCCTGGATGACGTGCGGGAGAAGGTCTACACGAGAGATCTGTACAAGAGGGACTGAGAGACAAAAGACCAACTGCCCCGGAAAAGAAGTTCCCAGGGGGAGGGAAGCTTCGAACAGGAAGGGCGATAGACAACCGCGGATAAGAAGCGACAGAGGCGGAAGCGGGAAGACAGGGAAAAGACAGAACAGGGGATCGGGAGGACACAAAGCATATCTGAGAACGCGGCCGGGTCACGAGAGAATCGTGGCCCGGACGCTTGCTGTTGTGCAACATCATCAGATTGGCGGGGCTTTAACCAAAAAACTTATAAAAAATCACAAAAACAATCATAAAGATTTGCAAAAATAGGAACTCCCCACCAGGGGAGTTAAAGACGTCGATATCTGTTGATAAAGTATCTTCATCAGTATCAGATAGCTGTTTTCATGAGGCCAGGAAGCAAACAGTCAGACAATAGGCCGCAAAGAGACGTGATCACAGACGATCACACACAGGACGCAGACGGATGGCAGGACATAACAACGACAAAAACAGGCGCATCGTCAACGGCAGGGAGCTGGATCTGAAAAAGCTCTCCCGCACAGAGCTTCTGGAGCTGCTCCTGGAGCAGACCAAAGAACTGGAAGCCACGCAGGCAAAGGTAGAGGAACTGGAAAATCAGCTCGCGGACCGGAGGATCCGGCTGGAGAAGGCGGGAAACATCGCAGAAGCCGCCTTACAGCTCAACAGGATCTTCGAAGCCGCACAGAAGGCGGCAGATGACTACGTCCTTGGCGTTACCGGAAAGCCTGTCACGGAGGCTGCAGAAAAAGCGGAAGATTCCGTGAAATCAAAGGGCAAGGATCCGGAGGATTCCGGGAGGATGGAGGAATCCGATCACAAGAAGGCGGAGGATCCCAGCCGGGAACCGGCAAAAGAGGCAGAAGACGAGAAGAAGCCGGCGTATTCGGAACGGACTTTGCAGGAAGAAAGCCGCCAGCAAGATCCGGAAGAAGAGGACTGGGACATACAGGTGCCGGAGACGGAACTGGAAGAGCTTCTCCCGGATTCGGCGGAAGAGACACAGGAGAAGGCATCCATGGAGATCGAGTACGAGGATCTCCGGGCAAAGGACAGCTGAGAGATCGGATCGGCGATCCGGGAACGGAAAGACTGCCGGAACCGGATGCAGGAAGACGAGAGGAAACAAATGGGAAGCAGGAAACGGAATCCGGGATCCGGGGAGGAAAGGAAATGACAGAAGTGGAATACAGCGCATTCCCCACCTCCGGGCAGGTGGAGGCCGAGCTCAACCGGGTGAAGTACAAGAACCGATATCACTCCGTACTGCGAAGTACCGTGTTCACCCTTCTGGTGGTGGCAGCCATCGCTGTCCTGATCGCAACGCTCTGGATGCCGGTGCTTCGGATCTACGGCGAGTCGATGTCCCCGACGCTGACGGACGGGAGCATCGTGGTAACCCTAAAGACCAGCAGCTTCAAAGAGGGATCGATCGTCGCGTTCTACTACAACAACAAGGTCCTCGTCAAGCGCGTGATCGCAGGACCGGGCGACTGGGTGGACATCGATGAGGACGGAAACGTCTACGTCAACAACGTCTTCCTCGAGGAAAGCTACCTCCCGGACGGGGCGAAGGCCCTGGGCGATACCAACATCACCCTTCCCTATCAGGTACCGGATGGCAAGTACTTCGTGATGGGAGACAACCGGGATGTCTCGGTGGACTCCAGAAACACCGCCGTCGGCTGTGTCTCCGAGGAGCAGCTGATCGGAAGGCTCGCGTGGACGGTATGGCCGTTCACAAGTTTCGGGAAGATCCATTGAGACAAGAGACAAAAACAGCACGAAACAGCGGTCCGATCCGCTTGAGAAACAACGAAGGCCAGAGCACCGGCAGCAGGGTGCAGAGAAAGACAAAACCGCTGCACAGTGAAGCCATTGAACTTTGACACACCGGATGCACTTCACGGGGGTATGGAAATGAGAAAGCAAGACATGGGAAATCAGTTCAGCAAAAAGACCAGAAAGAAGGCCGGGTCCATCCAGGCACAGCGGATCTTCAGAAGCCGCTGGTTCAAGTCCCTTGTGGCGATGGGAAGCGCCGTGGTCTTCTTTACGGTGTACTCGCTGATCATCCCGGCAGCGACCCTGACCGAGGACCAGGCTGCCGCTGACAGCGGCATCGTCCTGGAGGAGCCTGCCCCCTCCGAGCCGCAGGTTGTGGAGACAGAAGAGGCCCCTGCCCCGGAACCCGTCGCGCAGGCAGCGGTGGAGGAAACACCTGCCGCCGCATCCGAAGAGACGGCCACGCAGACGCCGGCAGAAGAAACTGGCACCGCTCCTTCCACAGAGCAGGGCACCAGCGAGAGCGCAGCGGCGGGATCCGGATCGGAGGAGACGAAAGAGACCGGGACGAAGGACGATGCGCCCGCAGATACTGCCGATTTGAATCAGACAGCTTCCGCAGTGAATACAACGGAAACAGCATCTGATGGGATCGAGACCGAGGAAGCGGACGCCGCCCTGACGGAAGAAGAGACGGCAGAGGACGCGACGACAGAATCTTCGGAAGAGTCCGTTGAGGAGACCACGGAAGAAGAGGAAGAGATCGGCACGGTTTCCGAGCTCAAGGCAGCCTCCGGAAACCTCGAGGCACTTGTCCGCTTTGCAGACGGTGCCGGCATCCCGGAGAATGCATCCCTTGTGATCTACGGGGCAGGCGCTGACACCGGCAAGGTTCAGGACGCCCTCTGGAGCGGAAGCATGGACAGCATCGAGCGGTCCTCCATCACCACCGATCTCTCCGAGTATGTCTCCTTCGCCGTCAAGGACGCGGACGGGAACGACATCACCCCGGACAGCGACTGCAGCATCGAGATCTCGTTCGGGAGCGAGGCAAATCTCTCCGATCCCGGGGAGAACAGAATCAGAAAGTACGGCTCCCTGGTTGTCAGCTCTGACGGGACCGTCTCCGTGACAGGAACCGATCTCTCGACTGGCAATGGCCATACCTACGCTACCTTTACCGGAACGCTCTCCGGCAATACCTTCGGCTTTGCGGTAACCACGGCGGACAGGAAGGTGAACTACCTCGAGAGCCTCTCCGGAAAGACCTCTGACGGCGCGGTGGAAGCAGCCCTGTCCTTTGGGAAGGATGCAAAGGTTCCGGAAGGATCCTCCCTCACCGTGGAGACCGCCTCTGTCAATGAGAGCAGCGTCCTGGACAAGTTCTGGGGCGATGAGGAGGGTGTGAACAGGGACACCGCCAAGGCGGATGACATCCGCTTTGTGAAGTTTGTGATCCGTGACAGAAATGGGAACGAAGTCAGGCCGGAGACCAGAGTCTCGGTGAAGCTGACCTTCCACCATGAGGCGGACCTCTCTGAAGCAGCAGAAGGTTTTGTGAAGAAGCACAAAGCCCTGGCGGCAGGATCTGACGGGACCATCACCCTGGGCAGCGGGGCGCTCTCTGCAGGGAACGGGATCACAACCGTCTCCTTTTCTGATGTCAGTGCAAAGAGTGCATTCGGCTATGCGGTCACCACGGCAGAGAAGAAGATCGTCTATGCGACAAAACTGACCGGCAAATCAGAGGACGGTTCCATCGAGGCGAGCCTTCGCCTGACGGAGGAGGCAAAGATCCCGGAGGGATCCCTCCTCAAGGTCACACCCGTCACCGGAGAGTCGGTGCAGAAGACCCTCCTCGACAACATCTGGACCGATACCAGCATCATCGATCCCGATACGATCAAGCTGACCGACAGCGGCCTTGCCACGGTCACCATCACCGACAAGGACGGCAATGTCCGCAAACCCGAGGCGGATGCCGAGCTCACCCTGACCTTTAATAAGGAGGCAGATCTTGCAGAGGCTGCCCGGAAGATGGTCAAGAGAGCAAAGGCAGTGGAGATGACAGAGGAGAACGTAAAGCTCTCTGACTCCGGCCTCAGCGTGGCAGAGGGAAAGACCAGAATCTCCTACACCGGCATCGTAGACGGCCAGACCTTTGGCTACGCGGTCTCTACGGCAAAGCAGAAGACAAACTTCCTGGAGGGGAAACTCTCCTACGAGGGCGAGGACTATACCATTGAGGTCAGTGTCTCGAAGGACAATCAGATCCCGGAGAACTCCAAGCTCAACGTAAAGGAGCTCGATAAGGATTCTGAGGAGTTCAAGAAGAAGCTGGATCAGGCGGCAGAAGCGGTACAGAAGGATGCTGAGAAGAAATCGTCTGATGATATTGAGACCAGTGTTGATGACGCCTCTGTCCGGATGTTTGACATCACGATTCTGAACGAGGACGGAGATGAGATTCAGCCGAATGGGAATGTCCGTGTCAGCGTGCAGTACAAGAATGCTGTCAAGGTAGGCGCTGATGCGAAGATGAAGGCCGTCCACTTCGATGAGAAGAACGACGAGGTCCAGGTCCTGACTCCGGAGACAAAGGCTGACACATCGGATACCGAGAAGAAGGTCCATGAAGTCAAGTTCGATGCCAATGGATTCTCGGTGTATGCAATTGTCGGAACTTCAGAATTGACAACAAAGTACATCACTGCCAGTGGAGAGACATATGAAGTTAGTCCCTGACGGAGCAGAACTTCTTGTGACGGAGATTACCGAGGAAGATAAAGAATATAGTTCCTATGCAGAGCAGACCGCATCAATAATTGACAGTGATGTGACTGCTCTCTTTTTCCTCAAGCTTCTGGATATCAGTATCGTTGATCAAAACGGCGACAAGGTTATACTGAATGCGCCTGTATCGGTGAAAATCAGACTCCTTGACAGAGAAGAAATGGAAGGCGCGGCAGAAACAAAGGTCGTCCATTTTGGGGAAGAGACAGAAGTCCTTGAAAATGATACAGACGGTGACACAGTGTCATTTGATACAGAAGGCTTCTCTGTTTATGCCGTTGTTACGATTGAGAATCTTTCGGAACTGGATGGAAAAACATTCGGAATCATCAATACAGTGAATGGAACCAAGCCTTCCGGCGTTGCGATGATGTCTGCAATTCAGAATTCTGTAAGACTGCAGGGAAAGACAACGACCGTCCGTGTGGATCCGGTCGGAAGAACGGATAATGTCTATGTTGCCAATAACAGTAATATAAGCATGTGGACATTTAACCGCATCAGCGACAGCCAATATTATATTACGATTCCTGTCAATAATAATCTGAAGTATCTGAAGATCAGCGCAACCGGGCTTGCACTGGTCGATCAGAACGATTTGGATGATGACTGCAAAATAACCATTACAGAAGGCACCGGCAGCAATGCGGGAAAACATAAATTCAGTACAGAAAATGGTGTTTTACAATGGAACGGCGGCACCCAGTTTGTAAGAGCAGCCAGCAACGCTACGAACAACATCTGGATGAATTTCGCTGAACTCTCAGCACTTAACGATGATGACTTTGTAGTTTATACGGCGGAAAAAGTCAGCATCTCCGGAACGGAAACTGACGGCACCATTAATTACGATATCAAAAATGGTGATCAGGTCGTTATCTACACCCGTATCTGGAATGAAGACACACTGCGGTACGATTATTATGCGATCGACTATGACGGGATGCTGGTCAAGGCCTATGAATCAGGGGATACGATTTCCTGGGTCGGCAGCAAAGTCAATACGATGCTGTGGGATTTCACGGAGTATTACTACGAAGGAACTACCACACCGAACTATTACTATGAGCTGCAGAATAACTACTCGAAAAAATACCTAACTCCTCAGGTTTCCGGAACCGATTTCCTCTCTGACAATAAGATCGGCCTTAACCTGAACGGCCGTAGATACAATAACTATTACAGCACGATTCTGGCATGGGACGACGCATATTATGACTATGCATCATTGATGGTTCAGAACTATCAGCTGATTTCAGCGCCTATGTCCAGGGCGTGGGACTTCTATTTCGCAAAGATGACAATGGAAGAATCCGGAGACATTACTCTGGTAGAAACAATCGATCATGAGCCTTTTGGCATCACATTGAAAATGCAGGATTATGGTGACGTAAATAATGGCCGGTCTACCGAAATGAACAGTATTCTTGGCAACACGTCATATGTTCAGTGGTTTGGCTCGAAGAACTTGGTAAAACGGAATATGGGTAATGACGATTATCCTATTGCTGTTTACGGGGAACAGAAATCACTGAGCAATCTATATGATAATACATTGACGGTTAATCAGCAGTTTCTTCTGAACACATATAAAGAGACAGGATATTTTGAATATGACAGCACACAGAATTTTGCTCATCTGATTACCAGTTCAGATGATCCATGGTTCGGAAAAACATCTCCGAGCGGAAGCACCTACAAGGTGGGGGATTTTGTAATCTATGATCAGCTCGGAACATCAGGCGAGGTCGGAAAGGATACTCTTAGACATGGACAGTTCCTTCCGTATAATGATTTGATTACCGGTTTTGATGATGATGGGAATCCAATCACAATCAAAAAGTCAACACAATACCAAAACACAACGGATATCCATGCCAGCCCACTCTCGACACTGGATCCCAGATACGGCGAGGCAATGTATGAGATCAAAAACGGTACCCATAGCTTGCCGGATGTAGATCATTTCTTTGGAATGGAGCTGTCTGCAAGATTCATGCAGAGCGCCAGTGGGTTGGATGCCTGGGGCCATGATCTGATCTTTGAATTCTCAGGTGATGATGATTTCTGGCTCTTTGTCGACGGGATGCTTGTGCTGGATTTAGGCGGCATACACTCGGCATTGGATGGCAGCATAAATTTCCGGACAGGAATCATTACATATCAGTCCAGTCAGTACGGTTACCAAACAACAACTCTTCGTGAACAGTATCGACTTGCATATCTGGAGAATCATTCTGGTGCTTCTGCTGGTGAGGTCAATGCCTGGCTGAATACGATTTTTGATGATGACGGTAGCAACACCGGCACGGTATTCAAAGATTATTCCGGCCATACCATGCGTATGTTTTATATGGAGCGCGGAGCTGGTGCATCCAACCTTCATATGCGGTTTAACCTGGCTCCCTATGTTGATGGCGAAGTCCAGTTGGAAAAGGAAGTTACAGGTACGGATACTGTCGATGCATCCTTCCCTTTCCAGATCTGGGTTGAGAAAGAACTGCCAAGCGGAAAACAGTATGTTCTTTTCGGACAAACAGAAGAAGAACAGAACAAAGTCACCGACAGTAAAACCGGAAATGCAATTCCGTACGAGGGGACATATACAGTTGACGAGCTGGACTACAACCATGTTTTCTTCCTCAAGCCCGGGCAGACAGCTTCAATTCAGCTTCCATCTGAAACAACGAAGTATTATTTTTCAGAATGCGGCATCGATCCCAATACCTATGATCAGGTGAGAGCAAATGGGGTCGTTCTCGAAGGGAGCTCTGCTTCGGATTCAAGCACGCTGAAGAATTACCAGATCGTTTCTGACACCGTTTCCGGACGTAAGAAGGTTATCTATGAAAACCACGTTAGCCAGAATGCTCTCCAGACGCTGACGATCACCAAACGGCTTTGGCAGAACAATAATAAAACAACCGAAATCCGTAGTGGAACAGGTGCCAATGCGGACAATACTGAATTCTGTTTCCGCATCTATATCGGAAAAGATGACGCAGGGCAGTACACGGTTTATAACACGGGGAAATACTATATTAAGGATCCTGACGGATACTATTGTACCTACGACAGCAGCCAGGGCGGATTTGTTTCGACCAACAAGACCAATTTCTCAGACCTGAGTACAGATGTCCCGGATGCATATCCGTGGAAGAGCCAGCAGGAACAGGCGACCTTCTATACGTCTCCCGGCGGAGCTGCGGATAAGATCAGGGCAGGCTACAGCATTGAGATTCCAGGGCTAATGTCCGGGACTGCTTTCAAGGTTGAAGAGAGATCCACTGAGAATCCGAGCGGATACAATCTGATTGATTACACATTTACAAACGGTGCTTTTGAGAAGGATTCAAATGAAGGAATAAGCACTAATGAAGGGGTGGTAAGTTCTGATAATTCCAACGAAACGCTCTCTGTACACAATCAGCACGGGTATGGATTGACTGTCAGGAAAGTCTGGTCTGACGCAGCATTTATGGACTCCCACGAAGATATTTATTTCGCGGTTTATCTTGATGACGAATTGATCGATGGGACCGTGCGCTGTCTAAAGGACCCGGCGACTTCCATCAGCTGGTTCTTCAGTGATCTGACTTCTGGAAAGACACTGAATGATTATCAGGTGTATGAGGTGACGCTGACCGGAAGCAGCATTTCTGTAGATCCTGATACGGGAATAGTAACCGATTATGACAGTATCAAGAAGAAAATCGAAGACGATTCGATCGACGTCGAAGGAAAAGACAGTGAGCAAGGTTATTCTTCCAGCTACACATACACAGTATCTTACAGCAGGCAAGAATTGTCAGCCGAACAAATCGGTAATAACGTGAATTCGCGAACCGATACGGTTTCGAATTCACGTCCGGGCATAAAGCTGGTTAAGACAGACAGTAACGGGAACTATCTTTCCGGAGCTGTGTTCACTTTAAGCGGGAATGACGGGAAGACAAAGACGTTCACTTCCGATGAAAACGGTCTGATTGCGGTTGCCTATCTGGTAATGAATGAGGAATATACGCTGACAGAAGTTTCTGCACCCTATGGCTATATGGCTCTGATGGAGTCACTTACTGTTAAAGTTGATGCAGACAACAAGTTGTATGTCAACGGATTGGAAACAGCCCCTGAAAATGGTTATTACACAATTACACAGGTTGCCAGTCCGACAGCTACGTCTATGCCGACAGTTACCATTAAGGATCAGGATTATACCCTTCAGGCGGTGAAGGTAGATTCTTATACCGAGAACCCTATGGCAGGTGTTCACTTTGCGCTATACAGTGAAGTCTTCGAAACCGTAAACGGCATTCCGGATCCGCTTTATCCGATGCCTGACTATACACCTATGAGCGGTTATGAAGATCTGGTGACGGATAGTAATGGAGTTATTCCAAAAATCGTCATGAAGAATTCGGAGAATTCCAATGGTCTGACACCTGGAACCTATTATCTCAGGGAAAAGGATACGCCTTCCGGTTACAATTCTCTGGGTATCGATATTCGAATTACAATTTCCGCAACCGGACAGATCACGCTTCAGAGTGCAGAGCGTCCCATGCAGTCCGGACACTGGAAGATAGAGCAGATATCTTCGGATATAGCGGATGCTGCTTTTCAGAATGGGAAGATAACGATTACGGTTCAGAACACTCCGAAAGATCCGGTACGTATCAGGAAACTGGAGCAAGGAACAAGTGCTCATTATCTGAAAAATGTTAAGTTTGCCTTATACAAGGTCGGACAGATCGAAGACGGCAAACCGCGCGAGGGAGAGACACCGCTTATATCCGGAAGTACGGATCTCTCTGGATTGCTGAGCCTGGGCGGCTTGGAAGAGAACACCAGTTATTATCTTTTTGAGACAGAAACGCTGGATGGTTATATTTTGCTTGATTCGCCTGTAATCATCACGACAGTCGGTGCAAATAATATTAAAGCATCGATGAACGGTGCCCCATTATCCTGTGAAAAAGTTAAAGACAGCGAAAACCGGGATGTATGGGAAATAGTGATATATAACTCATCCGGCTACGAGCTTCCCTCCACAGGCGGTTCCGGCACACTACCTTATACATTAGGCGGACTTGCCCTGATACTTGCTTCTGCTTTGATGTACGGCTTCAGGATGAGGCGTAGAGAAAGGAGGTTAAACTAACAGCCTCTGATCTCGACGAATAAACGGCGCCGAATCTGAAGACGCACAGAGTCAGAACTGCTGAAAGCAATAATCCAAGAGCTGTCGGATGCAGGGAAGACACAACTAAACAACGGACTGCCCCGTCGATGCTCCGTCGAGACACCGAAAGGACAGCCCGGGCTCTTGTCATCTGAGGATAAACTGTGTCAATCGCCCTTCATGGGCTGAAACAAAGACGGAAGTCCTGAAGGGACAAATTTACAAGAAAGGATGAAAC
This sequence comes from uncultured Lachnospiraceae bacterium, assembly GCA_900318875.1. Classification (GTDB taxonomy): domain Bacteria; phylum Bacillota; class Clostridia; order Lachnospirales; family Lachnospiraceae; genus CAG-791. The sequence continues at coordinate 10,585 of ONMH01000022.1, read as the reverse complement.
GATCATGAAGAGAATGAAAAAGATCTTCGCTCTGCTGATTGCTATAGTTATGGTACTTGGTATGAGCACAAGCGTATTTGCTGCGACTGGAACACCAGCAACTGGAACCATCACGATTACTCCACCTTCTGGAGCTACTGGTACTAATACTTATAAAATTTACAAGGTATTTGATGCAACTGTAAATAGCTCTACTGGCGCTGTTGCATATAAGCTGCTTGCTGGATGTGAGGATACAGATGTTCCTACAGGCTTTACAGCTGTAAGAGGCTATATTACAGCTGCTCCTGCATCTTTAGATGATCAGGCAACTGCTTTGGCTAATTATGACAAGAAAGTACTAGTAGACACAGTTACTACGACTGGAACAACAGCAGGAACCTCGAAATCGCTTGATCCTGGTTATTACTACATTGAGACATCAACCGGTACAGCTGTATATGTAAATGCGGGCGGAAATGTCCAGGTATCTGACAAGAACGTTATTCCTTCAGTTAAGAAGTCAGCTGGAACACAGTATAGCGAAGAAGCTAAAAAGGCAATTGCTGCTGTCGGAACAGATCAGGCATTTACGGCTGTTATTACTAAGACTCATGGTGCGAAGAACGTAGTCTTCACTGATACCATGACAAATATGACATACAATGAGGATGTAACAATCACAGTATCAGCAGGGACTGCTCCTACTGCAACTGAAGCTGTAGTTGAAAAAACTGACACAGGTTTTACTGTAACATTTACAGATGCTTACATCTCTGGACTTGCTGACGGTACAGAAATTACTTTGAACTATACTGGAAAGATCACATCAGCTGCTCTGTCCACCGATCCGGCAAAGAATACCGCTACACTGACATCTGGTGATAATGGTTCATCAAATACAAGTACTGATGAAGTCGAAGTCTATAATGCAAAAATCACAGTAAATAAGACCGATGGCAAAGATCCTCTGCCGGGTGCAAAGTTCAAACTGAAAAATGCTGATGGTCAGTATTATGCAGGCGCAACAACTGATGGAACCGCTAACTGGACAGCAGCTGGTGTTGAAGTTGAAGCCGTTGCAGTAACGACGGGCGAAGGCGAAGACGCAACAACAACTTATACAGCAGTATTCACCGGTCTCGGAGCAGGTCAGTATACTCTCGAAGAGAGCACCGTACCTGCAGGTTACAATAAAGCAGCTGACCAGACAATTACTGTTACTGCAGATGGATTCACGGCGGCTAACCTTGAGCAGACAAGTACTGTTATCAATGAACAGGGTACAGTTCTTCCTTCCACTGGTGGTATCGGTACCACAATCTTCTACATCATCGGTGCGATCCTTGTAATCGGTGCTGGCGTTGTTCTGGTAACCAGACGTCGCATGAACGTACAGTAAGAAGAAGCAACCTACTCAAAATAGTGGCCAGGAGCAGGTGATTCACCTGATCCGACCGCAGCAAATTAAACAATGAACCCCATTAAAAAGGAAATGGTGCCAGGCACCATTAAAAAACTATTAACTCGCAAAAAAGGGAGCCTGACCAACCGGCCAGGCTCCCGGGGGTTAAAACTACTTACACGATAACATAGCATTAACCGGAATAAAAAAGACCGGGTGCTACACTCGATCCAGACTTTGTTCCGACAACGAGATAAGCGATGCTCCTGCAGCAGACTCTCTTACTAACATTACTGTTAAAGCCATCACAGTTGATGGAACTCCGATTGAAACACAGCAGTTTGCTGATGGTAAACTGACTATTACCTGGGCAAAAGAGGGAAAAGCTGGCGATAGCCTTTACAAGAACGGCGCTAAGCTCGTTATCACTTATACGGGTGTTGTTGCTGACACAGCAGCAATCGACGGTGCTGGTAATAAGAACACTGTTACTGTAAAGCCAATTCTTGGTGATGGTACTTCTCCTGATCCGAGTCAGTACACTAATGATGAGACTTTCTTCACATATGCAATCGCTATTAAGAAGGTTGATCAGAAAGGGCAGCCTCTTGCCGGTGCTAAATTCCAGCTTCCGTTCTATGCAAAGAGCACAGCTGCAAACGACGGAGCTTACATTTATGCAGGAACAACTGCTGGTGATGGCCTTGTAAATGAACTCACAACTCCTGCAGACGGCGTTATCATTGTTAAGAGGTTAAGACTGGCGATTACTCCATTACTGAGACTGAGACTCCTAAGGGATATAACAGGCTGACAGCTCCTGTAACCGTAACCGCAACAAAGACTGGGGAAACCTCAACTTCCACTACCACTTATCTTGATGCAGATGGAAAGATTGTTGCCAAGTAGACAACAGGTGGTTCTACTGTTCTCGTAACTATCGAAGAACTTGCTGCTACCCCGATCGTGGTTGTCAACCAGACAGGTGCTGAGCTTCCTTCCACCGGCGGCATGGGCACGACCATCTTCTATGCACTCGGTGCAGCACTTGCCATCGGCGCAGGTGTCATCCTGGTGACAAGAAAGAGACTGAGCAAGTAATTGACCTGTTCAGACTGACCTCATGCCTGTGATCCATGGAGATCCCACCCCTTGGGATTCTTGATTGCTCAGCCATAGAGATACCTGTTCTGGATAGGAATAAGATTACCGGATCGCAAACCCGCCGGGGTCTCCGGCGGGAGAGCAGTCCGATTGGGACATATGGAGCGATCCATATGCTCCAAACTGTACAGACAGGAGCAGAGCTTCTGTCTGCAGAGCTTGAAGCATATTGGACAAAACGATGACTGCAGTACCGGTTCGAGAGACAAAGGGAGTCAGAAACCATTGAGCAAAACAAAGATACATCCCGCTACGGAATCGTCCGCGGAACAACTGCATACGGATTCTCTGGCAACGCCGGCAAAAAAGAAGGGATTCTTTGCAAGGCACCTGACCACCATCCTCCTCGTTGCGGTCTTTATGATCGGAATCGGTCTTATCGGCTATCCTTCTTTCTCAGACTACTGGAACTCCTTCCATCAGTCCCGGGCAATCATGAACTACACCGAGACCGTCGCAAACATGGATCAGGAGAAGTTTGATGCCCTAATACAGGAAGCAGAGGAATATAACGCGAAGCTTGCCAGGACTGGGATCAACTGGAAGATGTCGGAAGAACAGCAAAAGCAGTACGACAGCCTGCTGAACTTCGATGGCACCGGAAATATGGGGTACATCAACATTCCCAAGATCAACGTGGAGCTGCCGATCTACCATGGCACCAGCGATAGCGTTCTGCAGACCTCCATCGGGCACCTGGAGGAGACTTCGCTCCCGGTCGGCGGGGAGAGCACCCATACCGTACTGTCCGGGCACAGGGGCCTTCCCTCGGCAAAGCTCTTTACGGACCTGGACAAACTCACGGAGGGGGATACCTTCACCCTGAACATCCTGAACCAGACCCTCACCTACGAGGTGGATCAGATCCGCATCGTGGAGCCCACGGATCTCTCTGACCTGCAGATTGAAGAGGGTCAGGACCTCTGCACACTGGTCACCTGCACCCCCTATGGCATCAATACCCACAGGCTTTTGGTGCGAGGACATCGGATCGCAAACCAGAATGGCGAGGCCCAGGTGATCGCCGATGCCCTTCAGATCCGCCCGATCTACATCATGCCGTTTGTGGCAGTGCCGATCCTGCTGATCCTGATCATCGCTGTCCTGATCTTCCCGAAGCGGAGAGGATAGGACACCCGATTGAGATCCGCAAAAGCTGAACAGGAAAGGTGTCCCAGTACCTGTTCCGAAGATCCCGTTGCTATCCACAAAAAGGAGGTCCCTCGTCCGGGGCAGGCCGGCAGGGGAAAACCTCAAGGGCAATCCCGTACCCAGAGACAAAGAGGGAGGTTACCAGATGAGACATTTCCTACAAAAATTCACAATGGCGATGGCAGCCGCTGCAGTGGTGCTGTCAGGCTTTACTGCAAAGGCAGCCCCTTCCAACGTGCCCGAGAATAAGCCATGCAGCCTCACGGTGACAATGAAGGAGCATGGGAGCGGAGCGGCAGCATCCGGGGAATCCATTGCGATCTACCAGGTCGGTTATGTGGACAATGAGTATGGCAACTACCACTTCTACTACACAGCAGATGTCTTTGCGGAGCAAGATCAGACTGCATCTGGAGAACGGATCCCGGATGAGGTGGTGACAAGCGAGGAGAGTGCGAAGAGCTTTGCCCAGGCCGCAAAGGAGCTGGTTCCGTATGCCCAGACAAAGACGGATGCGGATGGCAAAGCTTCCTTTGCCAATCTGCCTCACGGCCTGTACCTGGTGGTCCAAAAGGATCCAAGTGACAGGTACCTGTCGTTTGCTCCCTTCCTGGTGAGCCTTCCCGCCTATGACAAGGTGACCGAACGCTATGTGTACAATGTCTCTGCTTTGCCCAAGGTGCAGAAGGAAGTGAATCGCTATACCCCTGCAGCAGCAGATCCTGGCGTCTTAAAGCGGGTCGTCGGAGATGGAGCGCCGTCCTCCCAGACCTTCAGGATGGTATTCCATCGCCTGGATGCGAGCTTCCCGATGATGGAGGGCAGCACCGGTGACAGCAAGACGATGGACATCGCAGCAGACAATGCGGTGCACGAGTTCGGAACCCTGACCTTTACCAGGACGGGTGACTATTATTACGAGATCTATGAGGACCGCTCCAATGCGGCGGAGAACTTTACCTACGATGCCACTGTATACCGGTTGGAATATCAGGTCAGGGCGGCCGGCAATGCTCTTTCCGTGCAGCGGGTGATCATTCGCCTGAACGATGCAGAGGGCGTTGTCGTCTATGACGGCACAGACACTGCACAGCATGTGGTCATCACCAACACCTACAAGGCACCCGGCGGCGGCCCCGAGGAACCGCCTGTCACCCCTCCCGCAACCAATGTGGAATCCGTACACATCACAGGCGCCAAGATCTGGAATGACAACAATAACGAGGCTGGGAACCGCCCCGGATCCATCACGGTCCATCTGTATGCAAATGGCACAGAAGTCGCCTCCACAAGCGTCTCTGGTGACTGGTCCTTTGATTTTGGAAGCTGGCCGGTATGGCAGTCCGGAAACCGGATCAGCTATACGATCGCCGAGGATGAGGTCACGGGATACACGGCATCCTATACCACCAGTGCTTCCGGCTCCTCCCTCGTCTTCCAGCTGACGAACACAAGCAATGCATCTGTTCAGGGTGTTTCCCGTGAACAGAACACGGCTGGAACAGGAGATTCCGGCGATGGCGTCCAAAGTGCGGGTTCCGGTTCGGGAACCGAAGGATCGGTCCTTGGTGCCAGCCGCCTTCCCCAGACTGGTCAGCTCTGGTGGCCGGTATGGCTCATGGCAGGTGCCGGATCCCTCCTGATCCTCCTTGGCCTCTCCAACAGGAGAAAAGCGAAAGCGTAAGACAGCGGTCCATGAGCGGGATGACCTCTGCACCGCGGGATCCCTCAGGGAGAGAGAAAATCAAGAGCGCAGCAATCAAAAGTGTCCCGGATCGCATACAGCGATCCGGGTTTTTGGTGCGCCCGGCGGGCGCACACTCTAAAGGAAGAAAACAGCCAACTACCAGCCAAAGAGCCCTGCCTGCTATGACGATGCCGACTTCTTCGAAAGGACAGGAAGGATCCCACGCATCGCACGCTTGCTTCTTACACCGGTGATGCCCTGAGAACCAATGCGGTGAGGAGAGCTCTCTGGCAAGACAAAATGGAGGTGATCTCCAGGCCGGCATAGTGGTGAAGATCAAGGCATGGGCACTTCCTGGCAGGGAGCAGTGCGGAGCCGGTGCTCCTATGAACAGCCGAGAAAAACGAGAACCCTGTCAAGGCGGCAAGCCCCCTGCAGCGTCCCCTGCCTGCGGCGTGATTCCTGCCGCGGGAGTAAGAGCTGGCAGTTTGTTCTGTGCATCGCCTGTGATCCGCTGTCCAGGTATCTGTTCACGGATTGCAAGTTGCTGACAAATTGTCACGGAAGCAATTGCGGCAGCGGGAATCGTGTCGTATACAGAAATGGTGGAGCGGACAGAAAGAGCAGGCAGAGAGAGAAGATCTTCGGCGGTGATCTTTGCACTCTCAGGAGACAAAGACTGCACATTTCCCTGCAGCTGGTATTTGGAGACCAATCCAGACGAAAGGAAACCTGCCGCAGCGCAGAAAGACAGGGCTAATCGGGAGAAACCGTATCGGAGGCATCGGAAAACCCTCAGGGAACGATCGTGGTGAGCCCGGTATCTCTCCTGTCATCGGTGATGGAAGGTCACAGGATATTGAGATCCATACAGGATTTCAGAAATCTTCCAAAGACATCAGACTCTTCAGGATCATGGCGGATCCAGGCAGCCACCGTCTGTCGTGTAAAGGCGGATCAAAGACCTTGGCGGCAGAGCGCCGGGAAGTGGAAGACAGCCGCGAATCCTTCCTCCTGCCTGTCGGAGCTTCCCAATCAGGAAGGAGAAACGCGCTTCCCCGGTGCGGACCTGTATCTTCGGAGCAGCGGGAGCCCTGCGCCTTTTTGGCCTGCGCCGCTTCTTTAAACGGGGCGATGGAAAAGGCAGGGAAAGCCCGCTCTGAACAACCCGTCAGCAGGACAAGGAAAGGAATCACGGATAGGGGCATATTTGTAAATCTGGCAATATCAACCTCTGCCACACAGGACGAGTGGACCAGCGTCTATGAGGAGTCCCTAAGAGGAAACAAAAGAAGCTCTGATCCGCGAAAGACCGGATCCAAACGCCCGGAATCCGCAAGCAGAGCAGGATCTTTGCCGAGAGATCCCCTGACACAATGGGGGAGGAAATAATTCGGAGCGTCCTGGATTGTGCACAGCGGCCCGGGATTTTGCTATACTGAACTATGGGGGCATGCAGAAGATCTGAACGGCAGCTTCCCGGGCGGCATCGTGAACCGCACGGAAAGGGTGCGGAAAAGAAAAACCAGATCCCCCAGGCAGCTGGAAACGGCAAGGGCGAAGGACAAAGAATCCGAATCTTGCACGGGACGCAAAACCGTGGGAGAGGGCATCGAGAACCACGGGAGCAAAAGACGTATCGCAGTCTGCAGACGGTGTTAACTGATCCAGCCGGGGACAGTCGTACGGTATAACCAACCAAGGATGGCGGTCATTGGCACACATGGTAACGGAGAAAATATCTGCCATCTGCGAAAACCGATGTGCCGCCTGAAAAATGATTGGCTTTCTGCCAGGCTGGCGCTTTTGTATCGAATATCATTTTAACAGTTTCCTTGAGAAAGGAGGACGGCGCTCCTATCCGCTGCAAGCAGCGGGGAGTCTGCGCCTGTACTTTTTATGGCAGAGACGACCAGAGAACAGGCGGCAGCCCGCAGGGAGAATACCGGAAGGAAGCGATTGAGGAGAAGCAATGTCCTGATCGGGCTCGGCGTACTGCTGCTTGCCGGGGCACTGGGACTTACCCTGTACAACCGCTGGGATTCAAACCGCGCCGCAGCGGCATCGGAAGCCATTGCAAAGACCCTGGAGAGGGATATCAGCACGAACCGGGAGGAGAAGGAAGAAACAAGGGACGCTGCCCTGCCGCAGCCGGAGAGCACCGCCTTCCTCTCGATGCCGACAGAAACCGTGAATGGCTATGCTTACATCGGGATTCTGGATATTCCCTCCGTCGGCGTTCACCTTCCTGTCATGCATGACTGGGACATGGAGAGGCTCAAGATCTCCGCCTGCCGATATACCGGGAGCTACTACGAGGATGACCTCGTCATCTGCGGCCACAACTATGCGAAGACCTTCAGCCCGATTCGGTGGACTGCGATCGGGGCAGAGGTGACCTTCACGACGGTGGACGGCACGGTGATTCCCTACAAGGTTTCCAACATCGAGACCATTCAGCCCACTGCGGTCTCTGAGATGGTGTTCAACGACAACAACAGCGATTCGGAAAAGACCTGGGATCTCACCCTCTTTACCTGCAACGTGGGCGGTCAGACCCGCTGTGCCGTGCGCTGCATCCGCACCGACGGGAAGGGCGGAGCGTAAGCGAGGCAGTTCGCTGCAGGAACGTGCAAATCCGCAGACAGATCCAAACACGGATGCAGAACGGATTTCCAACACAGACCGCAGAGACAGAGGAGAGGACAAAAGGCGAACGGAGATCTGCAGGAACAGGAGAAAGCCTGGCAGCAAAGCCCTCTCCGGGAGATCTCCGCAGCCCGGATCACAGCGGCCATGCGGCCATAGAGGAAGTCCGGCACTGCCCTTGATGCCCTGCACGGCAATCTCAGAGGGACCTTGCTCTGCCGGCAGAAAAGCCAATCCCTCCCGCCACCAGCCAGGTATCCTCTGCCATCCCTGCCAGCAAGGCTGCCGGGAGACAGAGCACCCGCAGGCACGCTCTCTTCTCCCGCCCCGGACAGGCAGCAAAGCAGCATCGGCAGCGGGGAGCGCAGGGGGAGCAATGGGACAGGGAGAATGGGGACAGCAAAGGCCGTTCAAACGCATTGACGGTAAAGCCGACAGGGGCAAGAAAGACTCCCGGACCGTTCTCAGCGGTCCGGGAGTTTGGTATACTGGGCCATGGAGCGTGCGGGAGTCCATGCAATGCGCGAATCCTACCACAAAAAGCCCCGGAGAAAGACCGCCGCGATGGCACCGGATGTACTGCCTTTGTTCTCTGCACTCTGCCCCCGCATCCATGCCAAAGGACCGCCTCCCACGGGCACGGTGTCCGCGTGGAGGACAGCGCTGCGGCAAAGGGGGGAGCACAGGATCCCGGATCCTGCGGCGTCCTGTGCTAGCGGAAGGTATGACCGATTTCTTCGAACTCCCCGTGCGAAGACCCGCACCGGGGTGGACGATACCGCCAAGGCAGGACTTCAGCCCCCGCAGAGGCAGCGATACGGCCTCGCAGCATGGCATTTTGCGCGCATCCCGTGTACAAGGAGAAAACACTGTGACAGACAACGAGCAAAACAACCAGACATTGGCAGAGGAGACGCCAAAACCCGAACAGGGACAGGAAAAGGCGCCAAAGAAGGGAAGGTATTTTCACGGGCGGACCTATCTGCGCCGCCCTGTATACCATGTGAAGAGGAAAGAGGTTCTCGTCCCCCTTCTTACTGCCGCTGGCATTGCGGTGCTGCTTCTGGCCCTGGGGGAGAGCATCATTCTGTCCGCCACCTCCGGATTCTTCCGGCGCTCGGAGAAGACCGGTTCCCGGTCGTTTGCAAGGGGAGACTATGAGACTGCCATTCAGAGCTACAAGGATGCCCTGGCAGAGAATCCCAAGGATGAACAGGTCAGACAGGACCTCCAGGATGCCTATATCAGCTACAGCCAGATGTACACCGAGAGCGGGGACTACAACAACGCGGTGATTCTGCTCCGGCAGGGGAGAACCGTGCTCTCTGGTGCAGACGCCATCACCAGTGAGCTGGCATCCGTCTATCAGTCCTGGGCAGAGAGTTTATCCAGTCAGGGGAACTTCTCCAATGCGGTATCGGTCCTCTCTGCGGGATCCGGGTACGGGGATATGACAGCCTCCTATCGGAAGGTGTATCTTGCCTGGGCGGACTCGGCAGAACAGGCGGGAAACTTTGACAACGCCCTGACGGTCTGTGAAAACGGGCAGAAGGCGGCAGGCGGGGAGGACCTTCAGAACAAGGCAGAGGAGATTGAGGCGATCCGAAGGCTCTCGGTACTCGCAGCACAGAGCAGCATCCCGGTGCACTTGAGCTCGGATCTGCTTGACCTTGTCAAAACGGCTGTGATCAATCATGACGGGGTCTGCCAGTATCCGGATCAGCAGATGGCGCTGTACCTAGTGAATGGGCAGGTCATGCTGTACAGGGGAGCGATCGAGAACGGGCAGCGGACCGGCACCGGAAGCTGGGAGAATGTCTCTGTCAAGGGGGCGGACAGCTTCCGGTATGTCTGCACCTTCGAGAATGACGCTCCCAACGGGCAGTTCTCCTACGAGATGACAAGAAGCAACGGCGTCAGCACCGCAGTGACGGGGGAGGCAAAGGATGGTCTCTACAGCGGCACCTGCCTTGTCACAGACTACAACGGGACGATCTGGGAGACCAAGTATCAGGACGGCCTGCCGCAGGAGAAGAACACCTCCGGATCTGGCAGTGGGGATACGGAGAGCACCGAGGAGGACCGGACGGCGCAGGGCGCGATCGCGGACGGGACAGCGGATGCGGGAACTTCTGCCGGGGCTGTGACAGCCGGAGAGGCGGTGAATGCGGCAGGACGTGCAGACACTGCTGCAGCGGTTGGAACAAGCGCTGATATCAGCGTCCCTGCCAGTGAGGCTGTCCTCTCCGACACGGCACTGAATGAGACCTCATCAGGGTATTTGACCATTGAGAGAAACACCATGTCCTACACCAGAGGAATCTTTGGCTGGGGAGATCAGACCGGGTGGTGAGAGAGGAGAGGTGCACAGACATCACCGGTCTGGCACCCTGTGGCATACAGACACGGTACAACAGACAGAAAAGAAGTGCAGCCAGGGAAGCCCCGCAGGGTAAGTGCTAAATGAATTGGTGCGTAGATCTAAGGCGGGAAATAGGAGAAAATACCTACGATAGCTTAGACACCTCAAAACTCTAACTGGAGTTTTG
>ONMH01000065.1 GCA_900318875.1 uncultured Lachnospiraceae bacterium | reverse complement strand
AGCCTTCGGCAAGTTCTGTCGTCCAGGGGCCCTCTGCAAAAAGATGCAGCCAGCCCTCCGCGCTGGTATCCGCCATGAGGGCGGCGCAGTACTTTGCCCCTTCTTCCTCGCTTCAGGACAGTTCCGGGCTCCTGTTCTCCCCCAGGGGATCGTTCGGCGCTCTGCCTGCTGCGCAGACGGTCTTCCACCTGTCCCCTGTCAGGGACGAGGACGTGACGGAGAGCGTCCCTTTACCTTACCCTGCCAGCAGGTATCCGAGGAGGAGGCACCATAGGAGCAGGGCAAGGGGAACCAGGATCCTAAACTTTGGCTTTCTCGTCTTGTGATGAAAGACCAGCATGCCAAAAAGGGCGCCCGCAGCACCGCCAAGGAACGCCGCAAGGATCAGGACTTTCTCCGGGATCCGCCACCTGCCATGCACCGCCCGGTGCTTGTCGATGCCGTAGAGACAGAAGGCGGCGAGACTGACAGCCGCCAGGTATCCAGGGAGAATGGTAAGGAGCATACTCATGCGATCTCCTCCCCATCCTCCCGGAGGATCCGGATTGTCCTCTCATCCCTCTCCCCGCCATAGTATTTGTCCAGCACCTTTTGAAACAGCGGATCTTTGGGATCCGCAAGGGCAAAGAGCGTCATGGAGGAGCTGAGTTTTTTGTCGTCGGGACTGCCAAAGACCTGCCAGGGATCATTCGTATCCAGGGACAGGAGCGCCTCACAGAGCGTCCTTGTGTGGGCGCCGAGCACCGGATCGGCAAGGAAGTCCCCCGCCTCCTGAAGGATCCTGATCGCATAGTACTGAGAGGTTCCCGAAAAACCGAGACCATGGATCTGCGGGAAGATGTACCACATCCAGTGGCTCCGCTTCCTTCCGGATTTGATTTCCCGGAGGGCGGTCTCATAGTCTCTTTTGTGCCCCTCCCGGAATCTTGCAAGATCTGACATGATTTCCTTTCTGCCGGCCTGCAGGTCTGCCTCAGCAGGGACCCTTGCAGCCGGCAGAGAAATCATACCATTCGCAGGGTGCAATTGCAGGCAAAACATCCGGTCAGATCCTGCCCCCCGGCATTTGCCTCTCTTCCCATCCGGCAGGTCCTCAATTTCTCACCAGAACCCTCTCAAACGGAAGCGCCGGGATTCCCGCCGCATTGAAGAGATTGACCTGATGGAACGCGGTTTCTGCAAAGCAGATCCGGATCCGTCCTGCCCTGGAGATCGCATCTGACTGAATCACCAGCATCTCTCCCTCCACCGTGCACTTTGCCTCCTGGAGCGGGGTTCCGTCTGCCTCCACCAGAAGGCCGCCGATGCCGCCGAGAACAGGCGGCAGCAACACGGGGTCGATGCGGGAGACAGGAAAGCCGTTGTACTTTGAAAAGTCCTGCGCCGCGATGTGCAGGCCGTCTCCCCAGTAGAAGGAGATCTGAAGGCGGTCTCCTTGTACGGACACATCCTTCATACGGGGTGCATCCGAAAGGATTCCGAATGCAATATTTTTCGCGGTTCCTGTCCTTTTTCCACGTGTTCCGGCGCCTGCCCTGTCAGGGAAGGAGCTCCGGTGCCTCACAGATCCGGATGCTCTGAACAGCCGCAAAATCCCCTGCCTGTTCTGCGCCGCCTCCCATGACATCCACACCCGCACCGGCATGGAGAAGAAGGTGAATTCTCACGCCATCCGCATGGACCGGCCGGAAGAGACAGATATTTTCATCACTGTCTGAGACCGCGCTCTGAAACAGGACCTCTGCCCTCTGCCAGGAGCCGTTTACACGGCAGAAGATCTCATAGGAATCCGGAAGGACTCTGCTTCCGCCCTCCGGCGGCCGGGAGGTATCCGGGAGAAACCGGATCTGCACGGTATTGATTCTTCTTTTGGCGTCAAAGAAAAACTCGAGATAATTTTCCTCCGCCGAATTGCTTCCGCAGGTACTCCAGCTCTGCCCCTCTCTGGAGAGTATGCATGGCGCCTTATCCTGATTCACGCCAGCTTTGACGTTTTTCACTGCACCGCTTTCGATGAGTTCTGTGCGCTCTCCCTGAAACAGGGTCAAAAGCTCGCATTGACCATCGGGTCCTTCGGATCTTCCGTATTGCAGGTAGAGATCAGCAGGGAACCCTTTCCGACCCGTGCCTGCAAAAGAAGCGCGAGCCTGTCATTTCGCTGGATGTTGTCGATTGCAGAGAGCAGAACCTCTGCCCCGGTTCCTGTCACCCGGACTGCTCTTGCCCCATGGAGCAGGCTCCACCATCTGGGATCCGATGCCGGCGCAGTCGGGAAATACTTCCAGAGTGCGGCATCCATTCCGGGACAGATTCCGAGCGTCCCGGAAGGATCCATTTTGCTGAACATGCCCCAGCACCAGAAATCGGAGATATAGGAGACCGGGTATCCCGCAGGAATCGATTCCGGTGTCCGCTCCGGGAGAAAGAGAAGCTTTTCTCCTCCGGATAGACGGGAGAGCGTTTTCTCGTCGAGCTTTGTCACGATGCTGTCCTTTGGGATCCCGCGCGGCGCCGGACAGACATACAGGTCGTAATTCTGCGTGTGCGGGCCAGTTTTGATGCAGGCGGTATAGGTCTTCGGAATGGGGTCCTCTGCTTTCGGAAAGGCAAAGGAAAATCTTCCCACCTCCAGAACAGTGCCCTGCGGCAGGACGGCATCCTTCCACTCCTTTTCAAATATGATCTTTCCGCTCTCCTCTTTTACCAGGACAGAGACAGCCTCCTTCAGATCCGTGGGGCCGAAGTTGTGCACGAGGGCAAAAAGCGCTGCATTCTCTCCCTCCTGGTATACATATTTATGGAAGGAGAGGAGCGGAACCACATCCGAGAAAAAGCGGTGAAAGTCTGCCGGGTCGGAGAAGGATTTCGGTCTTCCAAAGGCATCCATCATTCCCACAAGGGCAGTCCCCTGTCCCGGGAAATCCTGGAGTCCCAGAAGGGAGATTCCGGCAAGGTTCGGCGTCCGCATCGCAGCTTCAATCTCCTCGCGGTAGCACCGCTTGGCCAGAATGCCGGAGGAGCGGTGAAACGCGCTGTCATACCCCTTCATTCCATGCTCTTCAAGGGTCCTCTGATAACTCTGAAGATTGCGCGCTTCCAGGACCCCCTGGTAGTCTCCGATCCCGGAATAATCGGGATAACTCTGAAACTGCCCCACTTCAAAGCTGACGGCAGGCACCTTCACATCCTCCAGTTCTCTGGTATAGGTGTGATTCTCCCCCGGCTCTTCGTCATTGACAAACCCGTGATTGCCTGCAAACGCACCGCGCCAGATCCTGTCATAGTTCTGCTGCGCCATCACAAAGTCCGCATCCGGATTGATGCCGTTTCCTCCGTACCAGGTGTTGGAGCCTTCCGCATAGAGCCTTGTCGGATCAAAGGCGCGCATCTTTTGGCAGAGTTCCCCCATCCGCGCCCGGTTTTCACTGCGCAGCTCGTTTCCCCAGGTCATCGCCACAAAGGACGGGTGGTTTGCATATGCACAGGCGATGCTTTCCGCCTCCCGGGTGTAGTAGTCATATGCGCCATCCTCTTCAAACGTGTGGAAGGACCACTCGCACAGCTCCGGCTGCAGGTAGATTCCGAGGCGGTCGGCACAGGAGAAGGCGGCCTCCGGCGGGCACCAGGAGTGAAAGCGGATGCAGTTTACCCCATAGGACTGATAGGTCCGAAGGAGTGTCTCCCAGCTCTCCTGATCCATCGGCGCATATCCGGTGCGCGGAAAGACGCAGCAGTTTGCCTCCGAGCGAAGGAACGTGCGCAGTCCGTTGATGCGGAAATGGTGGCGGTCCGGGTCCACATCGAAGGTTCTGAGGCCAAAGTGCACCTCCTGGCTGACGGTGTCTTCTCCGCACTGCGTCTCCACCCGGATTCGGGTCATTTCCGGCGAAAACTCGCTCCAGAGCGGTGTGGAAGGATCAAGGGCAAGGCGGGCCGTGACGGTTTCTTTCTCCCATGGCGCTTCGACACCTGTCTCCCTCCGCTTTTTCAGCATCAGGGACGCGGCTTCTCCCTTTGCCTCAGGAAAATCCGGCTGTGAGATACACAGGTGTACCGGGATGCTGTCAGACCTGCAGGTATCGGGAAGCGCTGCAAAATCAATCTTTACGAGTGCGCTCTTATTCTGTGCGTCCGGGAGCACCCGGATGCCGGCGGGCTGGAAAAAAGGAATCAGCCGAATTTCAATTCTTCCAAGGATTCCGTTCCAGTTCGTCTGGGTGTGCTCCGTTGCCATATGGGATCCGAGAATGGCATCCCGTGGCGCATCCCGGTAGGTATTGTCCACTTCCACCAGGATGTGATTTCTGCCGGGATGGACAAAGCGCGTGATGTCGTACTGCTGCTCTGTCGTCAGGGCATCCCTTTTGCCTGCGGGAATTCCGTTCACAAAGACGGCCGTCATTCTGGTACGCTCCATGCAGAACAGAACGCGGCTGCCGCCAAAATCCGGCAGATCAAAGGCCCTCTCAAATGCTGCCATTCCGACAAATTTGCGCCTCTCACTCAGAAAGAACAGTTCCTGCTCCCTGTTTTCTTCCCCGAAGCCCTGCTCCGTCACAGTGGAGGGAAGGTGTACGGTTCCGCAGACTTTCTTCTTTCCGTGCTCAGCCTGCAGGGTGAGGTTCCAGGCTCCCTCCAGGGGAATTCTTATCTCTTGCAGGTTCACCGCCGTCTTCCTCCCTTGCACAATTTTCCTCCATTCAATCCAGGTGGAACACCGGATGCAGGTCTTTGCTCACAGGGCTGTTGTCCGGATTTGTCTCCATAATGTCTGCCATGTAGTCCCACCACTTGCGGTTGATGGGATCATCCGCCTGCTCTGCCCACTTCTTCTCGTCCTCGATCTCGATGGTGCCAAACAGCGTCAGCGTCTCGGGATCGAGAAAAATGCTGTAGTTCTTTCCCCCGAACCGGTGAATGCTCTCCTGCATTTCCGGCCACAGGAGGCTGTGACGCCTCTCATACTCCTTCTCCATGCCGGGATACAGTTTCATCTTAAAGCCCTTGATGATCACGGTCTTCCTCCTTTGTTTTTCCATCCACGTTCAGCCAGGTGAGAGCAAGCGGGAGCCACGCCTGAATCTCCGGAAATGCCACATCCCCGGTTTCTGTCTTCTCATTCATCTCCTTTGTTCCGAGGGAGAGCCCGTGGCCGCCTCTCCGGAACATGTGCAGCTCGACCGGAACCCCGTTGGCGCGCAGCGAGAGCGCAAGAAGGAGCGAATTCTCCGCGGGAACATCCCTGTCTCCATCTGTCGTCCAGAGAAAACAGGGCGGCACATCCGCACTCACCTGTTTCTCCAGGCTCACAAGCGTCAGCAGCTCCTCCTTTTCACGATCCTTTCCAAGAAGGTTTTCGATGCTGCCCCGGTGTGCAAAGGTACCGCTTGTCACCACAGGATAGGCAAGAATCAGCCCGTTCGGCCGGATCTTTTCTGCCGGCGGCAGCACTTCACGGAACTTCTCATTGTTCCAGAAGACGCCGAGGGAGAGCGCAAGATGGCCTCCTGCAGAGAAGCCGCAGAGATAGATCCTGCCCGGATCCACGTGCCAGGCTTTGGCATTCTCCCGGATCAGGGCGACGCTTTCGGCAAGCTCCTGCAGCGCGGTCGGAAATACCGCATCCGGTGCGCAGCTGTAGCGAAGGACCGCCGCATGGCAGCCCTGTGCAAGAAAGGAGAGCGCCACGGGATCTGCCTCGCGATCCGAGCAGAAGGCATACGCCCCGCCCGGGATCACCAGCACCATGGGGCGCACAGCGTACCTCTCCATGTCCAGGTTGTCGCGAAGATAGAGGGTGAGCTTTCCCTCCCCGCCAGGTACCCGGACGGCTGTCTCAATTGTTTTCATTTTTCTCTCTCCTTTGCTCTTTTGTGCCGGGGCAGAGCCTGACCCGGACGGGAAGAAAGCACGATGATCTGTATTTTCCGTCATCAACAAAAAGCTTTAAGAGGATGGTGTCTGCTGCAGGGATCGGCTCCTTCGTCCCTGCCAGGAAGGAATTTTCTCCCTCCCTGGTGAGAAGAACAGGAATCGTCTTTTTTCCCGCAAGGAGAAGTCCGCTGCAGGAAAGAGATCGCTTTCTTGTCGGCACTACGGGGTTTTTCTCCGGAAAGGCTGAGGACTCGATGGTATCCTCCGGCATTGCTTCCCCTGCAGGGTCGACAAGGAAAAACCTGCCGGAGAGCGGAATCCCAGCCTCTTTCTTCGGCGGCTCTTTCCACAGCGCATAGGGCGGGAAGACCGTCAGAGGGAGCGGCAGGTCCTCTGTCTTTTCCGGATAGAGATAGCCGTTTTCCGGGACAGGCACCGTGGCAAATGGAAAGGCCAAGTCCGGCGGTGTTCCGGGCGCAGGGGCAGAAATCGTGACCCTTTCTGTAAGGATGTCTGCGTGCGTCAGGGAGAAATCCGTCACCGTCTCCTCATGATACGGGGCATTGGGGACCATCTCCTGTCCCGTCTTTCTTCTCCAGGGATCGCGCACGAGAACGACAGCATTTTTCTGCTTTCCATTCTGAACAAGGATGGTATCCAGGGCTGCGCCGCGGACATCATCGAGGACCACTGCCTTTCGCGTGTCAGGGACAGCGGTCCTGACCGTAAGGCTTTTCACCTCCAGTCCCTCCACATGTCTTGCGTAGAGACCGAATGCGGGGAGAATCCCCCAGTTCGAGGGCTCCGGATAGACGGCAGGTTTCTCCGGGACGTTATACATGTCGTTCTTCCAGACTTTCCTCCCGGGATCATAATCCGCCCTTGGAAGCAGCGCCTCTCCCTTTGCAAAAAACGTGTTCACCTGCCAGGGAAGGAGCTGCGCAAGGGTCTTTGTCCCCCGCATCGAAAAGCGGTGTCCGGTATTCTGCTGCCGCTGCTCCACCGCCATCTTCTGTGTCATGCCGCCCCGGAATTCCAGATCGATGTTCTCCAGCCTGATGTCCCGAATTCTGGAATCTGTGAGACCGTGCAGAAGGATCGGATACCTCGGGTCGATGTCCCTTGCCGTCACATTTCGGATCACGATGTTCCAGGCCTCTGCCATAGGGCCGCCGACGCCATTTGCAAAGAGGGCGCGGTCCTCCTCAGGGATTTCTTCTGCAGGATCCGGCTCATAGCTGCCCGTTTTCTCATTCCACCTCTTCAGGCAGGTCTTTCCGTTCACGCTGCCGAAATTTTTCGGGTTTACAAGGCACGGCTCACCGGGATCCGGAATTCTGATCTCTGCTCTTCCGTCCGTTGAAACTGCAAAGTCCCGCCGGATCGCCGCCTGATAGCGGACTGCGGGGTATCTGGGATACCCCTCCGTATTGGGAATGCACCACTGCGGATCCGTAAGGCGGATGTCCTCTGCATGGGTGAGCATGCTGTCCCTGTGATACCCCGTGACCGGGAACCTTCCCCGGTCGCCAACGCGGATAAAGATGGGTGCACCTGACACACTGTCCATCTCGAGGTTCTCTGCAAGGATGTCGTGCATCTTCGCGCAGTCACAGGTCTCAAGGCAAAGACCCCGGGAGCGAAGAAACCGGATGTTCCGGATGATTACGGTGTCGAGACCGCAGGAGGCTTCTGTTCCGAACTTGACCCTCCCCGTCGGACCGCAGCGGTCCAGTGCGATCTGCCGGTCGGTGGAGAAGCTCCCGTCAAAGACGGAGCCCGCATCAAAGCCGGAGACCGTGCAGTCCGAAAGGAGGAGATTCCGCTCCGGAATCCATTCTCCCGCGCCGAAGCTTGCCTTCATACAGAGGGCATCGTCATTTGGGGAGTTGAACCAGCTGTCCTTCACGGTCACATCCTGGCAGCTGTCGATGTCAAAGGCATCGCGTGCAGTATCAAGAACAACACGAAAGACGCACGCATTCCGGCAGCCCTCCAGCATGAACGCAAAGTGCCCGCCGATGAGGACGCCAAAGTCCGCGAGGAAAACATCCCTGCAGCGGACAAGGGCAACGCCCTTGTTTCCAAACCAGGTACCGCAGTGCCCTGGCCTTGCCCGGTCCCTTCCGGAAGCAGGATCATCCGTCCGGAGGATGTACTCCGTAGGGCCTGTGCGGCCCTTCTCATGGAGACTGCTCCCATCCAGAAAGCTCTCCAGGGCTCCCTCTCCGGTGACTGCGATATCCTCCAGATCATGCCCGTAGATCAGGCTGTTTGCGAAGTGCGAGTGACCCCCGTCCTGCGGACCTGCCATCGGATTGGCCTCCGGGGGAAGTACGTTTCCGTTCTCGCCGTGGCCCCTCGTCCCCCGTGCGAGGGAGGGGTCCGGCCGGGCTGCGCGAAGGATCGCATTCTTCTCCAGATGGAGCGTCACATGGCTTGCAAGCACAATCGTGTAGACGGGGTAGATTCCCTCCGGGATGACGACTGTTCCGCCGCCGGGAGCCGCGGCGGCTTTCCGGATCGCAAGGTTGATTGCAAACGTATTGTTAATGGGGCGCCCCTGGCTGGTAAGCCCAAAGGAAGCGGCACGGAAAATGTGCTTTCCGTGCCGTGCTCCCATGGAGGCAACATCCAGATCTGCGCCGGTTGCATATTGGAATGCCTGTCTCATGTCTTCAGTCCAAAACCTTCACAAATTTCGTCTCATAGGGTGCAAGCGTCTCTGTGATGCGCTTTTCTCTGCCGTCTCTGTCCTGAATGCGCACCGAGGCGGTCTCCTCTGTATCCAGGTTGTTCGCAAGGATCGCGGTTGCAGATGCCGGAAAATATGCGCACTCCACCCCCGCATTGTCCGTCACAAAGGGCCGGTCCAGGCCGTGTCCTGTCGCCAGAAGAAGCACGTTGAACAGCATCCTGGCATTCGCGAAACTGAACGCAAAGGAGGAGAGGTACACGCCCTTTCCCTCTCCGAAAGGATGAACCGTGAGTGCAGGCTCCGGGTCATCATACCCTGCAATCTTCAGCGTCTCTGCCGCCAGAACCCTCGTGTGCGCGCCGTCCGTCAGATACCTGCCGCTTTTTGCTGCAAGGAAAGCCCCTGCCGGGATGAGTCCTTTCTCCTCTTCGACCGAAAAGGCATATCTTCCCTCGCAGACTCTTTCTCCGGTATCCTCATCGATGCCAAGAACCGGCGCCATGCGGAAGTAGTGCTCGAAGCCTTCGACGGCAGAGGGCTCACCGATGCCGACAAAGACACCGCCGCGAAGCGTCCATGCCGTGAGCGCAGAGACGACCTTCGGATCCCTCCAGGCATCGCCGCCGGACCAGGCAGTTCCCGCACGCCCTGCATTGATCACAACATCCACGTCATCGAGTCCGTCGTTTCTGACATCGTCAAAGTCAAGGAACGAGACCTGGATCGGGAGACCGGAGAGTGCCTCGTTCACATGGATGAGATCGTGCATGTAGGTCTCATGGAAGTGACCGGAAAGGCTCCAGCTCCGAAGCCTCCCCCAGGAAGTCAGAACCGCTGCATGAATCGGCAGTGTCTGTACAGGTCCCTCCTCGTGAAGCGTCTTGATTCTCCGGAAGTCATCCGCGATCGTCTCGATGCAGTCCACGAAATCCGGAAAGTTCTCCACAAGGTGCAAATACCCCCCAAGGCCGATCCTGTCGACGCTCTGCCGAAGGAGCGCCCTGCGGATGTGGGTCCAGTAGGAAAGGGCATCCCGCCTCGGATTTCCGCCCTCCATGAAGGTCGGCGCGCCGCCAAGTCCCGTCGGAAACAGATACGGATGCAGGCGGATCTCATGGATCTTCGTCTTCACATTGGCGCACAGGCGCACCTCGTATCCCGAGAACACGCACTTGATGATGCCGTCAAAACCAAATTCAGGGAAGCGCTTTCCATAGGGCTCTGTGCCCACCCAGGAGTCGTCATAAAAGACAAGCGCTCTCTTGCCATAGCGGTGCACGATATCGACGAGCTGCTTTCCGAAGTTCACGACGAATTCATTCGTAAAGTCCATGTAGTCCCGCTGTTTCTGCGACGGCGGCATGTGGGTCACATGGCGCTTTCCCTCGTGGATGAAATCCTCTGCGGTGAGGGCATAGCCGTATTTTTTCTCAAAGTCCGAGAGTGCCTTCGGACTCACCGTGAAGTCGTAGGAAGCCCAGTCTGTGTAGCGGTTCTGACGCTTTGGATCCGAGCCCCAGATCCAGACGAAGTTGTAAAAGAGCGAGGTGAACCGGACGACGTCCGTATCGGGATGCTCTCTGCACCAGCGGTCCATCCAGTCAAGAAGATATGCCTGTGCCGTTTCGCTCCTTGGATCGATCGGGATGAGATGCTCCGTCTTCCATCCGTTGGTGATGGAATTGTACATGTTGATCTCTTCCCAAATCCGGAAGGCAAGGAAGTTGACGGTGTACTCATGGCAGGGGAGCGCCCCTGTCACAACGACATTTCCGGTCTCTGCCTCAAAGACCCAGCTGTTTCTTGCGACCTCCCGGTTCTCCGTGCGGTCAAAGACCTGCCAGAGCTTTACGCTCTCCTCGCTGTCGTTGACGGAAAACTGCTCCTCATGGTAACCGGAGAGGAGGTGAATGCAGAGGGGCTCCGTGTCTGCTGCCACGGGATCTGACATGAGAAAGGTTTCCTGGACGTCCTCCGGATGTGCCTTTGCATAGGCATTGTGTCCGCGGATCACGCAGATCGTGGAATAGATGTCATAGCCCGCGTTCAGAAGCTCCGGGGAGAGTTTCGTGCCGTCGCTGTCGCGGATCACGTCTGCGCCCCATTTCCTGGCAAGCTTTAATGTCAGTTCCTCGCATCCTGCCTCGCCGGGCAGAGTGAAATCACCTTTTAACATTTCTTCTCCTCTTTTCTCTCTTCCCCGTTCTCAATCCGCAGCAGGACCTCGGACAGAAATGCCAGAGCAAGTCCCTGCCCCCAGCCCTGAATCCAGTCCCGGGAGATGTTCCGGTATCCCTCCCGGTCCTTCATGACAGCGGTTCCGGCAGATACGTTCTGCACTCTTCCGTCAGGGCTGATCTCATTCATGACACCCACCAGCGCCCGGTCCACATATTTTCTGCGGAGGGGATTTCCATCGGTTTCCATCGCTGCGGCAATGCCGCAGGAGGCAGAAACCTCCTCATAGGAATCAGGATCATCCAGAATCGTGTGCCAGAGGCCGTTTTCTGTCTGCAGAAGCTTTGCCGAGGAGAGCAGCTCCTCGAGGGAGCCGCAGATGTCCATGAATTTCGGATACAGATACGCCTGCGGCAGGACCTTTTTCACCTGGCTCATTGTGTAAGCAGCCCAGGCATTTGCCCTTCCCCAGTAAAAGCCAGACATGTGGTCCCCCGTCCTGTTGTTATATCCGTGGTACCAGAGGCCTGTCTCCCTGTTCTGCAGGAAGCGGATGTGCCAGTAGTACTGGTTCAGCGCATCCTCAATGATGCTCTCATCCTTCGTCAGCACGCCAAAGCGGAGGAGAAAGAACGCAGCCATGAACAGTGTGTCCGCCCAGCACTGCTCCGGAAAGTCGTTCTTTGCAGACACCGTGTGCTGCAGGACGCCCTCTCCAAAGCGAAGCGCATCATGTTCGAGGTAGTCCGCCTTGTCGGCCGCAACATCCAGATACGTTTTCTCCCCAGTTGCCTCGTATAAAGACAGCAGGCAGTGCCCCATGGCACAGCGGTTCACGTTCCAGGGCTTCGGGAGGCCGAGTTCCATGTATTCGTCCACTCTGGCCTTCAGAAGGTCTATGCAGTGGGCATCCCCTGTCACTTCGAACGCTCTGCTGATGCCGTAGTAGGCAACTCCGCAGGGCCAGTCCCAGAGCATGTCCATGCGCATGGTG